>JAICQE010000041.1 GCA_025938035.1 Vicinamibacteria bacterium
ATTGATCTTGTTCCAGTAGGAGTAGCCGTAGTCGACGCAGTCCCCGCCGCTGCAATCGCTGGCGTTGGTGACGCGGATGCCCAGCGTCCCGTACGGCGCCGGAAAGGTGAAGATGCCGCGCTGCGGGAGAAACGCCTGCGCCTGGGCGGCGGTAATGGGCGCGCGAACCGCGCTGTCGCCGGCGCTGACGACGAATCCACCTGTGGCGCTTTGCGCGTCCACCGAACTCGCGGCGCTGAGGACAATCAGAATCGCGCCAAGGGCGCGGCCGGCGGCTCGGACAATGCGGGGGACTTCCTGGAACACGGCACTCCTCCTTGACCGACAACTCGGACCTGCCGCGTCGGCGCTGCGGCGTCCTCGCAGGACATGCGGAGGAGAGACAGAGGGACTCCCGCTACGCGCGTGCGCTCCACGAGCGCAGTGCTTCCCCGATCACCAACGGCCTGCCCCGCGCGTCCGCCCTGGGCGAGCCGTTCGAGAAAGAAATCAGATTGGGTTGGAAAGAACTGCTGGCGCGCCTGTAGGGCAATCGCGGGGCCGATCGCCGTGCGACGCGATCATCGCGAAATTCCGAGTGATTTCGCGCGTTTGTGTGCAGCGTCAGGCAGCCGGATGCAGATTCACATTACAAATCCGGCAGCGCACCGATCAGAAACGTAAGTGGCGTGCGGCGCGAAATTCAATGAGCCGTCGATTCGCCGCCCGGCCCGCGGAATTCCTTTCGTTCGTCCTCCGGCGCGGACGAATCGACGATCGAAACCGCATTGACCATCCCGCAACAGCGCTCGAGGGAGTCATCAAATTGACGATGACCCTATACGGCAGAGGTGAATCGCGTGATGGCGGCGAATACGGACGAGTCGAGCGAACCGCTCAGGTCATCTTGTTTGCACCTCGACAGATCCGGTAAGGCCCAGCCGTATGCACCCCGACTCTCCTCCCCGCCTTCGCGTCGCGATCGTCGTCGCGTCGCTTCGAATCCTGGGCGGACACGCGGTGCAGGCCAATCGGCTGTTGAACGGCTGGGCGGGTGATCGCGAGATTGACGCGTGGATCGTTCCGATCGATCCGATTCCTGAGCCCCCCTTCGATCGGCTGCTGCGAATCAAATACGTGCGGACGATCGTCACGCAGCTGTGCTACTGGCCACTGCTGATCCGTGAGCTCCGCCGGGCGGACGTCGTCCACATCTTCTCTGCGTCGTACTCGTCCTTTCTGCTGGCGCCTCTTCCGGCGGTGATCGTCAGCCGGTTGTTGGGCAAGCCGGTGCTGTTGAACTATCACAGCGGCGAGGCAGCGGATCACCTGCGCCGTTCATGGATCGCACGCACGACGCTGCGCCGAGCGGTCAACGTCAACGTCGTGCCCTCCGCGTACCTGCGTGATGTCTTCGCAGGCTTCGGCATCGATGCCGCCGTCGTGGTCAACACGGTCGATCGAGACGCGTTCGCGTACCGCGTTCGCGATCCCGGCAAACGTCCGTTCACGCTGCTCTCGACGCGCAACTTCGAGCCGAACTACAACGTCGCGTGCACGCTGCGCGCGTTCGCGCGACTCCAGGCGCGCCTGCCGGATGTGTCGTTGACGCTGGTCGGCAGCGGATCGCAGGAAGCCGCGCTCAAGGACCTGGCGGGCGCCCTCGGGCTGCGCGATGTCCACTTCGCCGGTGCGGTGCCGCCGGAACGAATCGCCGGCTGCTACGCGTCCGCGGACGCGTATGTGCAGACGCCCGTAGTCGACAACATGCCGCTCTCGATCCTCGAAGCGTTCGCCAGCGGATTGCCGGTTGTTTCGACCGCCGTCGGCGGAGTACCAGCAATCGTGAGGGACCGCGTAGATGGCCTTCTCGCACCCGATAACGACCCGGAGCAAGTGGCCAACCGGATCATCGAGCTGATCGAACATCCGGACGTCGCGCGCAGGCTTGCGGCAACCGCACACGCGAAATGCGAGCAGTACGAGTGGCGCACGGCTCGCGAATCATGGCGTGCCATCTATCGAACCCTGGCACGGTCGAATAAGACGACGGAGCATCCGTTGCACGCGCAGGAGCCCGCGTGAAACGGTCCCATCCGCTGAAAGGCCGACGCCAACGTCGGCCCCTACCGACGTTCGACCGGCTGCGGCGGATGTCGCCGCACGAATGGCGATGGCGAGGTCAGGACGCGCTTCATACGGCCGCGGAACGTGTCCGCATGCGTACCGGCGCCGCGCGATGGAAACGGAAGGATGTCAGCGGCGTTCTTACGGCTGCCGCCCGCGACGTCTGCGGCGACGATATCCGGCGGGAAAACTGGGCGGGCGTGCAGGACGCACTGGCCGCCCACATCGCCGCGCGCCCGGCGCGATTCGTCCTCGATCCGTCATCGTCCACGGCGTTGCGCGATCAGGTGCTGGCGCGCTGGCCCGGTGCCGTTCGCGACGCCGCCTCACGCGCGGACCGCGTGCTCGACGGAGCCTACGATCTGCTGGGCTACCGCGGCGTGCGCGCGCGCGACGGACGCGTTGACTGGCACGCGGATCCTGTCCACGGCCGCCACGCACCGCGCGTCTTCTACGCGGACGTGCCGTTCCTCAGTCCCGAGATCGGCGACCACAAGATCATCTGGGAATTGAACCGCCATCAGCACTGGCTCCAGCTTGGACGCGCACTCTGGCTGACCGGCGACTCCCGCTACGCCCGGGGAATCTGCAGCGAGCTCGAGAGCTGGCTGGCTCACAACCAGCCGTATGTCGGCATCAACTGGGCGAGCATGCTGGAGATCGGCTTCCGCGCGATCTCATGGACGTGGGCGTTGCACTGTCTCCTCGGAATTCCCAATCCCCAACGTCCAACCCCCAACGAAGAGCATGTTGGAGGTTGGGAATTGGGAGTTGGGAGTTCACCGTGGCTCGTCGATATGCTGCTGGGACTCGATCGCCAGCTCACTCACGTCGAGCGCCATCTCTCCTACTACTTCAGCCCCAACACACATCTGACAGGCGAGGCGCTCGCCCTCTATGTCGCGGGCACGGCGCTGCCGGAGCTTGCCGCAAGCCATCGATGGGTTGAAACAGGCCGGCGGATTCTCCTTCACGAAATCGACCGGCAGATCCTGGCCGACGGCGGCCATGTCGAGCGCTCGACTCACTACCAGCGCTACACGCTCGACTTCTACCTCCTCGCCGCGCTCACCGCGCGTCTCGGACGAGATGAAGCCGCCGGCCGCCGTTTCGAGGAGGCCGCAGGCCGGCTCGCCGGCTTCACACGCACGATTGCAGACGAGCACGGGCGCCTCCCCCTCATCGGCGACGACGACGGCGGGATGCTGTGGCCGATGACCGGCCGTCCCTCCGATGACGTGCGCGACTCGCTGGCGGTTGCGGCCGTCGTCCTCGGAAAGCCCGAACTGGCTGCGTGGGGCGTTCCCGAAGAAGCGTTGTGGATCGCGGGACCGCGCGCCGGCCTGCTGCCGACCACCTTGTCAACGCCACGTTCGTGTCTGTTGCGTGAAACCGGCTACTTCGTGGCGAGGGATGCCGGCCGCAGTCATGCCGTCGTCGACGCCGGCCCTCATGGGTACCAGAACGGCGGTCACGCACATGCCGACGCGCTCTCGCTGACGCTGTCGATCGACGGACGGCCGCTGCTGATCGACCCAGGCACGTCCACCTACACGATGGACGCCGCGCTGCGGGACCGGATGCGGAGCACCGCGAGCCACAACACCGTCACACTCGACGGGCGCCCGCAATCGCTGCCAGACGGTCCATTTCACTGGCGATCGACGGTGGATGCCCGCGTTGTCGCCTGCCGGATCAATCCGGCGTTCGACGTGTTCGAAGCCGAGCACGACGGCTATCTGCCGGCGCGCCACCGCCGGACGGTCGTGAGGACCTCGGACGCAGGATTTCTGATCGTGGACGCCATCCTCGACCTGGAGCACAAGAGCGCCACGGAGACACGAAGGCACGGGGGCCAAGAATCTTCGCCTCCGCGGCTCCGTGCCTCCGTGGCCACGTGTCGTCACTCGGCCGTCGCGCGCTGGCATTTCGATCCGGCGTGGCAGGTGACGGCGTCCGATCGACGGCTGCGCGCAACACATGGCGACGGCGCGTCCGTGTGGATGCTCTGCGACGGCGGCGAGGTGACCGTCGTACGCGGTGAGGAGGGGGGCGATGGCTGGTGTGCGCCAGTTTACGGACAGCTGGTGCCGGCGACTACGGCGCGCGTGAACGCCACCGCCGAAGCCCCGTTGGTCCTTGTCACCTGGATCGGCAGCGGCGGTGAATTCCGGTCGCCCACGCTGCGGTGCACGCAGATGAACGACCCCGGCGCCGGCGTGATCGTCCACGTCGAGGACGGCGCGAGAACGGCGACGTTTCTCGTGCGCTCGGCCGATCCGGCGCGGGCCCGCACCGTCTGCCGCGTCGGCGAGTTCGAAACGGACGCCGCGATGTTCCACTACGTCACCGCGAACGGCCGGCTGCAATCGTTATCGATGATCGACGCGCAGCATGCCGTCAGCAGTCACGACGAGTGGCCATCCTTAGCCGCCGACGCACCAGTCCCCGATGTGCACCTCGTCGTCCGCCACGGCGAGATCGACTGGCGTGCAGCGGAGGCGGCCGGCGCGCTGACCGTCCACGGGACCGCCGGCTTGCATATCGCCCCCGGCGAACGGACGCGAATTACCACTTAGTTCCAAATCAACGACCGACACCCTCCTCAGCCATGGAACCGACTGACCGTCGATTGCCGCGGAAACGGCACTACGGCTGCGCCGGCCAATTGCGGTGCAGCTTTTGCTCGCCATTGAGCGCGGTTGGATTTGTGGAGTTTTTGCCAATAACGGAGAGTCCATGGCGATGAAGTCAGTCAACTTGTTCCGAGTCTATTCACTTCTACTCGTCTGCCTCGCGGCCCTGTTGTTGGCTGTGGCGTGCGGAAGCACTTCCCCGACATCCCCCGACCCGACGCCGACACCGACACCAAGCCCGACGCCGACGCCTACACCAACGCCAACGCCGACGCCGACGCCGACACCCACACCGACGCCGACGCCCACCCCCACGCCGACTCCGGGCGGCGCCAGCGTGACCATCACCGTCGAGCCGAACCCGGTATCGCGGACAAGCCTGCCCGTGGACGGTTGCGAGTCGGACACGCCCAACCGGTGGGCATGGGCGCAGATCCTCGAAAACAAGGGATCGACGTCCGTCGTGTTCAACCAGCGCGTCAATTTCTTCAACGGCTCGCAGGTCAGCGCTCCGACGCTGTCGCTGACGCTGTCGCCTGGAGAGAAGTACACGCACCCGACGCGGTGGTGCAGCGCACTGAGCGGCAACCACACGTTCCGGACCGACTGGGTCACGACCTCAGGACAGCGGATCACCGGCCCGACAGTGGAATTGCGCGAGTAAGCAGCGTCGCGGCGGGACACGGGCTTCCAGCCATCACGCGTGCAGCACGCGACGATGGCTGGAAGTTTTCTTGTACGGGCTCCACGGCAGAGTAAAGATTTTCCGCTTCTCGCCCATTCGTTTCCGCGGCGTGCCGGCGCGGTCCCGTGCGAGTGCCGAAACGCTCCATCTTTCAGCAATTCGGTGGCAAGGCGCTTGCTCAACTGAACGACCGTGTGTGGCATTGCCGGCATCGTGGCGACCGACGGCCTCGCTGACCATGACACTCGGTCGGGATTGCGGATGCGCGACGTCCTCACGCATCGCGGTCCGGACGGCGCGGGTCTGCACGCGGACGCGTCCGCTCTCCTCGTCCATCGGCGTCTGAGCATCGTCGATCTCGCCGGCGGACATCAGCCGCTCGCGAACGAGGATGAAACGGTCTGGGTCACCTATAACGGCGAGATCTACAACCACGCCGACGTGCGGTCGGCGCTCGAATCGGCCGGACATCGCTATCGGACCAGGAGCGATACCGAGACGATCGTGCACGCCTACGAGCAGTGGGGCGACGACTGCGTGCATCGCTTCCGCGGCATGTTTGCGTTTGCGCTCTGGGACGCGCCCCGCCGGCGCCTGCTCCTGGCGCGGGATCGTCTGGGCGTCAAGCCGCTCTACTGGGCGCGCGCCGGCAGCCGTCTGCTGTTCGGGTCGGAAATCAAGTCGATCCTCGCCAGCGGACTGGTTGCGGCCGAGGCGAACGAATCGATCCTGCCGGAAGTACTGGCGACGCGCTCCACAGCCGGCACCGACACGCTCTTCCGCGGCATCTTCAAGCTGCTCCCCGGCCATCGTCTGATCTTCCAGGACGGGAATGTGCGCGTCGAGCAGTACTGGGACCTGCCGCTCGACGGTCCGGATCCCTCCTTCGAACAGCGCGGCGACCACCGTCTCGTCGAACAGTTTCGGGAGCTGCTTCAGGAGTCCGTTCGCCTGCGGCTGATGGCCGACGTTCCGCTCGGGATGTTTCTCTCAGGCGGAATCGACAGCAGCGCCGTCGCCGCGCTCATGGCGCGGGAAATCGATCGGCCGGTTGAGACGTTCTCGGTCGCGTTCGCCGACCGCGCCTTCAGCGAACTGGAATATGCGCGCGAGGTGGCGCAGGCGATCGGCGCGCACAGCCACGAAGTGGTCATCGACGATCGCGACTTCTTCGCCGCCCTGCCGCGCCTGATCTGGCATGAGGACGAGCCAATCGCCCATCCCTCGAGCGTGCCGCTGCACTTCGTGTCGGCCCTGGCCCGCGAGCACGTGAAAGTGGTGTTGACGGGCGAAGGCAGCGACGAGCTGCTGGGCGGCTACGGAAAATACCCGCGCGCGCTGTTCAACTGGCGCGCCGGCGGCGTCTACGAACGTGTGGTCCCGGCGTCGATCCGGTCGCTGGTCGCCGGCGCGGTCGTGCCGAGAATTCCGGGCACGGCCGGGCGCCGCGCACGCCGTTCGTTCCTCGCCATGCCGCGGCGCGCCGAGGCGATGTTTCTCGACAATTTCGCCGGCGTGCCGCTGCACCTGCAGCGCGAGCTGCTGGCCGGCGGCGGCACGGCGCGCGATCCGTACGCGCCGTCGCTCCAGTACTACGCCCGCGTCAACGGCGCGAACGGCGTGCTCGGGCGCCTGCTCTACACCGACGTGAAGACCTATCTGGTCGAACTGCTGATGAAGCAGGACCAGATGAGCATGTCCGCGTCGATCGAGAGCCGCGTCCCGTTCCTCGATCACAAGCTGGTCGAATTCGCGGCCCGCCTGCCGGAACGCCTGAAGCTGCGCGCGCTGACGACGAAGCGCGTCCTCCGCGAGGCCATGCGCGGCGTGCTCCCCGAGAGGATTCTGGCGCGGCCGAAGATGGGCTTTCCGGTCCCGTTCGCGCAGTGGATGCGCGGGAGCTGGCAGCACGTCGCGGAAGACGTCCTGCTCGATCGGCGAACCCGCGAACGTGGACTCTTCAACGCGCCGGCCGTCGCCGCGCTGCTCGCCGCACACGGCCAGGGCCTCCGGAACGGCGGCGATGCCATCTGGGCGCTGCTCAACCTCGAGCTCTGGTACCGCACGTTCATCGACGGCTCGGGAGTGCAGACGCTGCCTGCGCCGCACCGTCCGACGACGGCGCCGGCGGCGTACCAGCATGCCGCCCCGCCGGTCGCCGCACGTATCGCATCACAAAGGACACAGGGATGAAGGTCTCAGTATTCGGTCTCGGGTATGTCGGCAGCGTCTCGGCCGCCGCGTTCGCAGACGAGGGGCACGAGGTGGTCGGCGTGGATGTCGTCCCCGACAAGGTGGACGCGGTGAACAGCGGACGCAGTCCGATCGTCGAACCGGGCCTCGCCGATCTGCTGGCCCGCGGAGTCGGGTCGGGCCGCCTGCGGGCGACGACGTCAACAGAGGATGCGGTGCGATCGACGGACCTCTCGCTCATCTGCGTCGGCACGCCGAGCCGCAAGAACGGCAGCCTCGACCTGACGTACCTGACGCGCGTCTGCAGCGAGATCGGCGAGGTGCTGCACGACAAGTCCGAATATCACGTCGTCGTCGTCCGGAGCACCGTGCTGCCGGGCACGACGCACGGCACTGTCATCCCCGCGCTGGAGGCCGCATCCGGAAAGAAATACGGCGAGGGCTTCGGCGTGTCGGTGAATCCGGAGTTCCTGCGCGAGGGCACGGCGATACGCGACTTCGCGCATCCCCCGCTGACGCTCGTCGGGCACAACCACGCGGCGGACGCGATGCCGACGAAAGCGCTGTATCAGAACATCGACGCGCCGCTTTTCAGCGCCAGCATCCGCGTCGCCGAGATGATCAAGTACACGAGCAACACCTGGCACGCGGTCAAGGTGGTGTTCGCGAACGAGATTGGCAACCTGTGCAAGCGCCTCAACGTGGACAGCCATGAAGTGATGGACATCTTCTGCCAGGACGACAAGCTGAACCTGTCGTCCTACTACCTGAAGCCGGGGTTCGCGTTCGGCGGCTCGTGTCTGCCCAAGGACGTGCGCGCGCTGCAGTACCGCGCCAAGGAGATGGATCTGGAGATGCCGCTCATCGCGTCGGTGTTGTCGAGCAACCGCCTCCAGATCCAGCACGCCATCGACCGCATCGTGGAGACCGGCCGGAAGAAGGTCGGCCTGCTCGGCTTCAGCTTCAAGGCCGACACCGACGATCTGCGGGAATCGCCGATGGTGATCCTCGCCGAAGCGCTGCTCGG
Source organism: Vicinamibacteria bacterium (assembly GCA_025938035.1). Next base: position 8,648 of record JAICQE010000041.1, read on the forward strand.
GAAGGGCTTCGAGCTCTGCATCTACGATCGGAACGTATCGATCGCCCGCCTCGTCGGCGCGAACAAGCAGTACATCAACGAGCAGATTCCGCACCTGTCGCGGCACCTCTGCGAGTCGATCGACCAGGTCATCGAACAGTCGGAAGTGATCGTCGTCGGGAACCCGTCGGCGGAGTTCTCGGATGCCGTGACGCGATGCCGGCCCGATCAGATCGTCGTGGATCTCGTGCGCCTTCCGCTTGACTTCAGCAGAGTGAACGCACAGTACGACGGCATCTGCTGGTAGTTGGCGACCTGAGCCCACACGCCACGGAGGCACGAAGACACGGAGCACAGGACATTCGATTTCCTCCGTGCCTCCGCGGCTCCGTGGCCGTCGGCGGTGCGCTACGGCATGAGCTCGCTGATCTTGAGGCCTGGATAGTAGGCGTTCAGGATGTCGGCTACCGACTCTCCGCGGCGCGCGCGGCGGCCGGCGCCGATGACGCACATGCCGACGCCGTGACCGTATCCCCGGCCGGTGAATTGGAGCAGGTCGTCCCTCTTCCTCACCGAGAACGCCGTGCTGCGCAGCACGGTCGTCCCAATCGCCGCGCGGAACTGATACGAGCCGATCCGCTCCGGCTGCATTCCCGACAGCTTGAGCACGGCGACGCGATCGGACTTCGTGCGTCCCTTGACTTCCACGTTCTTCAGCGTGCCCGAAAACCCATTTCGCTCCAGGTGCGCCTGCAGTTCGGCGAGCGACATCTCGAGCGTCCATGGCATGTCCTCGTCGTGAACGTCGTCCTTCCGGGCGCGAAGGTACGGATGCGAGGTGCCGGGCCAGACCGCTTCAGCCACCTCCGACCGGCCGCCGCAGGACGCGGAGTAGAAGATCTCTGCCGGTGCTCCTCTGTAGGTCAGGATCTGGCCCGCGGTTGCGAGAGCGGCGCTCCGTGCGCTGTCGCGGGCGGCGGCCCGCGGCACCTGGCAGTGAACCGCGTCGCAGAGGTCGAATCCCTCCCGCGCGTGACGGCCGGTGTTGAAGAGGGTGTAGGTACGAATCGCGATGGCGAGCGCCTGTTGCGTGGCCTCAGGCGCGTTCGGTTCCCCCTCGCCCGACAGCACGCGGGCGACGTAGACCTCCAGCGGAACCTGTTCGACGCGGCCGCCGCCCGCCGCGCCAAGGGCGACGGTGCGCGTACTGAGCGCCGCGAGATCCGCGTCGCTGACCGGACTCTGAATCCGGCTGACGCCGGACTCCACAGTCTGCGCCGAACGACCGGTCATCGAGCCAGTCATCGACACGGCAGCGGCAATGGCCACCGCCGCCAGCAATCCTCGCAGACGTCCTATAACCAGCGTTTGCACCCGGGACGGCAATGGCATTTGATCACCTGCTCCCCGTCGGTGTGATAGTCGTAGGTCAGTTCCTCGCCCGGCTTGATGTTGCGCCCGGCGCGAATCCAGATCGTCTTGCCCACGATCTCGCTGTAGCAGTTCGGCTTGCATCCGTGATTGATGAACCGGCCGATGTTGCCGCCGACCATCGCATCGCGCACCCACCGTCGATTGACGGTGAAGCACCAGATCTCCCCGCGTTTGAGATAGCGCCCCTCGCGCTTGAGGCTCTCCTTGTGATCGATGAGCTCGCCTTCGTAGGTGACGATGCGCTTGTTCTTGTTGATTGGTTCGAGTGCGAAAACGCCCCAGCCATGGAGCTTGGACCGTCGTCGAATGATACGGGGTAAACCCGGACCCTTGGGCATGAGCACACAGAATAGCGCAGCGCCCGTCAAACATCTGAGCGTGCAGCTACAATAAGGCGCTAATGGCACAGACTGGGGTCGGTTCGAAAGAGGTGATCCAGGCGTGGGGCAAGATCCTCAGCGGCTATCGCCCGAACCTCTCGATCGAAATCACCAAGGAATGCCCGCTTCGATGTCCCGGCTGCTACGCCTACGGCGATGAGCATCTGGGCGGCGGCGTCACGCTGCGCGGCCTGGCCGACTACAAGGGCGACGAGCTCGTCACGCGCTTCATGGCGCTCATCGACCGCCACAGGCCGTTGCACGTCTCGATTGTCGGCGGCGAGCCGCTCGTCAGGTACCGCGAGCTCGGAAGGATCCTCCCGCAGCTGGCCGAGCGCGGGATTCACGCACAGGTCGTGACCAGCGCCGTGCGCCCCATTCCGGCGGAATGGGCAGCACTGCGGCGGCTGCAGATCGTCGTCTCGATCGACGGATTGCCCGCCGAACACGATGTGCGTCGCACGCCGGCCACCTACGAACGCATTCTCAAGCACATTACCGGCCACCAGATCACCGTGCACTGCACCGTGACGCGGCAGCAGGTGCGGCGTGACGGGTATCTCGAGGAGTTCCTCGCCTACTGGCAGCAGAACCCGAACACGCGCCTCGTGTGGGTCAGTCTCTACACGCCGCAGATCGGCGAGCTGTCGATGGAGCGCCTGAGCAAGTCGGATCGCGAGCGGGTCGTTGCCGACCTGCGTCGCCTCCGGCACAAGTTTTCGAAGCTGCAATTGCCCGAAGGGCTCCTCAACGTCTACCAGAAGCCGCCCGAGTCGCCCGATGAATGCATCTTCGCGCAGACGACCGATTGCCTGTCGTCGGATCTGGAGAAGCGCGTCACGCCGTGTCAGCTCGGGGGAAATCCCGACTGCAGCAACTGCGGCTGCATCGCATCGGCCGGCCTCGAAGCGATCGGTCGCCATCGCCTCAAGGGGTGGATCCCCGTCGGCAAGATCTTCTATGCCTCGGTTCGCGTCGGAAACGCGATCGGGCGGCTGCGAGGCGCGGCCGTTCAGACCACTGAAGCGCCCGTTCAGTCGGCCCCATAGCCCACTGGCCCACGGCGGCGTGATTGACGGCACGCCTCGCGTCCGGAGCCGATAAAATCAACTCGCTCCATGGCATCGGTGACCCCGCCGCTGCGCCTGGTCTTTCTCGGGTGCGGCTTTATCACGCGCGTACACAGCCGCCATCTGCGGGCGCTCCGCGCTGATGTCACTCCGTATTACGCGAGCCGTGAGCGCGCCAGGGCGGACGATTACTGCCGGCGGTACGCCGGCGGGGGCACATACGGTGACTACGAGGCGGCGATCGACGACCCGTCGATCGACGCGGTGGTGATAGCGGTCCCGCCGCGGTTTCACCTTCAGCTGGCGCTGCGGGCGTTGGCTGCGGGCAAGCATGTGCTGGTGGAGAAACCGGCATTTCTCACGATGGACGACTACGAACGAGTCAGGGCGGCGCGGGATCGCGCCGGACGGGTGGTACTGGTTGGAGAGAATGACCACTACAAGCCGCTGGCGGTGCGGCTGCGCAGCCTCGTCGCGGACGGCGTGATCGGCGAGATGGTGTTCGCCCATTTCATGACGCTTGCGCACCGGCTGAAATCGGCGGACGACTGGCGCAACGACGAAACGATGGCGGGCGGCGATGCCTTCTTCGAGGAAGGGATCCATTGGCTGCACCTTGCCGGCAGCCTCGGTCCGCGGATCGTCGAGATTCAGGGCTACCGCCCGTCCGTGTCGCGAACGGGACCGGACACGCGCGCGAAAAGCATGATGGTGGCGTTCCGCTACGATAACGGCGCGGTCGGATCGCTGTATTACTCGCGCGAGATTCCCTCGCTGCTGCGCGGACTGCGCGTCTCGAAGCTGCTCGGGCGCGACGGCATCATCAGCTTCGAGTCGAACGGCCTGTTCATCCTCGTGCGCGGCCGCGGCCTGCCGCGCCTCGTCATTCCCGGATTCCGTGACATTCGCGGCTATCGGGCGATGTATCGCGATTTCGTCCGCTCCATGCGCCGTCGTCAGGCCCCGGAAATGAGCCTCGAACGGGCGATGGAGGATCACCGCCTGATGGAACAGGCGTACGCGACGGCGGCAAGGCCGGCGGACGCGGCGGTGCCGGCACGATGATGCGCCACGAGCGTTACGACGTCGTCGTCATCGGCAGCGGCGCCGGCGGAGGCACGCTGGCGTACGCGCTGTCGAATACCCCGGCGCGGGTCCTGATCGTCGAGCGCGGCGACTTCATCCCGCAGGAAGACGAAAACTGGGACCCGGAAGCAGTCTGGAAGCAGCTGCGGTACCAGACACGAGAGGTCTGGCTTGACGCCAGCGGGCGTGAATTCCCGCCATACAGCCATTACAACGTCGGCGGGAACAGCAAGTTCTGGGGCAGCGTGCTCTACCGGCTGCGCCGCGAGGACTTCCAGGATCTCCAGCACCTCGACGGGCTTTCGCCGGCATGGCCAATCGACTACGACACGCTGGAGCCGTACTACGATCGCGCCGAGCGGCTCTACCAGGTGCACGGGGAGGCGGGTGTCGATCCCACCGACCCGCGTCGGGGACCGTACCCCTACCCGCCCGTGCCACATTCGGCGGCCATGGGTGCCATCGTCGAGCAGCTCCGTGCGCTTGGCCTGCACCCGTCGCCGCTGCCGCTCGGGCTGCTCGACGGATGCCTGCTGTGCAATACGTGCAACTCGTTCGCGTGCAAGGTCCACGCGAAGAGCGAAGCGGACGTGTGCTGCGTCCGGCCCGCCATGCAGAAGCCTACGGTCACACTGTGGACCAACGCCACCGCGACGCGGCTGCTGACGAATCAATCGGGTGATCGCGTCGAGGCCGCGGAAATCGCCCGCCACGGCGAGACGATTCGCGTCGAAGCCCCTGTGTTCGTGGTCGCATGCGGGGCGGTCAATTCAGCCGTGCTCTTCCTGCAGTCGGCGAATGCCGCCCACCCGAACGGATTGGCCAACTCATCCGGCCTGGTTGGCCGCCGCTACATGGCGCATCTCGCGACGATGATGCAGGGATTTCACCCGTTCCGGGTCAACGACACCGTCTTCCAGAAGACGGTCGCGATCAACGACTACTACCTGCGCGGTCCGGATTGCGACTACCCGCTCGGCCAGATCCAGTCGCAGGGCCGCACGCACGCCGTCATGGCGCAGACCGTCGTTCCCTGGATTCCGCTCTGGGCGTACGACTCGTGGGTGTCGCGCGGCGTGGACTGGCTGGTGATGTCGGAGGATCTGCCCGACCCGGACAACCGGGTCGCGGTCGAGAAGGACGGCCGCATCCGCCTGCACTATCGGCCGAACAACCTGCGCGCGCACAACCAGCTGGTCAAGGAGATGGCACGCCTCCTTCGCAGTCTTGGTTTCTGGGCCACCGTCAAGCACTCGCACGGAGCCCGGAACACGACTCATCAGTGCGGCACGATGGTGTTCGGCACGGACCCGCGCACGTCGGTGCTGGACCCGTACTGCCGTACACACGACGTGGGCAATCTGTTCGTGGTCGACGCGTCATTCTTCCCATCCTCTGCCGCCGTCAACCCGGCGCTCACGATCGCCGCTCAGGCGCTGCGCGTCGCCGATCACATCGCGGAATGCGATCTTCGCGTATCCCTGGGCGAGCAGGTCGAAGCGATGAACCGATGAAAGTCCGATCATTCAGCCACACCGGCATCACCGTGTCCGATTTCGGCAAGGCGGTAAGGTTCTATTGGGAGGTCTTCGGGTGCCCGCTCGTCGGCGTGGCGGATACGCCGCCGGAACGCGTACGCAGCTTCTTTGGCGTCGCCGGCGAACAGGTCGCCTGCAAGATCGGCTGGATTCGCGTGCCGGGTGGAGCGGTGCTGGAGATCTTCGAGTTCCAGCCGCAGCTGCCGCCGCGTGCGGTTCCATGGAATGGAGTCGGCCTGACCCACATCTCGTTCAACGTGCGAAACCTGCCGAAGTGGCACGACTACCTGACGCGGAAAGGCGTCGAGTGCGTGTCGCGCCCGGAACGATCACCGCGCGGACATTCGTTCTTTTTTGCGAAAGACTTCGACGGCAACCTGATCGAGCTGATGGACCTCGGCTACATGTATCACGTGCTCAACTGGCTGGGCCCGCTGGGCGGCTGGATCTTCAGACGTGGGATGTACCGGGAGTATTACCAAACGCCGTCGTAGTGTCCGCTTACAGACGTCGTAGTATCCGCCTTACAGACGTCGTAGTGTCCGCCTTCAGGCGGACCCGGTCAGCTGGCCGCCCCTGTGAGGGCGAGTTCCTTCTCGCCGACCTTGTGCTCTTTCTGCCCCAACTCGGTCCTCGCCCAGTCGGATTCGAATAGCTCCGCAATCCGCTTCACGACCTTAGGATCCTTGGTCAGGATCCCTACCTCGCGTCTTCCATCCAGTTCCAGCGCGCGGAAACTCTGGCTGCCGACAAACGCCTCGTTCCCGTCGCGGACGGCGGCGCGAACGTGCAGGCGCATGGGCGACTTCTGCACGCGCAGGGTTCCGGCGGCCCTCTTCGCGACTTTGCCGATCACGCGGATATCCACGCCCATCTTGGCGCGCTGGCTCAGCAGCCGGATCATCTGCGGGTCCGACAATTTGGGATCCCAAATCACGAGCGTCTTCTTCGTGCGCTTGATGAACGTCGCCAGCTGCTCGCGCGCGTTCTCGGGACTGACGACGAAGCCATCGATCTCGGGCTCGAATTCCTGACGCATCACATCGGATTCGAAGAGCCGCAGGGCCTCGCCGACAACGCGGCGATCGCGGATGACCACGCCGAGGCTCCGGCTCTTGACGTCGAGGCCTGTGTAGTTGAATCCGTACACATGCAGTTCGGCGCGATCGACGATCAGCAGCTTGCCGTGATAACGGGTCAGGTCGTCCGCGGTGCGCGTCACAGTGACGCCGGCGTCCAGCATCCGCAGCTCGAGCTGCCGCAGCCGCTTGTCGCCACCGGAGTTCGTATGCGCGATTAGCGCGCGAACGGCGACGCCTCGTTTCACGGCCGCTTCGAGCGCCTTTTCGACAGGTTTCAAGTCGAACCTGAAAATCACGATGTCGATCGTCTCGCGCGCGCGCTCGACGGCGGCAAGGATGGGCTTGGTCCCATCTGCCGGCTGTACGATGAGTTCCACTGAGTATTGCCTCCCCTTACGAAGCTCAGCCGAAACCGATGCCCCGCTGCCTGAACAAGTAGCAGCAAAGTGCTGGCCGTTCTCATCGTCCGACAGACCCCTCCCGGAATCGCAGGATCTCGGCGGCAGCTGCAAACCGCGAGTCGACCAGCGGCCGCGGGGCCAGGCCGAAACCGACGAGGGCGATCACGAGTGCGACGAAGGTCCATGTTTCCCTGCGCGTCAACCCGAAACGAAGCCCTGGCGCCGCCGGTGGGCTCGCACGGCCACAAAACAGCGAAAAATACATCCGCAGCACCGCAAGACCGGTGAGCGCCGACGCCACGACGATCGCGAATCCCATCACGGGGAATTCGTCGACGGCGCCGTCGACGAGCAGTTCCTGACCGACGAACCCGAGCGTGCCTGGAAACCCGGTGCACGCCAATCCCATGCCCAGGAAGGTGATAGCCAGGAGCGGCATCCGTTCGTAGCCACCATGGAAGGTCCGAAGATCGAGCCGTCCGCGTCGCGCTTCGAGGACGAGTACGCAGCGGGCCAATCCGGCGAAGGCGAGTCCGGCCGACAGCCAGACCAGCAGTCCGCCTGCCAGGGCGCTCTCGCTCCTGCCATCGAGGCCCGCCATCACCAGCGCGGACTGGCTCATGAACAGATACCCGCAGGCACGGCGCGCGCTCGTCTGGACGAGCGCGAGCGCGGCGCCGTAGACCGCCGTGCCCAGCGCCAGGATGGCGATCAGTCGCAGCGCCTCCGGCGAGGCGCGCGGCACGATCAGTACAACGGTCATGTACGCGCCGAGCTGGGGCGCACTGAAGAGAATCGCCGGACCCAGCCGGCCATGATCGAACACCTCGGGCACCCACGCGTGAAACGGGACGATGCCTTTTCGGATGAGCGCAGCGATCACGATGCACCACAGGCCCGCTGTCCCGGTCCGCGGCGCGGCCGGGCCGGCCATCAGCACGACGCCAATCGCGAACAACAGCGTCGAACCGCCCAGATAGATTCCAGCGATACGCCGCTGATAGCCATGGGCCGAATCCTGCAGCGCAGCCATGAAGGTCCACACCGATGCCACCGACAGCAACAGCAGTACGACCGCGCTTTCGGTGAGAAACGACGCCAGCGTGATGAGCGTCGCGAGCGCCGTGCGGAGCACTCCGCCGCGGTCGAGCGATGCGCGCGGCGTAACGGCGACAGTCAGCAGCCACAGGCCCGCGGCAAACGGCAGGAACGCCGCCGACAGTGTGTCGACGCGAATGATTGCCTCGCTGCCGCCCCAGCTCAGGGAGGACACGGTCCAGGCAATCCGACGGAAGTCGGGTGTAGCCGCGATGACGAATGTCGCGAGCAGCATGGATGCAGCCGCGATCACGGCCAGCCGCCGCAGTCGCTCGACATCCACGGCGAACAGTGCCGCGATGATCACGACAGCTGGCGCCAGGGCGGTGCCGGCGAGCCACAACCAGGCGTCACTCATCACGATCGTCCACGGCGACGGTCATTGGGCGACGGTGTGGCAGCACAACCTCGCACAACCAGGCGTCGAGGCGGGTCAGCCGGCGCGCCATGCCTGTAAACGGCTCGACGACGAGGCGGTCGAGCACGCTGTCCACGAACCCGCGTTCGAGCGCGAACAGGAAGAGCCGCCGCCGCACGCGCGCGGAGGTCACCCTCTCGAAAATGCCGCCGCGCGACGACGGCCGGTCGCCAATGGCGTCCTCGATGCCGTGTAGATCGTGCAGGACGTTTGGCGCGCTGAGGAACTGCAGCAGCCGGAAGCACGCATGGCCCGCGAGGTGAATGAACGCGATCCCGTACCAACCGAGCGCGATCTCGACGACGATGATGCCGACCTGCGTCAGGGACGCGTACGCGAGCGACGACTTCACATCGCTCTGCACCCGTGTCGTCAACCCGGCGAAGAGCGCGGTCGCGGCGCCGAGCGCTCCGGCCAGAACGCGGGCGGCGAGCGATTGTTCGAGCAACGGCGCGGATCGCAGCAGCAGAAAGCATCCGGCGTGTATGGACAGTGACCCGTAATAGACCGCGCTCGACGGCGTCGGACCTTCCATCGCGCGCGGCAGCCAGCCGGAGAACGGCAGCAGCGCGCTCTTGCCGGCGACGGCGACGATCAGGAGGACGGAGATCATCGTCGCATCCGTGCCGGAGAGGACGCTGCCCGCAGACCCCGCGGTGCGCCCGAAGAGCAGCGACAGGCTGTCGGTGCCAGCCACGTTGCGCAGAAGCACCGCCGCCGACAGCATGGCCGCGTCGCTGATGCGGTACACCGACAGCACGCGGAACGCGTTGGCGACCGCCGCAGGCCGCTCGTGAAAGAACGCCACCAGCAGCGCCGAGCTGAGACCCACGAACTCCCACCCGACGAAAAGCACCTGGATGTTGCCGGCCAGCGCCACGAGCAGGATGCCCGTCACGAACATCGCCAGCAGGACGAAGTAGCGGTTGTAGCCGGGCTCCCGGTGCAGGTACCGATTCGAAAAGGCCGAGACGACGCCGGCAATCGCGGCCGACAGCGCAGCGAAGGCGAGCGACAGGCGGTCGACGAGAAACTCGATTGCGACGCCGCGCTCGTGGGACGTCGACCAGGCGCCGTAGGACAACAGCTGCGTGTCAGTCGCGGTTGCGCCGTAGACGACGAACGCCAGCGAGAGCGCCGCGAAGGAGATGAGCATCGCGCCACCGGCGAGCGAGGCTGTCCACCGCTCCGGCAGCGGTCGGTTCAGAAGCGACGCCGTCCCGAGCACGAGCAGCAGCATCGCGGGGGAACCGGCGCCGACCAGCACCAGCACGGTGAGCGGAACACCGGGCATCACGCGTGAGGACTCGAAGACTGCGCGGGCGCGGCGGAGCGCCCTGACGGATTCGCGCGGAGTACGACCGGCGGGAGAAAGCCACGCTTGCCCTGGTACCACGTCGCGGAGTTGCCCGTGACGACGCCGAGCGGATGTTGCGGCACGTAGCGGACGAAGCCTTCCGCCCGCAGTTCCCAGATCTCCCCGGAGCCGCTGTCCAGATGTGCCAGCCAGATCCAGCGATTGCGCGCGAGCCGCTCGATACTGGTGTTCTGCTGAACGACCTGACGGAGGCGCTCTCTCGGACCTTCCACGACAATCGCCAGCCGCGTCGGCTCGTGGATCTCGACCATCTGCCACGGCAGGCCGGTGCGCAGATCGCTCTGCGCGCCGTCCATGACGCCAAGCAGCGACGTCACGTTGTGCGGCAGCTTCGTGCCGCAGCCGTACCCGGTCGGATCGACGTAGCTGAAGTAATACTCGAGGCTGATCCCGGCGACGACGGGAACCACCGCGCCAAGGATGCGCGCGAGCGTCGTCCCGTCGTCATCGCGTGTCGGATCGTAGGAGACGAGAAAGGCGCGCCGATCGAGGAACAACCCGCGCGTCCGCGCACGCCGTCCGACGATGCAGAAGGCGTTGGTGGCATGGCCGTACTCAGGCCGGGGCTGCGCCAGATCAGCGGCCCGGCCTTCGACATGCCCGAGGGCGGCTCGCGGCGGGTACCATAACGGCGCCGCATCGAATCGCCGGCACCGCTCGTGCGCCTCGCGGCGTCGGGCCTGTTCGACTGCTGCCTGCGCCCGATTGAACAGCTCGTGCCAGGCGGCCGGGATCAGATCCTCGTCGAAGAAGATCACCGCGTTGTCGCAGGTATTGCGCTGGGCGCCGACAAACCACGTCGACGCGTCGAGCGCGAGCCCCTCGGCGGCAAGCAGCTCGCGGACGCGAGGGTCGTTGGCCATCTGGGCAAACGCGCGGGCGTTGGGTCCGCCGCGGCCGCCTCCGCATGCGCCGCAGTCATGCGCCGACTCGTGCGGGTTGTTGAGGCTGATCGATCCGTGTCCCACGACCAGAACCAGCGGCGCGAGGCGACCGGTCACGCCGATGTCTTCGAGAACCCGGCGAACGATGTCCGCCATCTCCCGCACCGTAAACCCCGAATACCGGCCGATCGGCGGGTCAGCCTCCTCGCGATCGAGCTGCAGCCGTGTTCGCGCCGGCGTTGTCGACGTTTCCTGAACACGGCTCCATCGCGACGACAGCCACGGAAACACGACACGCAGCACCAGTGGAATCAGCGACAGCCACCCGAACGCGGTCATGAGCACGGCGCCGCGGACGGCCAGGCGGCTGCCCAGATGCACGTTGTAGCCAAGGAATCCGGCAGCTCGCCGCTGCAGGTGACGCGAGCGGCCAGTGAGGCGGTCGACGTCCGGATCGATTTCGCCCACGTAGTGGTCCGGTCGGATCGCCACCGGACACAGCGGCCGCGGATGAGCGTCGGTCACGCCCTGGTGGTACATCGCCACGTTGAAGAAGCCGGCGGTGCTGAGCGTCTCGCAGTCCGGCTCGACTTCCTCGAGGTGACGGCGGAACGATTCCTCGCGCTCGTCGATGCAGAACACGGCCTGAAACGCCGGCGCCTGTAAACGCTCGCCGGCCTCGTGTCCGCTGAGCGCGTCGTAGACGCGGTATCGGACCGTCCGCTCGAACGCCTGATGGAGGATGCGCCGCCGCCGGACGGCGTCGACGACACGGAGCTCGGCTTCCAGTTCGACAACGGTATCGCCCGTCCACTGCTCCACAATCGATCCGTCGACCCCGCAGAGCTGCGCCACCTGAAACAGCGGCCAGGCGCGTTCGATCGCCGTCGGCATCGCAACGTCGGCAAGATGATCCCGCAGGCGCGCGCGCAGCGTGGACACCGGACCGCAGGCGAGCCGGCGCGCTGCCTCGTCGAGCGCCGCCCGCTCGAACAGGAGTCGCACGGCAAGGTACCCGCGAAGCGTCACCGTGAGATCGCGCGCCGGTACGCGGTCGGGGCGCTCCTCGATCTGCCGCACGATCCCGGCCCACCCGCGCAGCGCCAGGAGTTCGTCGCGCAGGTAGTCCGTCCACTCGCCGGCGGCGACGCCGAGCGTGGCGAGCGAATTCACGATCGAGTCCAGGGCGCTGCGCCGCGCCGCGAGGTCGTCGGCGACGATGGCCGGCAGCGCGCGCGCCCATCGGCCACACTGCGCGGCGAGTGGTGTGCGGTAGACCTCGAGAAAGCTGCCGTGAATCCCCAGGTGCCGTTCCGGCATCTGCCACTGTGCCAGGCCCTGATCCAGATAACCGGCGAGAAACCGGATAAGCGGCGGGTGAAACCAGGCGTCGGTATCGACACCGTGCGCGGCCACGAGCCAGTCGCGGTGCCGAACTGGTGCCGGACGGCGATCACGCTGCGGCTCGTGCGCCCGCCGGGCAGCCTCGACGCAGGCCGTCCACAACCGGTGCACAGACCGCGCCTCCCCGGCCCGATCGCCGGGCTCCCCGAGCAGGGCGGCCCGCGCGTCCGCCGGCAGATCCAACCGGAACCGCGACAGCACGTCGGTCTCTTCGAGGGCCCATGAGAGCTCCCGGCCGGCCGCCGCCGGAATGCCATGCAGCACCAGCGCGCGCCAGAAATCGAACCGGGAGGCGATCCCGGCCACCTGCGCGGCGGCTCCCGCGCCGAGCTGCTCGTACAGCAGCGCGTCCACGTCGCGGGCGAGAATGCGGCCCGCGGCCAGCTTGTCCCGATAGCGCGACTCAGCGAGGAACGGTTCGCGCCCGAGCGTCACGGCGGCGTGCTCGACCGCCTCCTCGAACGGCAGGTGTTCGAAGGCGTGGAGCGTGTTGTGATGGATGAAGATGCTGATCGGCCCCTGCGCCGGCAGCAGGTGCGCCAGCTCGTCGATCACGCGCATCAGCGGATGATCGGCAGCGCTGATCTCGCGCGCGTTCAGCTCGGGACGCATGTCCTGGTTGCTATTATATAGTGATATTGTAATATTGCAGATGCCGATGCCAACGCCGCGCGGACGCAGAGCGGGCGAGCCAGCCGCCGCCGCGGAGCTCCCCGCGTTCAAGGCGCAGTTCTTCCGTGCGCTGGCGCATCCAACGCGCATCAGGCTGCTCGAAGCGCTCGTGCGCGGCGGCCGGACCGTTCAGGAGCTGCAGGACGCGCTGACGCTCGATCAGCCCACGGTCTCGCAACAGCTTGCGGTGCTGAGACACCAGGGCATCGTGGCCGCGCAGAAAGAAGGGTTGTCGGTGCGGTACACGGTGCGCGACCCGCTCGTCGGTGAGCTGCTCGAAGTCGCCCGTCGCATCTTCAACAACCACCTCGTCACCACCAGCGGATTGCTGCGCGAACTGCAGCGGGAAGTCCGCCGCGGCTAGGAGCCCGGCCACAACCAGGCCGCGCCGCGCACGCCGCTGGAATCCCCATGCCGGGCGCGGACGAGCCGCGTGCGGACGGCTTCTCCCTGGCCAGCCGCGAACACCCATCGTCCCCAGAGCGGCGGAATCCGCGTATACAGCGTGTCGATATTCGAGAGCCCACCGCCGAGCACGACGACGTCCGGATCGAGCACGTTGATGATCGCTGCCAGGCCGCGCGCCGCGCGGGACACGTAGCGGTCCAACGTCGCCTGTGCGGCCACGTCGCCGCCGGACGCGTGAGCGAGCAGATCCGGCACAGCGCAGCGCCGGCCGGTATGCCGTTCGTGGTCTGACGAGAGTCCAGGCCCGGAGAGATACGTCTCGATGCACCCGCGCTTCCCGCAGTAGCACCCGGGGGCCGGCTCGTCGTCCGCATCCGCCCACGGCAGGGCATTGTGCCCCCATTCGCCCGCGATGGCATTCGCGCCGGTGAGCACCGACCCGCGCACGACGACGCCGGCGCCGGTTCCGGTGCCAAGGATGACGCCGAAGACGACGTCCGCTCCGGCCCCGGCGCCGTCGGCGGCTTCCGACATCGCGAAGCAGTTCGCATCGTTGGCGATGCGAACCTCACGATCGAGCCGCGCGGACAGATCGCTACCGAGCGGCCTGCCGATCAACCAGGTCGAATTCGCGTTCTTGACAAGGCCCGTTAACGGCGAGAGCGTCCCCGGTATGCCCACGCCGACGAAACCCCGGACCCCGGCTCGAGCCTCGAGCGCCTCCGTCACCGAGGCAATCGCGTCCAGCGTGGCCTGGTAATCGTCCCGCGGCGTGGGAACACGCAGGCGCGCCACCTCCCTGCTGCCGTCGAGCGCGATGCCTTCGATTTTCGTTCCGCCGAGATCGATGCCGATGCGCAGATTCACCGTTACGGGTCCGCCTGAAGGCGGGGACACGACGTCACAGCTTAGGTGAAACAATCAGCGGATGGAATCAGAACCGCTGACCCGCACCATCGAAACCGGCGTCCACGGCAGATATCTCGTGCGGGTTCCCGCCGCGGCCGGACCATGGCCGGCCCTCGTCAGCTTCCACGGGTACGCGGAGGATGCGGCAATCAACTTGAGCGCGCTGCAGCGCATTCCGGGCATCAGCGGATGGCTGCTCGTTGCCGTGCAGGCACTCCATCCGTTCTACACGAAGAACGATCGCATCGTCGCCAGCTGGATGACGCGGCAGGACCGCGAGCTGGCGATCGCCGACAACATCCGTTACGTCGCGGCGATCGTCGCCGCCGTCCGGGATGAATTCGCAGTCACAGCGCCAATCGCGTTCGCGGGCTTTTCCCAGGGGGGCGCCATGGCATACCGAGCCGCGGCTCACGCGGGCGGCGCCGGCGTCATCGTCCTTGCCGCAGACGTGCCTCCCGACGTGACGGCTGGTCTGCCGCCGGTCCTGATCGGCCGCGGGCGCGGCGACACGTGGTACTCCGAGGACACACTGGCGGCCGATCTGCACCGGCTGCGCGGCATGGCGGTGGACGCGGAGACCTGTGTGTTCGACGGTGGCCACGAGTGGACCGACGAGTTTGCCGCGGCGGCCGGTCAGTTTCTGAATCGCATCGATCGAAACGTCCGGCCGCGTTAGAATCCGCGGCCATGTCCGACATTTCCCGCAGAGGATTCTTCGGCGCCGCGACAGCGGCAGCGATTGGCACGACGATCGGCCCGCCTGACGCAGCCGCGCAGGCGCCACCCCCTCCGCCGCCGGTCGACGAAACGCTCGCCCTCGTGAACGGCCGCATCCACACGATGGACGGCCGCAACACCGTCGCGCGCGCCGTCACCATCAGGAACGGACGATTCATCACCGTCGGCGATGCCGCCCCGCGGAACATCCCGAACATGCGTACGATCGATCTCGGCGGGCGCACCGTCGTCCCTGGATTGATCGAGGCGCACGTGCACATCGTGAGCCTGGCGAACCGCCCCGGGTATCACACCATCCTCGAGAACACGACGTCGATCCGCGAAATCCAGGAGACGCTTGCCGCGCGCCGCAAGGACGTCCCCGAAGGGCAATGGATCACGTCGATGGGCGGATTCCATCCGAACCAGTGGACGGAGCGCCGGCGTCCGACGCGGCGCGAGCTGGACGACGCCGTGTCGGATCGCCCCGTGCTGCTCTACGAGCGCTTCACCGGGCCAGCGGTCACGAACAGCCTGGGCAAGAAGCTCTTCGATGCGATGGATGCCGCGGCCCCGGTTCATCCGGACATCAAGCCGGTCGCGGCGGCGGACGACGGCACGATCGCGGCGGCCGGGTTTGCCGGCGGCGGGCCCGCGGCAAGCGCCCTCTTTCACCTGCGGCGCATGCAGACTGCCGGCGACAAGCTGCGCAGCACCGCAGAGGCGATGGCCTATTCGACCGCCGTCGGGTTGACGGCGCATCTCGATCAGGTCCTGTTCCCTACTCCCGGCCCGCTGCATCCGAGCCAGATCCTGTCGAACCTCGATCACTACCGGATGTACGACTCGTGGCAGGCGATGCACCGCGACGGGAAAGCCACGGTCCGGCTGCAGATGAACTTCCTGCACAACCAGAACGATCCGGCGTTGCCCGAGCTGAAGGAGCGGCTGCGGAACCAGTTCCAGTTCTTCGGCGACAACATGCTGATGACCGGCTCGATCGGCGAATGGGCGGCGCCGCTCGGCGCCGGACCCGTGTGGGCCGAAGCCCAGCGTCTCGTCGCGCAGGCCGGGTGGCGCAACGAGAACAGCGTCCAGGATGTGAAAGGCCTGCAGCAGGTCGTAGACGCGTACGAAGCCGTGAACAAGCAGTTCCCGATCACGGCCCTGCGCTGGGTGGTCCACCACGTGCCGGCGGTCACGCCCGACCTCCTCTCGCGTCTCCGCGCCCTCGGCTGCGGCGTGCAGATGGCCGCGTTCCGATGGGTGACGTCAACCGATCCGAAAGTCGTCGTCGGCGCGCCGTTCCGCACCATCGTCGATCACGGCGTCCAGGCCGGTATTCATGGCGACGGCGTGCACATCGCACCGCTCAATCCCTGGCTGCACATCTATTTCGCGGTCACCGGAGTCAACTCGTTTGGCGCCCGGGTCAACGGCGATCAGCAGATCACGCGTCAGGAAGCGCTGCGCCTGTTCACGCGCGGCAACAGCTGGTTCCTGCGCATGGAGGACCGGGTCGGGACCATCGAGCCGGGCAGGCTCGCCGATCTCGTGGTGTTGAACCGGGACTACTTCGCAGTGCCGGAGGCGGAGATCAAGCAGATCCGCTCGGTGATGACGGTGGTCGACGGCCGGATCGTGCACAACAGCGGCATTAAGTAGGTCCGTGGGCCTTGGTGCTTAGTTCTTGGTCCGTCCATTGTCCCTGGTCCGTCCGTGGTCCTGGGTCCTTCGTTCATGATGATGTCTGACGCCCGCTTCTTTAACGGACGCAAGGACAGAGGACCAAGGACCAAGAACGGACAAAGAACGAAGCACCAAGGACCAGGCGGCCGTCGGCCGTTTTGGGTTGACGTTCTACCCAAGTGCGAATAAGCTTCGGGTTGAATGTCTACCCGAAAAGCCAGCCGCCGCGACGAGCGTGAACGCATCGCCCTGCTGCAGGGCACGCTCGACCTGTTGATCCTGCGCACGCTGGTGTTTGGCGCGCAGCACGGTCAAGGGATCGCGCGCGCCATCGAGACCCAGTCCGACGACACGCTGCTCGTCGATCACGGCTCGCTGTATCCGGCGCTCCAGCGGTTGGAGGAGCGAGGCTGGATCGACGCCGAGTGGGGCGTATCCGACAACAACCGGAAGGCGCGGTTCTACACGCTGACCAGGGAGGGCCGCAAACAGCTCACCGCGCAGGCCCGTCAGTGGCGGCGGCTGTCGGCCGTCATCGGCCGCATTCTCGGGCCTGAAGAAGCCTAGGCCGGTCTCGGACCAGGCGGAGATTCGACATGACCCGCAACGATGACGACTTCGCGCGTGAGATCGAAGCGCACGTGGCGCTCGAAGCCGAGCGGCTCGTGGCCGAAGGGCACGACCCCGCGTCGGCGCGCACCGCTGCACTGAAGAAGTTCGGCAACGTCACCAAAGCACGCGAGCGGTTCCACGAGTCGCACCGCAACATGTGGCTCGAGGATCTTCGTAAGGATGTCGCCCTGGCGCTGCGCTCGATGCGCCGGAACCCCGGGTTCGCGACGGCCGCGATCCTCACGCTGGCGCTCGGCATCGGCGCCAATGCGGCGATCTTCTCGCTGACCGATCAGGTCCTGCTGCGCCCGCTTCCGGTGCCGCGGCCGCACGAGCTGGTGCTGTTGGACAGCCCGGGGATGTATCAGGGCTCGACCAGGGGCCAGCAGACGTTCTCCGAACCGATGTTCAGGGGGCTGCGCGGCGCGTCGGCGCCGGTCCTGAGCGGGATGTTCGCCCGCTTCGGAACCGGGGCATCGGTCAGCACCGATGGCGACGCCGCTCGCGTTCGTATCGAAGCCGTGAGCGGCGACTATTTCCGGACGCTCGGCATCGGTCCGGCCATCGGCCGCGTGCTTGGGCCGGACGACGACCGCACTCCAGACGCACATCCCGTCGTCGTGTTGAGCCATGCGTATTGGCAGAGCCGGTTCGGCGGCGATCCCGGAGTGGTCGGCCGCGGCCTTCGCGTGAACGGGTTCCCGATGACGATCGTCGGCGTGGCCGCGCCCGGGTTCAACGGCTTCGATCTCGGACGACCCGCGGATCTCTTTGCGCCCCTGATGATGGACTCCGCGCTGACGCCAACCTGGAAGGGCCTGAACGACTGGCGAGAGCGGTGGCTCCACGTGTCGGGCCGGCTGCGGCCCGGCGTGACGCCCGAGCGGGTCGCAGCGGTGCTCGGAGTGACCTATCGCGCGTTGCTGGACGAGGATTTCAAGACCG
>JAICQE010000228.1 GCA_025938035.1 Vicinamibacteria bacterium
ACCTTCTTCATGGCACGCGTCTGCGCCGAACCACCCACGCGACTCACCGAGATACCCACGTTGAGCGCCGGGCGAATACCGGCATAGAAAAGGTCACTTTCCAAGAAGATCTGCCCGTCCGTGATCGAAATGACGTTCGTCGGAATGTACGCCGACAGGTCGCCGGCCTGCGTTTCGATGATCGGCAGCGCCGTCAGCGATCCGCCGCCCTGCGCCGTGTTCAACTTCGCGGCGCGCTCCAGCAGTCGTGAATGCAGATAGAAGACGTCGCCCGGATACGCCTCGCGGCCCGGCGGACGGCGCAGCAGCAGCGAGATCTCGCGGTAGGCCTGCGCGTGCTTGGACAGATCGTCGTAGACCACCAGCGCGTGGCGGCCGGAGTCGCGGAAGTACTCGCCGATGGCGCAGGCGGAATAGGGGCTGATGTACAGCATCGGCGCCGGATCGGACGCGGACGCCGCGACGACGATGGTGTAGCTCATCGCATCGTATTCTTCGAGCGTGCGCACGACCTGCGCGACCGTCGATTGCTTCTGGCCGACGGCGTTGTAGATACAGATGACGTTCTTGCCGCGCTGGTTGATGATCGTGTCGACGGCGACCGCCGTCTTGCCGGTCTGCCGGTCGCCGATGATCAGCTCGCGCTGGCCGCGGCCGATCGGGACCATGCCGTCGATTGCCTTGAGACCGGTCTGCAGCGGTTCCCTTACCGGCTGACGATCGACCACGCCGGGTGCCAGGCGTTCAATCGGCAGGAACTGCTTCGTCGTAATCGGGCCCTTGCCGTCGATCGGCTGACCAAGCGCGTTGACGACACGGCCGAGCATTTCCTCGCCAACGGGAACGGAGATGATGCGGCCCGTCCGCTTGACCGGATCGCCCTCCTTGATCTCGGTGTAATCCCCGAGCAGCACGGTGCCGACGCTGTCTTCCTCGAGATTCAGCGCGATGCCGAACACTCCCTTGGGAAACTCGAGCATCTCGCCCGCCATGGCGCGCTCGACGCCGTGAATGCGCGCGATGCCGTCGCCGATCGAGATCACCGTTCCCACTTCGGCGACATCGACCTGCACGGCGTAGCTGCCGATCTGGTCCCGGATGATCTTGGAGATCTCTTCCGCTCTGATATCCATCTGCAATCCTCGACGGTTCCGCCTGCGCCTCTCCAGGCTGGCGGCACCGCCCTACTGCGAGTCTCTCAACCGCTGCTGCAGCGCCGCGAGCTGCGTGGCAACGCTGCCGTCATACACCGTGCTTCCGATTCGGGCCACCATCCCGCCGATGAGCACCGGATCCACCTTCGTCGTCAGCGTGACGGTTCGTCCGATCGACGCGCCAAGCCGCCCCTGCAGTTGCGCCACCCGTTCCGGCGCCAGCGGTGCCGCCGTGGTGACCTCGGCCTGAACAACCTTCAGGTGCTCCATCACGCGCTCGTGAAATACCGCCACCAGGTCGGGCAGCAGGTCGAGTCGATCGCGTTCCGCCAGCAGGAGGAGCAGCTTTCGCACCGGGTTCGATGGCCGCTGCCGCTCGAGGAGCTGGTCGACGACTGCGCGCTTGCGGGCAGCCGGCACCGCCGGACTTGCGAGGGCCAGACGCAGATCGGCATGCGCGCTTACCAGATCGGAAAAGGCCGTCAGCTCTTTTTCCGCCTGCTCCGGGGTGGCTTCGGTAATCGCGACGTCGAACAGCGCCTTGGCGTATCGCGCTGCGGAAGCTCGCGTGCTCATGTTTCTCGGTGTGTGTCTGCGAAGAACGTCAGATGACGAGCTTGTACCTCAAAGGCACAAGCAATCGTTTATACCACGGAAAATGGGGGGTCTGATCCCCAAAAACCCTATTTCGAGGCGGTCAGCAGTGCGTAAATCCGGTTTAGCTCGTTTTCCGAGCCGAAATCGATCTGGATGACGCCCCCGCCCTTCCGCCGGATGATCCGGACCCTGGCGCCAAGCGCAAACCGCATCCGGTCCTCAGCCGCCCGGGTATGGACATCGGCCTTCGGCTCCGCGGGCGTCGCCGCGCGGTCCCTGGCTGGCTCGCCGAGCTTCTTGATCAGGAGTTCCGTGTCGCGGACGGACAGGCCGCGCGAAATCACCTCTCGCGCCGCATGGCGTTGCGCCGGCGCATCCGTGAGCGCAAGGAGGGCACGCGCATGCCCCATCGACAGGGCGCCGGCGGCGAGATCGGCACGCACCTCGTCCGGAAGCTTGAGCAGCCGCATGAAGTTCGCAACGGAACTGCGGTCCTTCCCCACTGCGGCCGCGATCTGATCCTGCGTCAGGCCAAACTCGTCTGCGAGCCGTCGATACGCGAGCGCTTCGTCAACCGCATTGAGGTTCTCGCGCTGAATGTTTTCGATGAGGGCGAGCTCCAGCAGTTCCTTGCCATCCGAAACGTCGCGCACGACGACGGGGACCTTGTGCAGGCCGGCGCGCTGCGCCGCGCGCCAGCGGCGTTCGCCGGCGATGATGCGATAGGTCGTGCCGGTGCGGCGGACCAGGATCGGCTGGATGATGCCGTTCGCCTTGATCGAGTCCGCCAGCTCCTGCAGCCGGGCATCGTCCATCTGCACGCGCGGCTGCAGATCGTTCGGCGCCAGCAAATCGATGTCGACCTCCAGCACGCCTGCACGCGGCTCGGGCGCGTCGGGGATGAGGGCGCTGAGTCCTTTGCCGAGAGCGGGGCGGCGGTCGATCATCAGATCATCTCCGTGAAAGTGATCGGTCAGGCGGCGCGGCGCGCGAGCATCTCTTTCGCGAGGGCGACATAGGCAGCGGCGCCGCGCGACTTGACGTCGTACAGAACGGCCGGAACGCCATGGCTCGGCGCCTCGCCGAGACGGACGTTGCGAGGAATGATGGTGTTGAACACCTTGTCCTTGAAGAACTCCCGCACGTCGCGGGCGACGAGCTGACCCAGATTGGTGCGGTCGTCGTACATCGTCAGCAGCACGCCTTCGATGTCGAGCCCGGGATTGAGCGCGGTGCGCACGAGCCGCATGGTGCCCACGAGATCGGCGAGCCCCTCGAGCGCGAAGTACTCACAGTGGAGCGGTATCAGCACGGCATCCGCCGCAACGAGCGCATTCAGCGTCAGCAAACCGAGCGACGGCGGACAGTCGATGAAGATGTCGTCGAACTGACCACGGAGGACGCCGACGATTCGCTTGAGACGATGCTCGCGCGCAAGCATCGGTACGAGCTCGATTTCAGCGCCAGTGAGGTTGCGGTCGGCGGGAATGGCGAAGAGGTTCTCGACGCGCGTCGGGATCACGAACGACTCCGGATCGGCGTCCGTCATCAGCGCCTCGTAGACCGTGCCCGCGTCGGCTTTCGAGCCTTTCAGTCCCACGCCGCTGGTGAGGTTGCCCTGGGGATCGACGTCGATCAGGAGGACGCGCCGGCCGGACAGGGCGATCGAGGTTGCCAGGTTGATGGCCGTGGTGGTCTTGCCGACGCCCCCCTTCTGGTTGGCGACGGCGATGATGCGAGCATTCCGGCTTCCGCCTCGCGATTCTTCTGTCATCTGGCCAATATTTATGACTTCTGACCCTTGTGGTGCTTCGAATGTAGTACTTCGAAGGATCTTCGTCAAGCGGAAAGGCTTTCGTGGGCTATGTTCCACGTGGAACGTGCTTCGAAAGGACGACGAGCTGGCTGCGCAGCGGCTCCACTAAAGGGAAAGTCCCGGCCCAACTCAGCGGCGGCGTCAGACCGTCCGGGGCATTGCCGTTCATGCCGCGGAAGAGAAACAAATGGCCACCGGGCCTGACAAAGGCCTGGAGGCTCATCAACAGGCTCGGGTCAACCCGAACAGCGCGGATCGTCAGCAAGTCGTGCGCTCCCTGCAGCTCTGGTCTGGCCAGCAACGTCTCGAATCGGGAGTTCAAGACCTCCGCTTCCATCTCGAGGGCGCGCGTCGCCTCCCGCAGAAACACAGATTTGCGGGTTTTCGCTTCGACCATCAGCAGCCGCAGCCGCGGCACCGCGAGCGCAAACGGAATCGCCGGCGATCCTCCGCCGCTGCCAATGTCCAACATCCGCGCGATCCCGGGTGGTGCGTG
>JAICQE010000046.1 GCA_025938035.1 Vicinamibacteria bacterium
CGCGGCCCGCGCCGATCTCGAGCGGGTGCAGAAACTCTTCGCGGAGCGAGCGGTGCCGTTGCGGCGCGTGACGGACGCGCAGCGGGCCGTGGCGGTTGCCGACGCCCGCCTGACCGCCGCGCAGTCACGGCTGGCCCAGCGTGACGAGACGCTGCGGGGCGGGGGCGCGGCGAGTGGCAACACGTTCGTGCTGCGCGCGCCGATTGCCGGCCGAATTGCCGACGTGCACGCGGCGCTGGGCGCTTCGTACGATGAAGGTGCGCCGCTGTTCCGAATCGTCAGAACCGACCGCGTCGAGCTCCAGGTGCACGTTCCGGCTTCCGATGCGCCGCTCCGGCAGCCGGTCCACGAGATCGCGCTCGAGATCCCGGGGCGGCCGGATCCGATCGTCGTCGAGGCCGACCACATGCACGACGCCGGCGTGATCGATCCGGCGACACGCGCCCTGCCGGTGCAGTTCGACGTCAACAATCGCTCCGGTCAGCTGCTCATCGGTCAGACGGCAACGGCGATTCTTTACACCGGGCAAAAAGAACGGATGGTCGTGGTTCCGAAGGCCGCGGTGCTGACGGAGGCGGGCCGGCCGTTCGTGTTCGTGCAGACCGGCGGCGAGAGCTTCGCGCGCCGGTTCATCGACATCGCGGGCCGCGACGGCGATCTGGTTGGCGTTCGCAGCGGCGTCCGGGTCGGCGAAAGGGTGGTCACCCGTGGTGCCTACGAAGTGCAGCTCGCATCGGCGGCAGGCGGCCTGCCAGCTGAGGGGCATGTTCACTGATGGCGACCCACCAGGGCACTGAGGCACCGAGGACTCTTGTGAATTCTTGCCTCGGTGACCTCGGTGTCTCGCTGTGTGGTGACCTCTAGCAGGATTCGACATGAAACGCCTCATTCAATGGTCGATCGACCATCACTGGCTGGTGATCGGGCTGTCGGCGCTTCTGCTCGCGGCGGGCCTGTGGACGGCTCGCGACATGCCGGTGGACGTGTTTCCGGATCTGACGGCGCCGACGGTCACGATTCTGGCCGAAGGCCACGGCATGGCGCCCGAGGAAATGGAGTCGCTGGTTACGTTTCCGATCGAGACGGCAATCAACGGCGCGCCAGGCGTGCGCCGGGTCCGTTCGGCAACGGCCGTCGGCGTGGGAGTCGTCTGGGTCGAGTTCGACTGGGGGACGGACATCTACATCGCCCGTCAGCTGGTGGCGGAGAAGCTGGCGCTCGTCAGCGGCACGCTGCCGCCGCAGGTGGAGCGGCCGGTGCTGGCGCCGATTTCGTCGATCATGGGCGAGATTCTGTTCTTTGCGCTCTCGTCCGATACGGTCGATCCGCTCACGATGCGGACGGTGGCAGACACGATGGTTCGGCGCCGGCTGCTGGCCGTGCCGGGCGTCTCGCAGGTGACGCCGATCGGCGGCGCGGAGCGCCAGTTTCAGGTCATCGCGCGCCCGGACGCGCTGCGGGCGAACGGCGTCTCGCTGACCGAACTGCTCGAGGCCGTGCGCGGCGCCAGCGAGAACGCGTCGGCCGGCATCTACACCGAAGGTCCGCAGGAGTACGTGCTCCAGGCAGTCGGGCGCGTCCGCAGTGCGGAAGAGATCGGGGAAAGCGTGATCGCGCTGCGTGGTCTGCGGTCGGTGCTCGTGCGGGACGTTGCCACCGTGCAGGAAGGGGCCGCGCTCAAACGGGGCGAAGGATCGCGGAACGGCAAGCCCGCCGTGATCGTGGGCGTCCAGAAGCAGCCGGGCGCCAACACGATCGACGTCACGCGCAGGCTCGATGAGGAGCTCGACGCGCTGCAGCGCGACCTGCCGGCGGGCCTCACCATCGACCGGCGAATCTTCCGCCAGGCCGACTTCATCGAGGTCGCGGTCAGCAACGTCGTCGACGCGCTTCGCGACGGCGGCATCCTCGTGATTGCCGTCGTGCTGATCTTTCTCGCGAACCTGCGCGCGGCGGCGATCACCCTGACGGCGATGCCGCTCTCGCTGGCGGCCGCCGTACTCGTGCTGCGCGCCTCCGGCGCAACGATCAACACCATGACACTCGGCGGACTGGCGATCGCGATCGGCGCGCTGGTCGATGACGCCATTGTCGACGTCGAGAACGTCGTGCGGCGGCTGCGCGAGAACGCCGCCCGGCCGGAACCCGAACGGCAGCCCGCATCGGTCGTCGTTCGCGACGCGACGCTCGAGATCAGAAGCTCCATCGTCTTTGCCACCGTCATCATCGTCCTGGTTTTCCTGCCGATCTTCGGCTTGTCCGGCGTTGAGGGCCGCCTCCTGACCCCGCTGGCCTTCGCCTACATCGTTGCGCTGCTGGCCTCGCTTGCCGTCGCCATAGTCGTGACGCCGGCCCTCTGTTACGCATTTCTCCCGCGGGCGTCGTCCATCACGCGCGGTCACGACGGCTGGCTGTCGCGCTCGTTGAAAGCGCGTTTCGCGCGCGTGCTGCCGTACGCGCTCGACCGGCCGGCACTGGTGACCGGTGCCGCCGCGGTGCTGCTCATTGGCGCCGTCGCGGCGACGACGCGGTTCGGAACCGCGTTTCTGCCGGTCTTTCACGAGGGAAGTCTGACGATCAGCGTGAACACGCTGCCGGGGACGTCGCTGGCGAAGTCGGACGAGATCGGCACCAGAGTCGAGAAGATCCTGCTGGCGCAGCGCGAGGTGATTGCCACAGCGCGGCGGACGGGACGCGCCGAACTGGATGAGCACGTGCAGGGAGTCGAGGCGGCGGAAATCGACGTCGGGCTGCGCGAAAGCGATCGCCCGCGCGACGAGCTGCTGGCGGAACTGCGACGGAGCTTCGGCACGCTGCCGGGGACGAACGTCAGCATCGGCCAGCCGATCTCCCATCGCATCGACCACATGCTGTCCGGGACGCGGGCGAACATCGCCGTAAAGATTGTCGGCGACGACCTGCTGACGTTACGCCGGCTCGGGGAGCAGGTGCGCGACGCGATGCAGGAGGTGCCCGGAGTCGCCGACCTGTCGCTGGAGCCGCAGACCGAGATTCCGTTCGTCCGCTTTATTCTCAACCGCTCGGCGATCGCTCGCTACGGACTCCGGGTGCAGGACGTCGCGGAGGCGATCGAAACCAGTCTGGCAGGAACGACAGTGGGGCGGGTATTCGACCGGTCAGCCGCGTTCGATCTGACGGTCAGGCTCGATCCATCCGCGGCGGTCGATTTCGACCGCCTCGCGGACCTGCCAATCGACACGCCGACGGGCGAGACGGTGCCGATCCGCGTGCTCGCGGACGTCCGGCGGGAGACCGGCCCCAACATGATCCTGCGGGAGAACGTCCAGCGCCGGATCGTGGTGTCGTCGAACGTCGCCGGACGCGACCTGGGGAGCGTCGTCAACGACATCAGAACCGCCGTCTCAACGGCGGTGCCCATGCCCGACGGCTATCGTGTTGAGTATGGCGGGCAGTTCGAGAGCCAGCAGAGCGCGTCGCGCCGGCTGCAGGCATTGGGAGCCGTCGTCATCGCTGCGTTGTACATGATCCTGCTGCTGGCATTCGGCCGTCCCCGCGACGCGCTCCTGATTATGCTGAACCTGCCGCTGGCGCTGATTGGCGGCGTTGCCGGGGTCTTCCTCGCCGGTGGCGTGCTGAGCGTGGCCTCGATGATAGGGTTCATCACGCTGTTTGGCATCGCCACGCGGAATGGCATCATGCTCGTCTCGCACATCCGGCATCTGATCGACGAGGAGGGCGTGCGCGATTTTCGTGTCGCCGTCGAACGGGGTGCGAACGAGCGGTTGATTCCTATTCTGATGACGGCGCTGGCGGCCGGCCTGGCGCTGATTCCGCTGGCGCTCGCCGCCGGCGAATCGGGAAGTGAGATTCAGACGCCGATGGCCATCGTGATTCTGTGCGGGCTGACGACGTCGACGTTATTGAATATGTTTGTGGTGCCCACGTTGTACTTGAAATACGGAAGGTCCGCCTAAAGGCGGACACTACGACGGTTTGCATTTTGAATTTTGCATTTTGAATTGTTGAATTAACCCTATGCGAACTCTTCAATGGCTGTTTCTCGTGAGCGCGCTGCTGTTCGTCAGCGGCATCGGCTTCGTGATCGCGGCCGGACGGACAGCCCGTTCCGGCGCACCGGCGGCGGGGCCGGCGGCGCCCGCGGTCCCGCCCGTCGCCACTGTCAAGCACGTCATGCTGGCGATGACGATGCCCAATGCGGCCGCCATCTGGGATTCCGTCAGCACCATCGTCGATGCGAAGGGCGTGACGGAGAACCAGCCGCGCACCGACGAGGAGTGGGCGGCAGTGGCGTCGAGCGCGGCGGTGCTCGCCGAGTCCGCCAACCTGCTGCTGACGGGCGACCGCGCCGTCGATCGCGGCGACTGGGCCAAGTTCGCGATCGCGCTGCGCGATTCGGCGAACACGGCGCTGGCCGCGGCGGAGAAAAAGGATCCGGCCGGCATTCTCGCCGTCGGCGAAGTGATCAATGAGTCATGTGATGCCTGTCATGAACGCTACCAACGCCAGTAACGCTCTGCGCGTTCGTCTGATCTGCACGTTGCTCATCGCCGCCGCCTGCGGCGCCGTGATCGAGGCACATGGCGTGGCGGGGAAGGACGCCGTATTCCTGCAGGGGCTGCAGGGCCGTGCGATCGTGCCGTTGATGTATCTGGGCGCGAAGCACATGGTGACCGGCTACGACCACCTGCTGTTCCTGGTCGGCGTCATCTTCTTTCTGTACCGGGTCAAAGACGTCCTCCTCTACGTCAGTCTGTTCACGATCGGCCACAGCGTCACGCTGCTTGCCGGCGTGCTCGGCGGCATCCATGCGAACCCATATCTCATCGACGCGATTATCGGGTTCTCGGTCGTCTACAAGGCGTTCGAGAACATGGACGGATTCCGGCGGGTATTCGGCGTGCAGCCCGACACCCGGGCGGCCGTGCTGATCTTCGGGCTGTTTCACGGTTTCGGCCTGGCCACGAAGCTCCAGGACTTCGAGCTCGCGTCGCAGGGTCTCGTGGCGAACATCGTCAGCTTCAACGTCGGCGTTGAGCTGGGGCAGGGCCTGGCGCTCACGTTTATCCTGATCGCGCTGACGTTCTGGCGCACGCGGAGCGGGTTCATGCGCCATGCCTTTGCGACCAACGCGCTGGTGATGGCATGCGGTTTCCTGCTGGTGGGCTATCAGCTCTCCGGCTATTTCCTGGCGGAGTCCTGACGTGAGCACAGACGTAAAGACCGTTGAAACACCGGTGAGCGAGATCAGGAACCGGCTGGCCGTCGCGACGGGCGCTGCGCTGCTGGTTGCGGGGCTGGTGCTCGTGGCGGTCGTGCTGCCGGCGGAGTACGCGCTCGATCCGCTCGGAACGGGCGCGAAGCTGGGGCTGCTGGATCTGGGCCTCACAGGTCAGCAGGTTGACGCGCTCGAAGCGGGGAAGGGCGCTGCGGCGGGCGGCGGGACGATCCTCGCGCCGCAGGATGCCGCGTTCAAGCAGGAGACGATCACCTTCGAAGCCCAGCCGCGGGAGGGATTCGAATACAAGTACCGGCTCGAGAAAGGCGAGGCGCTGCTGTACTCGTGGACCTCCTCGGCACCGATGAACACCGAGTTCCACGCGGAACCGGACGGCGCCCCGCGGGGTTACGCGCAGACCTATGAGAAGAAGGACGGGATGACCGGCGCCTCAGGGACGCTGACCGCGCCGTTCTCCGGCATTCACGGCTGGTACTGGGAGAACACGACCGACCAGCCGGCAACCGTCACACTGGCGACGGCTGGCTACTACAACCTCTCGCACGAGTTCCGATCCGGTCAGCCGACGAAGAACAAGAACTTTAAGTGAAAACGGCCGTTCACACTTCCGGGTTCTCGGTTCCGGGTTCGTGTTCTGAGTTCGATTCTGGCTTCCGGGCGTGCCGTTCAGCGCATGTACGGCGGCACGTTAGCGGCGATCGTTTGAAACTCCGCGTCGGTTAGCGGCAGCGCCCGAAAGGCAGCCCAGCGCGCACGTGGCAGCGCGTCTTCGGTCGCGGGTGCGTCAGAGCCGTAGACAATTCGGCCGACACCAAGCTGCCGTCCGCGGATCTCCTGCGGCCACGGCCTCGGCACACAGATCGAGGACCGCGTCAATCAGCGGATATTCGTAACCGCCCGCACCGGCAAGATGCCTCCGCCCGGCCATATGAGAACTTCTGGTTGGTGTTGACGCGCATGTGGACCATGATGGCCATGCCGTGACCGTTGGCGGCGTGGAATACTCGCCGGAGCTGCTGGATGTGGGCCGGATTCTGGTAGTCAACCACCGAGTTGCCGAAATCCAGCTTCAGGCCGCGCCGAAGGGTCGGGTTCTTCGCACAGCGTGCCACCTCATCAATCGCGTAGTCTTTGAGAGGATTGACCCCGCAGAAGCCGACCAGCCGTTCCGGAAACTGCGCCACTTGAGCAGCGGTCCAGTCGTTGTCGGCCATGACAGCCTCGCGTTCGTTCGCGAGATTGCGAGACGGTGACGCCAGCAGATAGGCCGTGGACAGCACTGCGGCGCTTGATTTCCGCGGCGTCGAGATGACGGACCAGATCGGCCGCAGTGATGGGCGATTGGGCAGTCAGTGGTGCGAGCACTGGACTGAACAGATGCTGATGGTGCCCGGCCAACGGGTGCGCCGCCGTGCTGACTGGTATCGCGAGGAGAACGCAACTTAGCGCGAGCAGGCGATTCATGCAGTTCGATTTACGATCCGATCGGCGAAACGGGTGCACGGCCAGCCCGGGGGCTTCCCTAGAACTCAGAAGCGAACACCGAACTTAGAACCCAGAACGCAGAACCCAGAACGCAGAACCCCGAACCGAACTCAGAACACGAACTGGGAACGGAGAACGTGGAACCGTGAACGGCCGTTGTTTTTATGTATCCAGTCCTCTTTCGTATCGGCGATTTCGAGATCACCAGCTTCGGCGTCCTCGTCGCGATCGGTGCGCTCGTCGGCATGTGGGTGTTCCAGCGCGAGCTGGCGAGACGATCGCTGCCGGAATCCGGCGTCGACGCCGGCATTGCCGGCGTCCTGGGCGGTCTGCTGGGCGCAAAGGTGGTGTGGAGCGTCGAACACGCCGGCCAGGAGCCGATGGCCGATCTCCTTCTGAGCCGAGGCGGGATGAGCTGGTTCGGCGGGCTGTTCGGCGGCGTCGCTGCCGGACTCTGGATGCTGCGACGGCGCGGCGTACCGTTGATGGCCGGTCTGGCTGCGGCGTCTCCGAGTCTGGCACTCGGTCACGCCATCGGGCGGATCGGCTGTTTCCTGGTCGGCGATGACTACGGGCGTCCGAGCGATCTGCCGTGGGCCGTTGCGTTTCCTGAAGGATTGCCGCCGACGGACGTGCCGGTCCATCCGACCCAGCTGTACGAGACCGCGGCGCTGCTGCCGCTGGCGTGGCTGCTCATCCGATGGCGTCGCGGCGGCGTGGCCGATCGGATTGTGTTCGGGCGCTATCTGATGCTTGCGGGATCCATACGGTTCGCGATCGAGTTCGTCCGCGTGAACGAACCCGTCACGGGTCCGTTCACGCTCGCGCAGCTGTTTTCCGCCGCCGTGACGATAGCCGGGATCGCTCTGCTGGCGACGAAAGCACCCCTGCAGGGGCGCCCTACGTGAGAGCGATGACCTAGCGGCTGCGGGACTTCTTCGTTTCCCGCTCGACCGCGCCGCTGATCTTCCGTCCCGCCTCGCCGGCGCGGCTCCGGAGATGACCGCCAACCTGGTTCATCTCGCCCTTCGCGCGCATGCGCTCGTTGCCCGTCGCGCGTCCGACGATCTCCTGGCCCACGCCCTTGATCTTCTGACCGGTGCCCTTGACTTCCTGCTCAGCCGACTTCCTGCGGAATGTGCCCATTACGGTTCTCCTCGAGTGTTCATGGTTGAGACCGACTGGATCGGCCCAGTGCATGTGCTTCAAGACTTGTTCCGCTTCGAGCCGCTGCTCTTCAGTTACAGTACCGCGCGTGACCCGCCGCCTCCTCGTCCTCGCCGTGTGGATGGTTTCAGTGGGCTTGCCGGCCACCGTATTGGCGCAATTGCAGCTCGCCACGATCGACGGAGTCGTCACAACGCCCGACGACGCGCCGGCGGGCGGCGTGCCCGTAACGCTCCTCGATCGTCTCGGCAACGTCGTGCGCTCCACCGAATCGGCGGCCGATGGGAAGTTCCGCATCGCAGGTGTGCAGCCGGGTTCGTACTCCATGCGCGCGGATGCCACACCGCTCCGGGCCGAGGTCCGCGACATCCAGGTTGGAGGCGCGCTGCCCGTGACGGTCACCCTGCGCATGTCGGCCGTAGCTGCCGAGCAGGTCCTGGTGCGTGCGACGGCGCAGCCTGAATCCGGCGCGACCAGCACCCGCGTCACGCTCGGGGGCGACACGCTGAAGGACGTCGCCCCGCGAGTCCGAACCCGGGGACTCCAGGACGTTCTGGCCACGGTGCCGGGGTGGAGTAGCGAGGACAACGGCCTGGTGCACGTTCGTGGCGTCGATGAGGGCGTGCTGTACGTGGTGGACGGCGTGCCCTGGTACGAGCGCTTTGACAGCCTGTTCGGGGTGGCGCCAGACCCGATGACGCTCGAGTCGATCACGGTGTCCACCGGCTACATTCCGCCGGAATTCGGCTTCAAGTCCGGAGCGGTCGTCGAGGTGCGTTCCAGAGCGGCCGCGTCGGCACGATGGACCGGTGCGGCCGAGACGTCGGTTGCCTCAGAGTCCACCGGCGACGGCGCGGTACTCGCCGCGGGCCCGCTTTTCAACGGCGGCAACCTCGCCTTCAACCTTGCCGGCCAGCGATCAGCGCGGTTCCTCGACCCGACGCACCCGGACAACCTTCACAACACGGGACATTCACTGACCGGGACGGGCGAATTCGGATGGCAGATCGGCCCCGGCAGCGTCCTGCAGGCGGTCGCTGGTGCGGGCCGCTCCGGTTTCGAGGTGCCGCACGACGGGCACCAGGAAGAGGCCGGCCAGGATCAACGGCAGCGGGTTAATGCGTCCTGGCAGACCGTGTCCTGGCAGCGAGCCTGGTCCACCAGGACGATGTCGCATCTCGCTGGCTATCACCGGACCGGCCGGCTGGCGCTCGACGGCAGCGATGCGGACACACCATTGGCCGTCGATGCTGACCGGTCGATCCGGCGCGTCGGCTTTCTGGCCAGCGCCAGCCACAGCGTCGGCAGGCATCTGTTCAAGGTCGGCGCCGAGGCGGCGCGGTTGAGCCTTCGTGAACACTTCGGCTTTGCCGTGACCGACGAAGACGACGGTGACTTCACGCCAGAGGTCATGGCGTTTACCCCTGATGCCCCGTTTATCTTCAGCGATCGCGGCACGCCGACGCTTGCAGCCGTGTATGCGCAAGACTCGTTTCGCCCGATTGACGAGGTCACCATCGACCTGGGACTGCGGTTCGACTGGAGCCGCATGCTCGTCGCGTCGTCTCAGGTCAGCCCGCGGATTGGCGTTGCCTACAACATCAATCGCACGGGAACGACGGTCCGTGCATCGTTTGGCCGGTTTTTCCAGCCGCCGCAGGCGGAGAACCTGCTGCTTGCCTCGTCTGAGCAGGCGTTTGCGCTGTCGCCGTTTGCCGCGGATACCGGTTCAGGAGGGGCGCCGCTCGTTCCAGAACGTCAGAGCGCCTTCGAGGTGGCGCTCGATCAATCCATCGGCCGGTTCGTCCGGTTGGACGTGGCCTATTGGCGCCGTTGGGTCCGCAACGTTGCCGATCCGAACGTGTTTCTCGGCACGACGATCATTTTTCCGAACAGCGTGGCCAGAGGGTGGGCCTCCGGGATCGACCTCCGCGTGGACGTGCCGCGGCGGCGCGGCTGGTCCGCCTTTGCGAGCTATGGCAATTCGCTCGTGGAGCAGGCGGGACCGATCACCGGCGGGCTGTTCCTCGAGGACGAGGTCGCGGAGATTGCCGGCGGCGAGCGATTCACTCCCGATCACGACCAGCGGAACGCCGGCGCGGCCGGTGTGTCGTTTGCCGCGAAGGGAATGAGCATGGCGGTCAATGCGCGCTACGAAAGCGGCACGCCACTGCAGGTCGAGGAGGATGACCTCGACGAGCTGGAGGAACGGCCGGGCGCGGAGCTCGTCGACTTCGCGCGCGGACGCGTCAAGCCGCGCAAGAGCGTCGATATATCGCTTTCACAGCAGCTTCGGCGCGTCGGCCGTGCTGACCTGAGCCTGCGTTTCGCGCTGCTGAACGCAACCGGCGCGCGGTGGGCGTACAACTTCGGGAATCCGTTCAGCGGCACGCACTTCGGTCCCGGGCGCACAGTACAGCTCGGATTCCGCGCGGTATTCCACTGATCGACGTAGTGTCCGCCTTCAGGCGGACCTGCGATAGTCCGGCTAAAGCCGGACACTACGTCAGTCCGGCTAAAGCCGGACACTACGTCGGAGCGTGGTAAGCCGGCTACAGCCGGACTCCACGAAGGCGCAACGCATTACCGATCACCGACACCGAGCTGAAGCTCATGGCCGCGGCGGCAATCATCGGATTCAGCAGCAGGCCGGTCCATGGATACAGGACTCCGGCTGCTACAGGCACGCCCAGCGCGTTGTAGACGAACGCGAAGAACAGATTCTGTTTGATGTTGCCCATCGTCGCGCGGCTCAGGCGGCGTGCGCGCACGATTCCGCGCAGGTCTCCCTTGACGAGCGTCACCCCGGCGCTTTCCATCGCCACGTCGGTGCCGGTCCCCATCGCGATGCCGACGTGCGCCTGAGCGAGGGCAGGGGCATCGTTGATTCCGTCGCCGGCCATGGCCACGATGCGTCCTGAATCCTGCAGCTGCTTGACCAGGGCCGCCTTCTGGTCGGGCAGCACCTCCGGCAGCACGTCGTCGATGCCCAGCTTCCGTGCCACCGCCTCCGCGGTGATCCGGCTGTCTCCCGTCATCATGACGATGCGAAGGCCTTCCTGATGGAGCTGCTGAATCGCTTCAGCCGTCGTCTCTTTTATGGGATCAGCGACACCAATCAGCCCTGCCAAGACGCCATCGATCGCCACGAACATCACGGTCTGGCCCTCGCGACGGAGATCGTCAGCGTGGGCGGCACCCGGATTTACTCCCAGGTCTTCCAGTAGACGCAGGTTTCCCAGCGCGACGGTCTTTCCGTCCACGCGGCCGCGCACGCCCTTGCCGGTGATGGAATCGAACGCCTCTGCGTTCGACAGCTGGATGCCGCGATCGAGGGCGCCGCTGACGATCGCCGCCGCAAGTGGGTGTTCGCTGCCGCGTTCAAGCGTTGCCGCGAATCTCAACAGCGCCGCCTCGTCCCACGTCCCGAGCGGCGTGACGGACGCAAGAGTCGGCTTGCCGTGCGTCAACGTACCGGTCTTGTCCACGACCAGCGTGTCAACCTCGCGGAGCACCTCGATCGCCTCCGCGTTCCTGAACAGCACGCCGGCGCCCGCCCCTTTCCCGCTTGCCACCATGATCGACATCGGGGTTGCCAAGCCAAGAGCGCATGGGCAGGCGATGATCAGCACCGCGACGGCGTTGACGATGGCGTACACCATCCGCGGTTCCGGGCCGACCGTTGCCCAGGCGATCGCCGTCACGACGGCGACGAGCACGACAATCGGGACGAAGTAGCCCGAGACGACATCGGCGAGCTTCTGGATCGGGGCGCGGCTGCGCTGCGCCTGCGCCACCATGCTCACGATCTGCGCGAGCAGCGTGTCGGCTCCGACCCGGTCTGCCCGGATGACCAGCGATCCCGTACCGTTAACCGTCGCGCCGATCACCCTGTCCTTTTCGGTCTTCTCGACGGGGATGGGTTCTCCGGTCACCATCGACTCGTCAACCGCGCTGCGTCCCTCGAGGACCGTGCCGTCCACTGGCACTTTCTCGCCGGGACGCACACGCAGGCGATCGCCGACGCTGACGTGGTCGAGCGGAATGTCCTCTTCGGTGCCGTCGTTCTGCAGGCGGCGCGCGGTTTTCGGCGCCAGTCCGAGCAGGGCGCGGATTGCCGCGCCCGTCTGGCTGCGCGCCCGCAACTCCATGACCTGCCCGAGCAGCACAAGTGTGACGATCACGGCGGCGGCTTCGAAGTAGACGCCAACCTGACCGTTGTGCATGCGGAAGGAGTGCGGGAAGAGGCCGGGCGCGATCGTGGCAACCAGGCTGAACACGTAAGCCACGCCAACGCCGAGGGCGATGAGCGTGAACATGTTGAGGCTGCGGTTGACGACGGACTGCCACCCGCGCACGAAAAAGGGCCAGCCGCCCCACAGCACCACCGGCGTGGCGAGCGCCAACTGAATCCAGTTCGTTGCCGCGGCTGGGATGAGCGCACCCAGGTTGCCGGGCAGGAACTCGCTCATCGCAATCAGAAGCGTCGGGGCGGTCAGTGCGGCGCTGACGCGAAACCGCCGCGTCATGTCCTCGAGTTCAGGATTGCCTGCGTCCTCGAGCGAGATGGTCTTCGGCTCGAGCGCCATGCCGCAGATCGGGCACGAGCCGGGCTCGCTGCGGACGATCTCGGGGTGCATCGGGCAGGTCCATTCCGTCCCGGCCGGAACGGCCCGCGGCGGCCGCGCCTCAGGGTTCAGAAAGCGATCCGGATCGTCCCTGAACTGCTCGAGGCAGCTTTCATTGCAGAAGTAGTACGTCTGTCCGCGGTGATCGACGCGCCCGACCGCATCGTCGGGCGAAATTGTCATCCCGCAGACGGGGTCGAGAACTTCGGCGGGTGGCGTTGCCTGGGGAGTCGGCATAGGAGCGGGACCGGGACGGCCCGGCGTGATTACTTCGTATATGCCGCTGGGTTGGCGTCGAATTTTGCTTTGCAGACCTTCGCGCAGAAGTAGTACGTCTTGCCGTGGTATTCGCTGGTCGCCGCCGCCTTCGCCGGATCGACCTGCATGCCGCACACAACATCGCGTTCCATAGCTCTCTCCCTCTTATTGGACCGCCGTTTCAGCCGCGACGGTTCATTCGTAGCTTCCGCCTTGGCGGACCTGACAAGGTCCGCCCCACCATCACGCGAACGGACTCTGGCAGGTGCAGTTGCGGCAGCCGTGCTCGGCGCATGTGCCGCACGATTCCACCACCCGCTTCTTGAGCGCTTCGCGCGCGCGAAACACGCGCACCCCGGCATTACCCGCGGACAGGCCCCGCTCGGCCGCGAAGGCCTTCACCGTCTGCCCGCCGACGTCGATCGCCTGCAGCGCCTCTGCGTATTCCGTCTTCAATGTCGCCGCCAGCCGCGTGACGCATCCGCAGATTTCAGCCTCCAGCTCAGGCTCAGCCGACTCATGGGTTTCCAGTTCGCGCGCGAATGCCTCCAGGGCTCGGGCTGCGGTTCCCCGCCGTCGCAGCCGGTCGATGGCCGAGTTTCTCAGCACGCGATAGAACCACGGCACGATGCCTTCGTCGGCAGGCGCCCGATCGGGGCGATCGATGACTCGCGTGAAGGCGTCCTGCAGGATGTCCTCCGCCAGCTCGCGATCGCCGACTCGCCGCTCGAGGTATCTGAGGAACGCCCGGTGGTTCTCGACCAGGGCGTCCAACTCCTTTACTGCGGGCATGGTCATCAGTATAGATTTCGCACTTCACAGCGTCCGCTGCAATGCCTTAACGCAGCCTTTGCGGCCCCATTACACCGGGTGTAATGCCGGCGAGCCGGCTGCGTTATCGAGTTGAAGGCTGACAGAGGGTCAGCCACCGAAGGAGGTTGACATGTCGAAGACGACGAATCGCTGTGATTGCGGGGCCTGTGCTGGTGCCAGCTGCTCCTGTGGCTGCCGGCCGCCTGTGAAAGAATAGTTACCGTGCGCATCGTCGCGCTGCTGCTGACTTTCGCGATTGCCGGCCCGTCGGTCGGTGCTCTGATCTGCGATTGGACATGTGCGGCTGCACATCAGGCAGCGGCCGCGGCAGAGACCAATTGTCACGACGCGCCGGGCCCCACGCAGACGGCAACGTTCGCGGCGGGGCACGCGTGTCATGAGCTGCCGGCATCGGCCGCGTGCATCGTGACGTGCGCGACGTCGCTCGACGACGTGGCGGCGACGGTTGACACGGCAATCCACGGCCGCGCCATCGCGCAGGCACCGTTCGCCAGCCGCCGCCCGGACAGGGCACACGCTCCTCCACCAACGCAACTCGTCCCACTCCGCATCTGATCCCGCTGGCGACTCGTGGGGCGGACGTCGTCACGTCCGCCTGGCCGATTCGTGGGGCGGACGTTGTTACGTCCGCCCACGAGCCCCATCCAGGAGGGAGCATGCGGTTCTATCGCGTTTGCTGTGCAGCTGTATCACTCGTCCTTGTCCTCGCGGCGGACGTGTTCGCCCAGGACCATCAGCACCCGCAGACGCCACAACCGGTTCCGGCAGCGGAGCATCAGCACGAGCACGGCGCCACGGCAAGTCTCTTCGCGCCACGCGACGCGTCGGGGACCGCGTGGCTGCCGGCAAACACGGAGATGTATGGTCTCCACGGACGCGCCGGGCAGTGGGAGCTCATGGGCCACGGCAACGTGTTCCTGCAGTTCCTGCACGAGGCGGCAAACGAACATCGCGGCTCGACGCAGGCGGGAAGCATCAACTGGATGATGGGCATGGCGCGGCGCCGGTTCGGGCCGGGGCAGCTGGGAGTGCGCGCCATGTTCAGCCTCGAGCCGGCGACGATTGGCGGCTGCGGCTATCCGGATCTGCTCGCGACGGGCGAGCAGTGCGACGGCGCTTCAATCCACGATCGTCAGCATCAGCACGACTTCCTGATGGAGATCGCCGGCGAATACGAACGTCCGCTGCGCGGTGATCTCCGCTGGCAGCTGTACGCGGGCCTGGCCGGCGAACCTGCCCTCGGACCTGTCGCGTACCCTCATCGTCTGTCCGCCATGCCGAATCCGGTGGCGCCGATCGGTCACCATTGGCTCGACGCCTCGCACATCACCTTTGGCGTCGTCACGACTGGCGTGTTTACCCGGCGCTGGAAGGCCGAGGCCTCGCTGTTCAACGGCAGGGAACCCGACGAGAATCGCTGGGATCTGAATCTCGCGGCTCTGGATTCGTTTTCCGGCCGCATCTCGTTCGCGCCGGTTGACGATTTGGTGATGCAGGTGTCCGCCGGTCGTCTCAATGAAGCGGAAACAGGTGAGGGTGGACTACCGCGGGTAGACGTCGGTCGTGTCACGGCGTCCGTGACGTACCACCGCCGCGTCGGCGCCGGCGGTCTGTGGGCCAGCACGCTGGCGTGGGGGCGCAACGAGGAAGCGGGCGTCGGCTCCCATGCGCTTCTGCTGGAGAGCAGCCTGACTCGCGGCGAGCGTGATGTCTGGTTTGGCCGCTTCGAGGTCGCGGGGAAATCGGCGCATGATCTTGACATCCACGAATTGGACGAGCACGAGCTGCTGACGGTGGGGAAGCTGCAGGCGGGATATACACGCTACCTCGCCAGCACCGCGGGGATGCGGCTGGGCATCGGCGGTCACCTGTCGGCCGGGTTTGTGCCGGAAACGATAGAGCCACACTACGGCAGCCGCGCCAACCTCGGCGTCGGATTTTTTCTGACCGTGCGTCCCGCCGCGCACAAGATGTAAGCGATGCGTCGGTTCCTCCTCTGGCTCATCGGGCTCATCGTGATCGGGCTGGTCGCGGCTGCCGCGGGGCTGGCGTACGTGCGGGTGACCGGCCTCACCGCGCGGGCGAAACCGTCGGAGGCCGAGACGGGGCTGGCACGTGCCGTTCGTTCTTTCGCCATTTCGGGACGCGACCGAGCGCGAACGAATCCCGTGCCGCGCTCCGAAGCGGCAATGCAGGCGGGCCTGGAGCATTTCGCCGATCACTGTGCCGTGTGCCACGGCAACGACGGCGGCGGGGTGACGAATTTCGGCCGCGGGATGTTTCCGCCGTCGCCGGACCTTCGGGCGGAAGCAACGCAGCGGATGACCGACGGCGAGCTCTTCTACATCATTGAAAACGGCGTACGATTTACCGGGATGCCCGCGTTCGCCACCGGCACTGCAGAGGGTGAGGAGGAGAGCTGGAAGCTGGTCCACTTCATCCGCCGGCTGCCGCGGCTGTCGGCGCCTGAGCTTGAGCGGATGAAGGAGCTGAATCCGCGATCACCCGAGGAGATTCGTCATGAGATCGCGGAGGAGGAGTTCCTCCGCGGCGAACCGTAGACGTAGTGTCCGCCCGTAGACGTAGTGTCCGCCTTTAGTCGGACCCGGAGCACTTATGAACATGAAACTCGTCGCAGCTGTTGTGATCACCTTGGCGGTAGTCGCGCCGGTTCGCGCACACGAGGGCCACACCCACAAGGTCCTTGGTACGGTCGCGAGCGTGCGGGCCAATCAGATCGAGGTCAAGGGCACCGACGGAAAGGTCCTCAGCATCGTCCTCGATGCGAAAACCGCGATCACGCGCGGCAAGGACAAGCTCGATGCCGCGGCGCTGAAGGTCGGCGAGCGCGTCTCGGTCGACTACACGCAGGCGAAAAACGCCAACACGGCGAAGACGATCAAGCTGGGAACGGCACCAGCACCGGCACCGAAGAAATAACGCGTCGATGGCTGCCCTTTTCGTGTGGCTCGAGGGGACGCGCCTGGCCATTACCGTGCGCGATTCCCTGACGCTGACCGGCGCGCTCAGCGCGGTTCATCTGGTCGGCTTCACCCTGACGACGGGCGGGGCGCTGGTTGCCAACCTGAACCTGCTCGGTGTGCTCTTTCCTGGCCGCCCACCGATCGAGGTCACGCGGCCCGCAAGCCGCGGAATCGCCCTCGGCCTGACGATCAGCGCGCTGACGGGCCTCCTGCTCTTCGCGCCTCGCGCCACCGTGGCCAGCGTGAACGGGATCTTCCAGACGAAGATGCTGCTGCTGGTCGCGGCTGTGTTGTTCCACACCGTGGTGCATCAGCGAGTCGCGCGGGTGGCGACGTCATCTTCGATGCGCCGCGGCACTGCCGCCGTCGGCCTTCTCCTGTGGACCAGCCTGGCGCTCGCCGGCTGCGCTTACATCCTCTTGGAGTAGGGCACCCGTTTGGGGTGTCACAGCAGAATGTGATGACCTTGTATCAGATGTTCGAGTGGCTCGAGGCCACGTCTCTTGGCGTGCTGGTCCGCGAATCGGCGTGGGGATTTCCGATCCTCGTTGCATTCCACCTGATGGGCATCATGCTGTCGGTCGGCACCCTCGTCTGGTTCGATCTGCGGCTGCTCGGGGTGAGCATGACCGGCGTCCGCGCCTCGCTGATGTACCGCAGGCTGATGCCGTGGATGTTCACCGGCTTCGCGATCATGTTCATCTCCGGGTTCATGCTGCTCGCCGGGTTTGCCACCAACGCTTACGGCAACGTGTACTTCCGCATCAAAATCATCGCGATGGTGCTCGCCGCGGTGAATGCCTTCCTTTATCACCGCTTTACCGAGCGCCGGATCGTTCAGTGGGACGATGCCCCCGGGCCGCCGACGGCCGCGCGGATGGCCGGGCTCGTGTCGATTTCGGTCTGGATGACCGTCATCCTCGCGGGCCGGATGATGTCGTACACGATGTTTTGAACACGGCCGTTCACGCTTCCGGGTGCTCGGTTCCCGGTTCGTGTTCCTGGTTCGGTTCGGCGTCCGTTGTTCGGGGTTCGGGGTTCGGGAACTTCTTCGCGGTCTTCGCAACCTTCGCGTCCTTCGCGGTTCCACGTCCGGCATCGGGCTAGTGGACGCGCCGGGGCCAGGTCGCGATAATCTCCCTCAGCACATGCGACGGACGGCTCTCCTGATCGCGGCTGTGGCGCTCTTTTCGGGCGCGATCGCGCTGCGGGCGCAGGCGCCGCGGCCGCGCATCTGGCAGGGCGTCTACACGTCCGCGCAGGCCGAACGCGGACGCGCCGCGTACACCACCAGCTGCCTCCGGTGCCACAACGCCGATCTGTCGGGCGACAGGGGCCCCGCGCTCAAGGGCGAGCGCTTCATGACGACGTGGGGTGGAGGTGGTCTCGACCGCCTGTTCGCGAAGGTTCGCGATACCATGCCGCCCTTCGCAACCAGCACCCTTGACGACAGGACCAAGCTCGATATCGTGACGTTCATCCTGCAGACCAACGGCTTCCCTCCGGCGGGGACTGAGCTCGCTGCCGCAGATCTCGAGTCGAGTCAGATCGTGGCGCAGAACGAGCAGCTGGCCGTGCAGAATTTCTCCCGTGTCCAGGTCGTGGGATGCGTGGCGCGCGGGGAGGCGAACGGCTGGGTGCTGACGGGCGCGTCCGAGCCGGCTCTCGCCACCGACAGCGCGCCGGCGTCCACGCCACCCGCGCGGGGCAGCGGACGCGTTGTGCTGATTAATGCCGGCCAGTTCGATGCGGCGGGGCAGATTGGGCAGAGGGTCGCGGCGCGCGGATTGTTGTATCGTGACGACCGGGAAACGCTGGTAGCCCTTTCATCGCTCATACGGCTTGGTCCGTGCGAGAACTGATGGTTCATGGCGGAGGCAACTTCGATGCACGAGAGACGGCGTCACACCAGGTGGAGCGGAGCAGCGCTGTATGCGGGGGCGCTCGGACTGTTCGTGTGCCTCGGGCTCGTCAACCTGAACGCCCAGCAGCCGGACTTCACCGGCGTATGGACGAACTACGTCGAGCCGGGGCAGGGACGGGGCGGCGGTGCCGCCACTGCCGGCGGCGGCCGCGGCGGCGCGGCCGACCTTCCGATGACCGCGGAAGGACGGCAGAAGGTCCAGGCCTACCAGGCGCTGATCAAGGGAACCGGCGACACCCCCGGCGGTTTCTGCCTCGGGACCGGCATGCCGGGGTCGATGCTTGGTTCGGGCGGCTATCCGATGGAAATCATCCAGCGGCCGAATCAGATCACGATCATCTATGAGGCGCACAACGAGGTCCGCCGCGTCTATCTTGGCGATCGCATCGTTCCCGAAGCCGATCGCCTGCCGGGACGGAACGGC
The DNA here is from genome assembly GCA_025938035.1 of Vicinamibacteria bacterium. The sequence continues at coordinate 18,944 of JAICQE010000046.1, forward strand.
CATTCGACCGGCCGGTGGGAAGGCGACACGCTCGTCGTGGAGACGACCAACCTCGTGGAGCAGGCGGATCAGCGCTTCGCGCACAGCGACAAGGCGCGCATCGTCGAGCGCTACCGGATGACCAAAGGGGCCAAGGGTGAGCGCGTCCTCGTCGCCGAGATGACGTTGACCGACCCGGTCTTCTACACGAAGCCGGTGACGGCAGAGAAGCGATGGGCGGAGGTTCCGAACGGCCACCTGCTGCCGTACGAGTGCGCCGAGGAAGCGTGGAACATCCATCTCGAGAAGCTCGCGGAGAAGCGCAAGTAACCGGAAGGATCACGTCATGAAAACGTTACGTCTTTTCGCAACAACGGCGGCGCTGGCGGCCCTCTGTGCCGCCGCCGTCTCGGCTCATCACTCCGCGCAGCAGTTCGATTTCGGCCGCAGCGTGCCGATCAGCGGCGTCGTCAAGCGGTTCCAGTCGATCAATCCGCATATGCGCTTGGTGATCACAGTGACGGACGCGAAAGGCACGCGCGACATTTCGTTCGAAGGCCACAGCACGAACAACATGTATCGAGCGGGCTATCGCGACGGCATGATCAAGGTCGGCGACAAGATCACGGTGTATGTGGCACCGCTGCGCGACGGTTCGGACGGTGGCTACGTCACGGCCGCGTCAACGGCGGACGGCCGGCGGTTCGGGCCCCGGTCACGCGCCGAGCAGGAAGCCGAGCGCGCGAAAGCGGAAGGCAAGCCGTAACGGTCGCTGTGGCGCGAACCCTTCGGGTTCGCGAAGGCGAGCCTGAAAGGCTCGCCCCACGAAGGCCGCGCCAGGCCTCGAGTGGTGGTTCAGCCCGTCCGCCCGAGCATCTGCAGGATGCCGAGCGTGAGCCACGGCACGTAGGTAATCAGCAGCACGCCGATCAGCAGAATCCCCAGCATCGGCAGCGTCGCCCACGTCACCTCGAGTACCGGCTTCTTGAAGCGATATGACGCGAGCAGCAGGTTCAGTCCGAGCGGCGGGTGCAGATAGCCGAGTTCGAGGTTGGCGATGAAGATGACGCCGAGGTGAACGTAGTTGATCCCGTACGCGTCCGCGAGCGGCAGCAGCAGCGGCACCACGACGACGATGGCGGAGAAGATGTCCATCACCGTGCCGACGAGCAGCAGGAAGCCGTTGAGGGCCAGCAGGAACGCCCACTTCGACTGGATGTGCGCCTGCGTCCACTCGATGAGCAGCGTCGGCACCTGGGCGTTCACGAGGTAGTTCGTCAGCCCGACGGCGATCGACAGGATGACGAGGACGCCGCCGATGAGCGCGACGCACTCGCCGGCGACGCGCACCACATCCTTGAACGTTGGCACGTCGCGGTGGACGAATCGCTGCACGATGAGCGCATACAGCGCGGCGACCGCCGCCGACTCGGACGTCGTCGCGTAGCCGCTGAAGAGCGCCCACAGCACCACGATCGGCAGCGCCATCTCCCACTTCGCGTCCCAGAGCGCCGCGCCCAGTTCCGTGAACCGGAAGGGATGCCTGGTGGCGTTCGTCTTGACCGCTTCGCGCACGCCGAGCGCCGCCAGGAGCCCGAGCATGAGCATCCCCGGCACGAACCCGCCGATGAACAGGTCCTCGATCGCGACGTTCTGCGCGACGATGGCGTAGAGGATCAGCGGGACGGACAGCGGGAAGAGCAACCCCAGCGAACCTGACGCCGTCAACAGTCCGATCGCGAAGCGCTCCCGGTAGCCCTCCTTGATGAGCGCCGGGAGCAGAAGTCCGCCGAGCGCAAGGATCGTGACGCCCGAGCCGCCGGTGAACAGTGTGAAGAACGCGCACAGCGTGGCCGCCGCCACGGCCGTTCCTCCCGGGGCCCACCCGAACATCGCGCGCAGCGCGCGCAGCAGGCGTGTCGGCGAGTTGCCCTCGGCCAGGAAGAATCCCGTCAGCGTGAAGAGCGGGATCGCCGCGAGGTTGGCCGCCGGCGACGTCAGCTCTTCGTAGGCCTTGATCAGCGGGACAATCGGCCGCGTTCCGTCGATGAAGAACGCCACCATGGCGATGCCGCCGAGCAGCGCGAAAATCGGCGTGCCCAGCACCCCGGCGATGAGGATTCCGACGATCCAGGGGAGGAGCGCCGCGCCCTCGAACCACTCGAAATTCCGCGCGGCCAGGTAGCCCAGCGGCACACCGGTCAGCGTGATGATGCGCCCCCACCAATGCGGGGTTGCCTTCCACGCCAGCCGGAGCGCGATCAGCGTGAAGGCGATCGGGAACGCGAGCGTCGAGACCCAGACCGGGATGTCGACGGCGACGATCGTTCCCGCCTCCCTTTCGCTCTGGACGAGCGCCAGGCCGCCAACCGCAAACATCATCGCGATGGCGGCGCCGGCGAAGCCAGAGACGACGTGCGCGATGTTGATCGTGCCTTTGGGAAGGAATTCGCCGGTGGCCAGTGTCAGCAGCTTGCCTTCGCGGGCGCCGATGGCGGCGCCCAGCAGGCCGACCCAGAGCGTGAGGTTGAGCGTGAACGGCCCGGCGCCGGGAATGCCGCGCTGCAGCAGCTGGCGCATCGCGATCTCCGCGAGCGGCAGCAGCATGATGCCGGCGAGGGCAAGAGTGGCGACGAGGTTTTCGAAACCTCTAGCCGCGGTGACGATGCGGCTCAAATCGGCGACTCGCGAAATTCACAATGCAAAATGCAAAATGCAAACACGGTTGCGGGCAACTGTACTCGGTTTGCATTTTGAATTTTGCATCCTGCATTACGGTTTTTTCGTCTTCCGATACGCGTCGCGCTCGCGGACGATGGCATCGTAGATGTCGGCCGGCACCAGCGTGCCGCGAATGGTCGCGACCAGACGGTCGGCCTCGGCGCGGAACGCCGCCAGCGCTTTGGCGTCGGGCGTATTGACCGTCAATCCGCGCGTCTTCATCGCGGCAATCGAATTGGTATCGAGCTGGACCGCCTCTCCCAGCAGCCGCTTCTCGGCGCTCTTCGCCGCGGCGGCAACGGCGGCTTTGTCCTCCGCCGACAGCTTGTTCCACGCGCTGTTGGTCATCACGAGCGCGCCAAAGAGCGGCGCGAAGTCGACGTCGAGCATGTATTTCGCGTCGCGGTGAACCTGCAGGAGCGAGGCGGCGTAGGGCGGCATCGGCGCGGCGTCGATCATGCCGTTTGGCAGCTTGAGCTGGGCCGGGATGTCGCCGGAGTTGAGCGGCACAGGCCGGAAGCCATTCTGCTTGTACCACTGAACCATCCGATCGTCGCCCTGGGTCGTGAAGATCTTCGCGGTCTTGATGTCGGCCAAAGTGTTCAGCGGATTCTTCGAGAACAGCTGCACCCAGCCGGCGCTGCCCCAGGCCAGCACCTTGAACCCGCGCGCCTCCATGCGCTTCTCCATCATCGGTCCCATTCGTTCGAGCACGTGCTTGGCTTCCGCGTCGGAGGCAAAGAGGAACGGAATCCCGAACACGCTGAACCCATCGTCTATCGACGACAGGCCGGGCAGCATCAGCAGGCCGCCCTGCAGCTGATCGACGCCGGGGCGCATCATGCGCAGCGTCGCCTCCTCGCTGCCCTGCGTGCCGCCGGCGTAGACGGTCAGCTTCACGCGGCCGGATGTCTTGGCCTCCCATTCGGCGCCCATGTCGAGCATCGCCTTGTGGTACGACGAGTTGACCGGCGCGACAGTGGCAACCCTGACGGTCGTTTGTGCGGCCGCACCCGGCGCGACCAGCGCGAGGATGGCGAGCGAAAGCAGGCTGTGGCGGAACATCAAAACCTCCGACTATTTGGTAAATTTTTCGTCGACGCGGTCGAGCAGCAGGCGCGCGCGTTTCTGCATGACGAGGGTGACGAGGCGACTCGCCGGATCCTTCTCAGGATCTATCGCCAGGGCTGTTTTCAGCAAGCGCTCGAATTCGCCCCGGTCCTGGCTGGGGACGGCGACACCTGTGGCGAGGGCGACGTAGGGCCCGGGGGACAAGCCGCCCTGCAGCTCGACGGCCTTGGCGAAATGCTCCCGCGCGCGGGCGCGGCTGCCGCCCAGTTCGTCGGGGAGGCTGTCGAGCGTGATGAAGAGTTCGTGTAACGTGCCTTTGCTCCACTTTTCGTCCAGGGCCAGGGCGCGTTCGCCGAGCACCCGGACCGTCGGCAGGTCGATAGCCAGGTCAGGCCGATCGATGCCGAGGGAGATAGCCGCACCCCACGACGCGGCCGTCCAGTACAGGAGGGGCACATCGGCTGCTTTGGCCCTGGCGGCAACCATCTCAGGGTTCAACAGCAGCGCCTCGCTGGTCGTGGCGCCGAACCGGACGTCCATCGCCCGGAAACAGTAACGGCGGGCACGAAGGTACAGCCTCAGCGCCCGATCCTGAGCTTCGCGGATCTCGGCCCGGCGGCTGGCTGGCAGCGCCTCGGCCTCGGTTTCGACATAGGCATACGCATACTGAGTGAAGCCGCTGCACGTCGACAGCAGGAGGCCCTGGTGCCGCGGGGCGGATTCGAGCAGCGTTTCGTACAGCTTCAGGGCGAACGGAATCGCGTCGCCAACGAGCTTGATGTCCTCGTCGCTGGTGAAGGTCGTGCCCGTTTCCGACAACGTGTCCGCGACCGTGTTGACCGCCATCTGTTTCAGCGAGCACCCCGGCGCGCCCGCCGCGGCCACGATCAGCAGAAATCGAACGAGAAGATGCACGGAGCTCAATTTACAACGGCGGAGCGGGACGGACGGCTGAAAAACCCTGAATTGGGAAAGATGGGTGGCTGGGTTGCCTAGGTTGCCTGGGTTGCCTGGGTTTCCTGTGGGGCGAGCCTTGCAGGCTCGCCTCGCGAACCCGAAGGGTTCGCGCCACAACAGAGCAATCCGCCTCTCAGTTCATCGAACATGATCCCGGGCCGCGTGGATCGCCACACGATCCGCACGCGCCGAGCGGGACCTGGGTCGCGCCGGAGTCCGTGGCGGTCGTGCGCGCGGCGAACACCGACTGACGTTTTTCGAGGTCCGTTCCATGGCAAGACGGACATTCCGGCGTGACAGCACCGCGCATCAGCCATTCGAACCGGTGATTGCAGGTCTTACAGGCGTACTCAAACAGCGGCATGCGCTTCGCTCTCCAGCGCGTGCGTGAGCACGAAGCCCAGCGCTTCCGCGCACTGCGGGTCGAACTGCGTTCCGCTGCAGCGTGCGATTTCCTCGACGGCGAGCCGTGGCGGCATCGCCGGGCGCTGCGTATGCGGATGGGTCATCGAATCGTAGGCGTCCGCCACCGCGAGCACGCGCGCGGCTTTCGGGATTCCCGTCGCGGTCAGCCGCCGCGGATACCCCGTGCCGTCGTACGCCTCGTGGTGCGCGAGCACCATCTCCGCGGCATCGGCAAACCGCGGCTGACTTCGCAGCAGATCATAGCCGACCTGCGGGTGCGTCCGCATGATGCGCCACTCGTTTTCGTCAAGCGGGCCGGGCTTCGAGAGGATCGACGCCGGCATATCCAGCTTGCCGATGTCGTGCAGCAGCCC
>JAICQE010000092.1 GCA_025938035.1 Vicinamibacteria bacterium
AGACAGATTCGAGCCGATCGTTTTAAAACGTCGATCCGACGCGGGCCGTCAATTCTTGGAAAGAAGAGTGGGAGTCGGTCAAGGAAAACACGGGCGTAACGATTCGTTTCCATGACCTCCGGCACACCTGTGTTACGAGAATGCTCGAAGGTGGGGTGCCGCTCTTCGGTCGTGGCTTATTAGCGTGGCTCCTCGGGCTGGACTCGAACCAGCAACCCTCCGGTTAACAGCCGGATGCTCTGCCATTGAGCTACCGAGGAACAGGTTGTACGGATGCCCTTGCGGGCGGCGGGAGAACCTAAGGATCGTAGCGGATGGACGGCCGAAACGAAAGAGGCACCCCCGGGAGGGGTGCCCCATGGTCGGGAGGTCCGCCTGCAGGCGGACACTACGCCAGTTTTTGCGTCGGTCGTTACTTGGGCGCCTCGATCTTGATGTCCTTCAGCGCCTCGACCTTGCTCTCGAGGTCGGCCGTGCCCACCTTGTATTTGCTCGACGCCAGCATGTAGGCCACGATGTCCGCCGCCTGCGCCGGTGTCAGCGACCCCGGCGCGGTCGCCGGCATCGTCGTGTGCGTCTTCTCGAAGAGGTCGGCTACGCTCTTCCCCTCCCAGCTGGCCAGGAAGTCCTTGCCGGCCAGCGCCGGCATCGGGCCGGAGCCTTCGAGATTGTCGCCGTGGCAGGTCGCACACTGTTCCTTGTACAGGACATCTCCGCGCTTGGCCTGCGCCTCGGAGTAAATCCCGTCGTTCGCGGTTTTGCCCTGCGCGCCAACGCCCGCATACAGCCCGGACACCAGGAAAACGCCGCCCAGAATCATTATGAATTTCGTTCTCATGTCCCCTCTAGGTCCGCCTGAAGGCGGACACTACACTCCCCTAAGTCCGCCCGAATGCGGACACTACGCCATCGTAACTTAGGATTTCTTCTTTCGTCGAACCACCCGGCCCCGTTCCCCTCCGGTCCACCCGAGCTGCACGGTTGTGCCAATCAGTCCGAGCACAATCCAGGCCACCGGCACCCAACGCTGGCCCGGTGCCGGGCTCAGCGGATAGGCCACCCAGACGTTGCCCGCCGCGGCTGCCGACATCGCGCTGGGGTTCCCGAGCAGCGCCATCACTCCAACGATCAGCGTCCAGGCGCCGCCGAATGCGGTGCCGACGATGATGAAGTAGCGCTGCAGATACATCGACGCGGCCGCGCCAACAACCGTCATCAGCACCAGGACGAGGTAGTGCGGACCCTGCCCGGTCGCCGTGAACAGCAGATTGGCCGCCACCGCGCCGAGCGCAGCACCAGTCAACGCCACGCCGACGAAATACGCCGCCAGCATCACGCCGGCACCGGCCAGGCCGCCGATCCCGGCGGCGATCAGCATGGCCCACGTATCGCTCACGCCGAAGATCGAGCTCGCCAGCAGCGCGCCGATCACGAATCCGGTGAACGCCAGCACGATGCGGAACAGCCGGTAGCCGAAGAAGCAGGCGACGAGCCCGCCAATGAGCAGCACGATGGCCGCGGGAAGCTGATAGGTCGCGGGAAGCATGGCGTGCGTCAGATATCGCGACGATTTTCCATCGCGCGCGTCATCGTGACTTCGTCGGCGTATTCGAGGTCCGATCCGACCGGCACGCCCATCGCGATGCGCGTCACACGGATGCCGAGCGGCTTCAGCAGCCGCGCCAGATAGAGGGCGGTAGCCTCCCCCTCGACCGTCGGATTCGTCGCGATGATCACTTCGTCCACCTGTCCGTCGCCCACGCGCCCGAGCAGCCCCTTGATCTTCAGATCGTCCGGGCCGACGCCGTGCAGCGGCGACAGCGCGCCCATCAGCACGTGATAGACGCCGCGGAACTCGCGCGTCTTCTCGACAGACGTGACGTTCTGCGGCTCCTCGACAACACAGATCAGCCGCTGGTCGCGCGAGGCGCTGGTGCAGAACGCGCAGGGATCGGTGTCGGTGATGTTATTGCAGGTCGAGCAGTATGTAACGCGATCCTTGACGTCGCGGATGGCGTCGCACAGCCGGTCCGCGTCCTCCCGCGGCGTGCGCAGGACGTGGAACGCCAGGCGCTGCGCGCCCTTGGCACCGATGCCCGGCAGCTTTTGAAACTGCTCGATGAGGCGGACGAGAGAATCGGGAAGCGACAAGCGGTCTCAGAGTCCGGGGATCTTCAGACCGCCGAGCATGCCGGACATCGACTGACCGAGCTGTTCGTCCACCTTGCGATGCGCGTCGTTGACGGCGGCCACGATCAGATCCTGCAGCATCTCGACGTCGTCCTTCGACACCACCTCGGGATCGATCCTGATCGACTGCAGCTGCTTGGCGCCGTTGACGACCACGGTCACCATGCCGCCGCCGGCGGTGGCTTCGACGCGCAGGTCGGCCATCTGCTTCTGCAGACGCTCCTGCATCTGTTTGGCCTGCTGCATCATGGTTGCGATGTTCATGGCTCCATCTCTTCGACGTCGCGGATTTCAGCCGGAAAGACCTCGAGCATCGCCTGGATCGTCGCCGAGTTCTTCGCGTCTTCCTTCAGGTCGCGCCTGCTCGCGGCGCCCGCAGCGTCGCTGGTGTTCGGCGCGCTCGCCGCTCCGCCGGACTGGGCCGCGCCCTGCGTGGACTCGACCATCACCCGACGGCCGGCAACACGCTCCGCCGTTGTCTCGACCCAGCTGCGCGACTGCTCGAACTGCTCGCGCAGCGCGCGATGCGTCGGCGAGAAGACGAACGTCACCCGGTCGCCGGCGACGTCGATCTTCTGCGCCTGGGCGACGACGGTGTTGTAGAAGAAGGGCTTGCCTGCCTTGATCTCCGCCAGCAGGGCATCTTTCAGATTGGGGGCGATCGTCGCCTTCGCGGCCGGTGCGAGCGGACTACTAGCCGGTTCAAGTTGGCTTCTGGCCGGTTCAACAGGCTTCTTCGCGGTTGGTGCAATAGGTGCAATTGGGCCGTTGCTGTCCACTGCACCCTTCGCACCTATTGAACGCACTGAACCCACTGAACCCACTGAACCCACTGAACCTTTTGCACCCAGCCGCGCCGTGCCGGTGCCACCCTGCTCCAGCAGGTCGGTGAGCGGCACGAGCTTCCGCAGGTGCATCCAGCGCAGGAGCACCATCTCGAAGTAATAGCGCCCGTGCGACGCCGTGCGGATCTCCTGTTCGGCCTTCGACAGCAGATCGAACGCGCGCATCAGGTCCTCGCGCGAGAAGCGGTGGCCCAGCGCGGTGAGCCGTTCGCGCTCGCCGTCGCCCAGCTCGCCGTCGCCGGCGCGCGACGGATCGACCGACAGCAGCATCATGTCGCGGACCACGCGCGACAGCTCGCGGCAGACGAGCCGGAGGTCGTGTCCGGACTCCACCGCGCGGTCGGCGAGCGCAAATGCCCTCGGACCATCCTCCTCGACCACCGCCTCGATCAGGTCCAGCAGCAGGTCCCGTCCGACGAGGCCGAGCACCGTGGCCACGTCGTCTTCGGTCATCGTCTGGCCGGCAAACGCCATCACCTGGTCCAGCGCGCTCTGCGCGTCGCGCATGCTGCCTTCCGCCGACCGCGCGATGAGCGCGAGCGCGGCGTCGGGCACCTCGACCTTCTCGGCGTCGGCAATCCGCCGCAGCTGCTGAGTGATCGCCTTCGTCGGGATCGTGCGGAACTCGAAGACCTGCGAGCGCGACAGGATCGTGTCGGGAATCTTGTGCAGCTCGGTCGTCGCCATCATGAACACGACGTGCGCCGGCGGCTCTTCGATCGACTTCAGCAGCGCGTTGAACGACGCAGCCGAGAGCTGATGCACCTCGTCGATGATGAACACCTTGTAGCGGTCGCGCGCCGGCGCAAACGACAGGTTGCCAATCACCACCTCGCGGATATTGTCGATCCCTGTGTGGCTGGCCGCGTCGATCTCGAGGACGTCGATATCACGGCCCTGGGCAATCTCGATGCAGGCGTCGCATTCACCGCACGGCTCGGCGGTCGGCCCCTTGTCGCAGTTGAGCGCCCGCGCCAGGATGCGCGCGGTCGTCGTCTTGCCGCAACCGCGCGAGCCCGCAAACACGAACGCCTGCGCGATGCGGCCGCTGGCGATCGCATTCCGCAGCGTCCGCGTCACCGCCTGCTGCCCGACGACGTCGTCGAACCGCTGCGGCCGCCATTTGCGCGCGAGGACCTGATAGGCCATTGCTGAAGTGGAAGAAGTGGAAAAGTGGAACTTGGCATGAGCCCCACCGCAGCCCGGGCGACCTGCGGCACACCTCAGGGTCTACTTAGCGCTGCTGCCTTCCGGCCCTGACGCGGTTCGCAGGCTGAAGTTGCACAGGGTCCGGGCCGCGGTGCGGCTCACCCAAACACTCAGTGTAGCAGGAGTCGCTTGAGAAGCGACTCGTAGAGATCCACCGCCGACGTCAGCTCGTCCACGGCAATGTGCTCCTCGTCCGTATGCGCGACATGAATGGAGCCGGGACCGATCAGCAGCGGCGTACCCCACCCGGTCAGCATAGGCACATCGGTCGTATAGGGAAATACCGCGGTTTCGAACCCGTCCAGGGTGTGCAGCCGCACGGCCGGAACTTCCAGAATCGGTTCGACGCTGACCAGCCCTTCGACGATACGCAGAGCGTCCCGGATCGGCTCGCCGCTGCCGACGGTCCTGAACGACAGCTCCGCCGAGGCGTGCGGCGAGACGACGTTGGGGGCCACGCCGCCGTCGATCAGCCCGACGGTGTAATGGGTGCGGCCGAGCAGCGGATCGTCCGGCAGCTGCACGCCGCGAATCACCATCAACGCATCGAGCAGTTTGTCGATCGCCGACTCGCCCAGCTCGGGGAACGACGAGTGCGCGGCGCGGCCGGCCGCGCGCAGGCGCACGCGGTAGAGACCGCGCGTCGCCGAGCCGAGACGGCTGTCGGTCGGCTCGCCGTTGATCAGATAACGCAGCCCACCGGGCGCCTGCTGGTTCGCGACTTTCGCGCCGTCGCTGCCGCGCTCCTCGCCCACGACATACAGCAGCGCAAACCGCGACTCGCCGGACGCGCGCACGCGCTCGGCGGCGGCCACCTGGGCGGCCAGGATGCCCTTGGCGTCGCACGATCCGCGCCCGAAGATCAGGCCGCGTTCCTCGCGGCTCGGGAAGAACGGCGGCACGCAGTCGAAATGCGTGGACAGCGCCACGCGCGGCGCCTCATCGAGCGTGGCCAGGACGTTGAACCGGCCGTCCGCAACCGGCTGCTCGGTCACACGGTAGCCGCGCGTGCGCAGAAACGCCGCCAGCCACTCGCCGGCCGCGCGCTCGCGGCCTGTCGTGGAATCGATATCGACCAGGCTGCGGGTCAGTGAAACTGGATCGACCTGCGAAACGGACTGCACGATTTCTTCTTCTACTTCGTGCCCTTCGATCTCTTCGTGCCTTCGTGATTAGACGACGCGAGCTGCGGCTCCGAGCATCTTGAGCTGCTGGAGCACATTCATCACTTTCTCGCGCGTCGCCGCCGAGGGTGGGACGAGCGGCAGGCGGTAGTTTTCTTCGAGGAGCCCCATTGCCGCCATGGCCGCCTTGCACGGGATGGGATTCGATTCGGCGAAGTTCACCTGGAGCAGCGGCAGCAGCCAGTGGTGCAGCTTCCGCGCGGCCGCATAGTCGCCGCGCTCGCACAGCTCGACGATCTGCACCATCTCGGCCGGCGCTTCGTTGGAAGCGACCGAGACCACGCCCGCGCCGCCCACCGCCATCGTCGCCACGGTCACCGGGTCGTCGCCGCTGAGCACGATGAAATCTTCACCGGTGGCGGCGATGATCTCGGACATCTGCACCAGGTCGCCGGGCGCCTTGACGGCCACGATGTTCGGCAGCTCCGACAGCCGCGCCGTCGTCTTCACGTCCATGTTGACGCCGGTTCGGCCAGGGACGTTGTACAGAACCACCGGAATGTGGATGCTCTCGGCGATCGCCTTGAAGTGCTGGTACAGACCTTCCGGCGTCGGCTTGTTGTAGTACGGAGTCACCGAGAGGATGCCCTGGGCGCCCACACGTTCCATGTCGCGCGCCAGCTCGATCACCTCGCGCGTGCCGTAGCCGCCTGCACCGGCCAGTACGGGAACGCGGCCGTTCGCCTCTTCCAACACCAGCTCGACGACGCGCAGTTTCTCGCGGTGGTTCAGCGTCGGCGCTTCGCCGGTCGTGCCGCACGGCGACAGGAAGTGGATGCCGGCGTCGATCTGACGGCGCGCGAGGCGCTTGACCGCCGGCTCATCGAGCGACCCGTCCCTGCGGAACGGGGTGACCAGTGCGGTGCCGACGCCGGTAAAAGGTCTACGCATGGCGTGGATTATCCCTCAGCACGTCGAGCATCGAGAACCACCCTTCTCTTTTTTGAATCCAGCGTGCCGCCAGAAGCGCTCCGCTGGCAAAGCCCCGCCGGTCGCGCGCGGTATGGGTGAGCTCGATGGTGTCGGAGGCCGAGTCGAACCCGATCGTGTGGGTCCCAGGAATCGTCCCGGCGCGGGTCGACGACATGTCGATGGGACGGTCGAACCCGGCCTGGAGCATCGCATCGCGCAGCAGCAGCGCCGTTCCGGACGGCGCGTCGCGCTTCGTCGCGTGGTGCGCCTCATGGATCCACGCGCCATATTGGTCCTGCGGACGAAAGAGCCGCGCAGCCTCGGCGGCCAGCAGATGAAAGACGTTCACGCCGATCGAGAAATTGGCGGCTGCCACGACGCCGAGCCGCGCCTGTGCCGCCTCCGCGCGCAGGCGATCGACATGCGCGTTCCAGCCGGTCGTACCGATGACGAGCGGCACGCGCAGCTCGAGGTAGCGTGGAAAGTTCTCGAGCAGCGCGTCGGCGGTCGAAAAGTCGATGGCCGCATCGGCGGGCGCCCATTCCTCGCGGCCGGCATCCACACGGCCCACGACGTCCATCCCCTGCTCGCCGGCAAGCTGGTCGACGAGCTGGCCCATCTTCCCGTAGCCGACGATGAGAAGTTTCATGGCTGGAAGAACTCCTCGTGGAGGCGTTCCATGGCGTGAGCGAGGTCGTTCTGACGGAGCACGACCGTGATGTTCCGGCGCGACGCGGCCTGCGAGATCATCTTGAGCGGGACCTCTTCGAGCACGCCCACGACCTGAGCGGCGATCTTCGGCTCGTCGCGCAGGCGATCTCCCACCGCGCAGAGCAGCGCCATGTCCCTCTCGATCGACACTTCGGCAAACTCCGACAGCGCCTCCGTAATCGCCGGAACCGACTTCGGATCGTCCACCGTCACCGACACGCTGACCTCCGACGTCGTCACGACATCCACGGCCGTCGAGAAGCGCTCGAACACCTCAAAGACGCGACGGAGGAACCCGTAGGCCATCAGCATCCTCGTCGAGGTGATGTCCACGACGATGACGTTGCGCTTGGAGGCCAGGCCCGTCAGCGGCGTGCCGTCCAGCGACGGCTCGGCGGTGATCAGCGTGCCGCTTCCATCGGGCCGCATCGAGTTGAGGATGCGCACCGGAATGTTCCGCTCGACCGCCGGCAGGATCGTACTCGGGTGCAGCACCTTGGCGCCGAAATAGGCGAGCTCGGCGGCCTCGGCGAACGACAGCTTCGGCACGAGGCGCGGCCGCGCGATCACGCGCGGATCGGCGCTGAGCATGCCGTCCACGTCGGTCCAGATCTGAATCTCGCGCGCGCCGATGCCGGCGCCGACGAGTGCGCCGGAGTAATCCGAGCCGCCGCGGCCAAGCGTCGTGGTATGGCCATCAACCGTGGCGCCAACGAACCCGCCGAGCACTGGAACGCGCTTCGCGTCGAGCGCGGCGACGACCGTGGCGCGCAGCGCGCGGGCGGTTTCGACCGTCAGCGGCGCGGCGCGCATATGGTCGGCGCTCGTGACGATCGCCCGGCGCGCGTCCACCCACTCCGCATCGATCCCGGCCGCATTCAGCGCCGCGGCGACGATCCGCGAGCTGAGGAGCTCGCCCATCGCGGCAATCACGTCGAGTGTGCGCGGCGAGACCTCACGCAAAACGGCCAACGCCTGAGCCACGGCCGCGAGCTGATCGAGCGTTGAATTAACGTCCGTCGTCAGCGCGTCGTGGTCTGTCGCCGCAGCCAGTTCATGAACCGCGGCGAGATGGCGCTCGCGCAGCTGCTGGATCTTCGCCAGCGCGTCGGTCGTGCCGGAGCCCGAGCCGGCGGCCGAGGCGATACCGAGGAGCAGATCGGTCACGCCGCTCATCGCCGAGACGACCACAGCCGGACCACGACCGTCGCGGGCGCGGGCGGCCCGCACGATTTCAATCAGACGCCGGATGGCGGCGGGATCGGCGACGGACGTGCCGCCGAATTTCTGGACAACCATGTGAGAAGGTTCTACAGGGCAAAGGTCAAAAGGCAAAGGTCAAAAGAAAGCCTTTTTGCCTCACTTTTGACCTTTGACTTTTCACTTTTGACTTTTGACTTTCAGTGTCCGACGGCCTGCGCGGAACGCACCGCAGCCGGCGTTTTCAGGAGAATCCGCAGCATGCGCCGCAGCGGCTCCGCCGCTCCCCAGAGGAGCTGATCACCGACGGTAAACGCCGTCAGATACTCGCCGCCCATCGCCAGCTTCCGCAGCCGCCCGATCGGGACCTCCAGCGTCCCGGTCACCGCCGCCGGCGTCAGTTGCGCGAGGCTGGCTTCTTTCGTGTTCGGCACCACCCGCACCCATTCGTGCGCCGACCGGATCAACGACTCGACCTCGTCGAGCGGCACGTCGCGCCGCAGCTTGATCGTGAGCGCCTGGCTGTGACACCGCATTGCGCCGATGCGGATGCAGAGGCCTTCAACCGGCACGGCCCCGGGCGCCAGGCCGAGAATCTTGTTCGCTTCCGCCGTGGCCTTCCATTCCTCTTTGCTCTGTCCGGTGCCGAGATCGTCGGCGATCCACGGCAACAGGCTGCCGGCGAGCGAAACCCCGAACGTCTGTTTCGTCGGCAGCTCCGGCGAGCGCATGCCGGCCGCCACGCGCCTGTCGATCTCCAGAATCGCGGAGCCCGGGTCCGCCAGCAAACCGGCAACCTCCCGGTTCAGATATCCCATCTGCGCGATGAGCTCGCGCATCTGCGGAGCGCCGGCGCCGGACGCGGCCTGGTAGGTCATCGCCGTGATCCACTCGACGAGACCCGCACGGAACAGTCCCACCGTTGCCATGAGCATCAGGCTCACAGTGCAATTGGGACCGACGAAGTTCTTGACCCCGCTCGCCACAGCGCGATCGATCACATCGGCGTTCACCGGATCGAGAATCAACGTGGCGTCAGGAGCCATGCGCAGCGTGGAGGCGGCGTCGATCCAGTAGCCGTCCCACCCGGACTGGCGCAGACGCGGATAGATCTCGGAGGTGTAGTCGCCTCCCTGGCAGGAGATCAGAACGTCGTTGGCGGCCAGCGCCGCGAGGTCCTTGGCATCCTTGACGGCGGGGACACGCTTACCAATCTCAGGCGCGGCTGCTCCGGCCTGAGAGGTCGAGAAGAACACAGGGTCGATCTGCTCGAAATCACGCTCCTCGCGCATCCGCTGCACGAGGACCGACCCCACCATCCCGCGCCACCCGATGATCCCGACGTTCATCTCATAAGTTTAGCTGAGCCAGACATAAACCACGAAGGCACGAAGGAATCGAAGGACACGAAATTCCAGTTTTTTCTTCGTGATCTTCGATCTCTTCGAGCCCTTCGTGTTTCAGCGCTGCTTCGAGCGGCGCTTGCGCGTGACGGTCACCTTTTGCTGGTCGTCGCGCCGCTGGTCGCTGAGCTGCCGGGTAATCTGCCGGCGCAGGCGCGCCGCGTCAGTCATCACTTCATCGAGGCGGGCTAGGAGTTCGGATAACCGTTCGGGTGTTAGAGGCGCATTGTCGGCCATCCGGCCGGCAACGATAACCGGACTGGGTACAGGCCGTAAAGCTCAGCCTCGGGTAGTTGCACATATTGGCGTAGGGCGGCGCGGGTTCGAGAGTACGTAGCGGGAGGGATCGGGAGAGCAGCGGAACTGCCGTGCTCCCGGACCTGATTCAGGGACGGTGGTGATGATCCGGAGGTGTCTTGTCGCTCGATGGGAACCGCGGCTCGCGCCGCCGCTCGGGCCAGAATGGCTCTTTCATCGCGCGTTCGGCATGGCCCCGCGTGCGTTCGCTTTCGTTGCGAACCCGGTCGACCTCCTCGATCAGGTCGCGAATCCGTTCAGACCACGTCGGTTCCCGTTTCGCCATACCTGCCGGATTAAATAGCAAACGGCTTGCCCCCACCGGCGTCGCTACCACGACAGTAAAGTTCCGTCGAAGAACACCGGCGGCCCGCCGCTGTTCGCCATCGTCAAACCGTCGATCACCTTGATGAGCCCGCCGATCACATCCGGTGGCTTCCCCTGGCGTGCTGCGTTCTCCGCGCCGATCAGCTGCCGCAGCATGTCCGTTTCCGTCGGCGGCGGCGATACGAGGGCGACGATGATGTTGCGGTCGCGGACTTCGTCGGCAAAGACGCGCATCACCATGTTGAGCGCGACCTTGCTCGCGCGGTAGAACGACGGCCCGCGGTATCCCGGCTGCGAGATGATTCCCGAGCGGCTGGTGATCGAGACGATCTTCTTCTGCGAGCTGGCAGCCACGTGGTCGCGAAACGCGTCGGCCATCGCCAGCGCGCCAAAGACGTTCACCGCCATCACTTCCTCGAACTCTGCGTAATCCAGCGCGCCGGACGACTGCGCCTTCATGTCGCCGAGCACACCCGCGTTGTTGATCAACACGTCGATCGCCGTGCCCTTGTACTTGCCGGCCAGCGCCTTGATTGCTGCGACGTCCTCGACGTCCAACCTGTCGACGGTGACGTTCCGGTTTTTCGCCGCGATCACGTTCAGCTCCGGCGCGGCCTTGGGATTGCGCGCCGTGGCGATGACCCTCCACCCGCGCGCGGCATACTGCCGGACGAATTCAAGCCCGAGACCGCGGTTCGATCCGGTGACCAGCACGGTGCCCGCCGCAGGCTGCTGCGCGATGACCGTGGCACCGGCGAGACACGCCGCGAAAGCGGCGACAAGACGGAGTTGTCGATGGTTCAAGAGATCCTCCAGGGGCCGCACGGGGTTATAGTTCGCACCATGGCAGATAGCAACCGCCTGGGGATCACTGTGCCTGTTCTGCTGCTCGCGGGCAGCGTGGTCGTGTTCTCGCAGACGCCGCCGATGGGACGCACGGTCTGGGATGGTGTTTATACCGACGCCCAGGCCACACGCGCCACCGGCGTCTTCGGCGCCAGCTGCGCCGGCTGCCACACGCTGACGTCCGACGGAAACCGTCCGCTCAGCGGGGATCGGTTCTGGCAGAACCACACGCAGAAGTCGGTTGCCGATCTGCTGAACTACATCAGCAAGAACATGCCGAACGGCAACGGCGGCTCGCTCTCGCAGGAAAGCTATAACGACCTCACCGCGTTGATTCTGCGATCGAACGGGCTGCCCGCCGGCGCGACGGAGCTCTCGCCGCAGACGATTGCCGGCGTCCAGATCATCCCGAAGGACGGGCCGGGCGAACTTCCGGCGAATACCCTCGTTCGCGTCGTCGGATGTCTGACCAAAAGCGGCAGCGAGTGGACGCTGACCAACGCCACCAAGCCGGTGAGAACGGACAAGACGCAGTCGGATCCCGCGGACGCCAGCGTGGCGCTCGGGTCGGGGACGATGCCGCTGAAGTTCGTGCTGACGAAGCTCGACGCCTTCGTCGGCCAGCGGATGTCTGTCGCCGGCATGCTCATCGGTGCCGGTGGTAGCGGCGGGCTCAACGTGGCAGTGGTGAACCGGGTGGCGGAGACGTGCCCCTGAGCTGGTTGGTGGTTCGTAGTTGGTGGTTGGTAGTCGCAACCACTAACCACCAACCACTAACCACCAACAAATGCCCCACTTTAGCCGGTTTTTTGCTCCCCTCCTGACCCGGTTTGCGGGGTAATATCGCGGCAGAATTTCGCGGGGATAACTATGTCTAATCGTCACTCCCTCGCCGGGGTCGCGCTACTACTCGTTGCTCTTCTGCCCGCGCTGCACGCGGCTACGGACGGCGCCCTCGTCACCGCTGCGAAAGACGGCGACCTGCGCGCCGTGCGTGCGCTGCTGGCGAAGCGCGTCAACGTCAACGAGACGGCGCGCGACGGCTCGACGGCGCTGCTGTGGGCCGTCTACCACTCCGACGTCGAGATGACCAAGGCGCTTCTGGCTGCCGGCGCCAAGGCAGACACGGCGAACAAGTACGGTGTCACGCCGCTGATCCAGGCCGCGCGCACCGGCGACACGCCGCTCATCGATTCCCTGCTGAAGGCGGGGGCGAAAGCCACGCTCGCGCACCCGGATGGCGAGACCGCGCTGATGGCTGCGGCGCGCACCGGCCGCATCGACGCCGTGCGTCTGCTCATCGAGGCCGCGAGCGACGTCAACGCGACCACCTACCAGCAGGAAACGCCGTTGATGTGGGCCTCCGCCGAAGGCCACGCCGCCGTCGTCAAGGCACTGCTCGACGCGAAGGCCGACGCGAACCGCAAGACGCGCATCACCACGCTCGATCAGCGGAAACACGCCGACCATCCCACGGGCGGTTTCACGGCGCTGATGTACGCCGTGCGCAACGGCCACGAAGCCGTCGCACGCGCACTCGCTGCCGGCGGGGCGGATCTCAACCTCACCAACGGCGACGGCGCCACGGCGCTCATCATCGCCATCGTCAACGACCGGCTCGACCTCGCGGGCACGCTGGTCGATCTCGGAGCGAATGCCAACGACGGATCGCTCTACTTCGCCGTCGACATGCACGACGCGACCACCGACATGCGGGCGCGCGACGGGTCGCGGCTGCGAGCCGACCATCCGAACAAAATGACGGCGCTCGACCTGATCGCGAGGCTGCTCGAGAAGGGTGCCGATCCGAACAAGGCGTTTACCGGCCAGCTGCACTCGTCCACGCTGTGCTGCGGCGAGGAGATCAATGCCTCGCCGTTCTACCGCGCCGCGGTCGCCGCGGACGTCGAAGCGCTGAAGCTGATGATCAAGCACGGCGCCGACGTCGAGTGGAGCCCCAAACCGGTCAAGAAACCGGGCAACGACGAGGACGGCGGCGGCGGCCGTGGCAATGCGAACGTCGGACGCACGCCGGTCCTCGCGTCGATCAACGGAGGCCGCGGCGCGGCGTTTGCCGCCGGACCCGGATTCGAGCGGCTCGGTCCGCCGCCATTCCGCGAAGCGTCGAACCGCGAGCCGGTCGACGCGATCAAGGTGCTGCTCGCCGCCGGCGCCAATCCCAACGTCAAGGCACCGGACGGATCGACGCCGCTGCATCAGGCGGTCACCGCGCGACAGGTGCCGATCATCCGCGAACTGGTTGGCGCAGGCGCAAAGCTCGACGCCGTGAACAAGGACAACCTGACGCCGCTGCAGCTGGCGGAAAAGCCCGAGCCTCCGCCGCCGCCCGGCAACAACACCGACTCGCGCGCCTACCGGCCGAAGCGCAACACGCGCGAGGAAGTGATCGCCGCTGTGCGCGAGCTGATGAAGCTCGGCCCGAACGATCCGACGCCCGTGCCGCCTCCGGTCGCCGACGAGAAGAAGGCAGAGGAAAAGAAGGACGGCGCGAAGTGAAGAAGGTGCTGATGGCAGCGGCCCTGGCATGGATTGCCGGGGCGGCGATGCTCGCCCAGTCGACGGCGCCGGCATCGGCGCCTCGTGCGTCGTCTCCTTCCTCCTTACCTCCTTCCTCCTCGTCTCCTTCGAAAGTCCACCGCGCCTGGCTCGATAAGAACTGCGTCGGCTGCCACAACACGCGCAGCCCGCAGCCGCCGAACGATCCGTTGAATCTGGAAACGGCAAGCCTCGACAACCTGCTGCCGCACGCTGCGACGTGGGAGCGCGTGCTCCGCAAGCTGGGCGCGCGCGCGATGCCGCCACAGGGATTGCCGCACCCGCCCGAGGCCGAATACGTCGCCTTTACGACGTGGCTCTCCGGCTCGCTGGATCGCGCCTGGGCGGCGCGCAACACGCCCGGCCGCTACGTGGTGCACCGGCTGAATCGCGCCGAATACCGCAACGCGATCCGCGATCTGCTGGCGCTCGACGTGGACATGTCGTCGCTGCTGCCGAACGACGGCGGCGACTTCGGCTTCGACAACATCGCCGCGGCGCTGCGGACGTCCCCGCTGCTGCTCGACGGCTACCTGACGGCGGCGCAGCGGATCAGCACGCTGGCCGTTGGCGACGCGAAGGCACCGACGGGCACGACGGAGTACTCGATCAACCGCGACTTCAGCCAGAACGCGCACATCGACGGCCTTCCGCTCGGCACGCGCGGCGGCCGCCTGGTGCGCCACGTCTTCCCCGCCGACGGCGAATACAAGTTGTTCGGCCGGCTGGTGCGCGGCATCGAGGAGGGCTACGCCGGCGTCGAGAGCAATGACCTGCCGCATACATTCGTGATCACCGTGGACGGCGCCGAGGTACACGCCGTCGAGATCGGCGGCCATGAGGATCACAAGGTCCAGGCGAAGGACATGAACGAGGCGCGCTCGATTCTCGACGCGCGCATGACCGCGCGCGTCACGCTGACCGCCGGGCCGCACGACATCGGCTTCACGTTCAAGGAGCGGCCGGGTCAGCCGCAGGACGTGTGGCAGCCGGGACAGCGCGACAGCCAGGAGATTCATTTCATCGGCGGCCTGCCGAAGCTGAAGACCGTCGGCGTCGAAGGACCATATAACGCGACCGGCGTCAGCGCGACGCCAAGCCGTGACCGGATACTGGTGTGCAGGCCTGCTGTGGGCGCGGGAGCGGCGGCGGAGACGACATGTGCCCAGCGAATCCTGTCGAACCTCGCGAAGCGCGCCTATCGTCGCCCGGTGACCGCGGACGATCTCGAGGCGCCACTGTCGTTCTACCGCGACACCCGCGCGGCCGGCGGCAGCTTCGACGCGGGCATCCGCGCGGGCGTTGCGCGTATTCTGGCCAGCCCCAACTTCACCTACCGCATCGAGCGCGACGCGCCGGGCGTGAAACCGGGCGGGGCGCACAAGGTCAGCGACGTCGAGCTCGCGTCGCGGTTGTCGTTCTTCCTCTGGAGCAGCATCCCCGACGCGCGGCTGCTCGACCTGGCGATCGCCAACCGGCTGCGCGAGCCGGGTGTCCTCGCCGCCGAGGTGCGGCGGATGATCGCCGACAAGCGCGCCGACGCGCTGGTCAACAACTTCGTCGGCCAGTGGCTGCAGCTGCGCAACCTGGAAGCGAAGGTCCGCCCCGACATCCTCGCCTTCCCAGACTTCGACGACAACATCCGCGAGGGATTCCGCCGTGAAACCGAACTGCTCTTCTCGCACATCGTCCGCGAGAACCGCAGCGCGCTCGAACTGCTGAACGCGGACTACACGTTCGTCAACGAGCGGCTGGCGCGGCACTACGGCATCGCCGGCGTCTACGGCACGCGCTTCCGCAAGGTGCCGGTCACGGATCCGAATCGCCGCGGCCTGCTCGGGCACGGCAGCATCCTGTCGATGACCTCCGTCGCGACGAGAACCTCGCCGGTCTTCCGCGGCAAGTTCGTGCTGACAACCTTCCTCAACACGCCGCCACCGCCGCCGCTCCCGAATGTGCCATCGCTCGAGGAGAGCGCGAAGGGCGCGGCGAAGCAGCCCAAAACGGTGCGGGAGCAGCTCGACGTGCACCGCGGCAGCCCGGCGTGCGCCGGCTGCCACCGCGTGATCGACCCGGTCGGCTTCGCGCTCGAGAACTTCGACCCCGTCGGACGCTGGCGCACGGCCGACGCGGACGGCACGCCGCTCGACACGCGGGGGGTGCTGGCGGACGGCTCGACGGTGGATGGGCCGGTTGCGCTGCGGAACGTCATCCTGGGCCGTCCCGAGGCGTTTGCCACGACGCTGACCGAGCGAATCATGACCTACGCGCTGGGCCGCGGCGTGGAGCCGTCGGATATGGCCGTAATCCGCGGAATCGTCAAAAAATCGGCGCAACGGAATTACGCGCTGCAGTCGATAATTAGCGGGATCGTCGAGAGCGCACCCTTCCAGATGCGTACACGTCTGGAACAGGAGCAAAAGCCATGATCGTCACGAAGAAGCATCTTTCACGTCGGACATTCATCCGGGGCGCGTTTGGCGCCGCGGTGGCGCTTCCCTGGCTGGACGCCATGGTCCCGGCGCTCGTCGCGCAGTCGCGGACGAGAGCGCCGTTCCGCTTCGGCGTCGTCTACATGCCGTGCGGCGTCTATCCCGACACGTGGCATCCGGAGCAGACCGGCAGCGACTTCGTGTTCAAGCCGGTGATGCAGCCGATCGAAGCGTTCCGCGATCAGCTCGTGACCATCAGCAAGATGAAGGCGCCATGGGGTGAATCGGTGCACGTCGGCGCCAGCTCCGCGTTCCTGAACGGCATCGGCCCGGTGGTCGACCGCGAGGCCACAGGCGATTCCTTCAATTTTCTGCAATCGAAGAAGACCGTCGATCAGCACATCGCCGACCACGTAGCGGGAGACACGCCGCTGCACTCGATCGAAGTCGGCACAGAGGACATGGGCACCGCGGCCGGCGCATGCGACGGGTTCCCGTGCGTGCTGTTCGAGACGCTCGCCTGGCGCGACGATACCCGTCCGCTGCCGGTGTCGATCAACCCGCGCGTCACCTTCGAGCGGATGTTCGGCGAGACCGGGTCGGCGGAGCACCGCGCCGCGCGGCTGAAGGAGAAGCAGAGCCTGCTCGACTCCGTGACGCAGGAAACGGCGAAGCTGCGCCGCTCGCTCGGCGCGCCCGACCGCGCCATCCTCGACGAGTATCTGAGCAACATCCGCGAGGTCGAGCAGCAGCTCGATCGCATGGAGACGAGGCTGTCGACCATCACCGGGAATCCCGAGTCGCCGATCGGCCTGCCCGAGGCGTTCGACGATCACATGAGCGTCACCTACAACCTGATGCACCTGGCGCTGCAGGGCGACATCAGCCGCGTGTTCACGTTCATGATCGGCCACGAGCCGACCGACCGCAGCTACGCGCACATCGGCTGCCCGGA
>JAICQE010000156.1 GCA_025938035.1 Vicinamibacteria bacterium
ATTCGCGCGCAGCGTCTCCGGCGGCAGCAGCGTGCCGTCGGCGGCCAGGTTCTGCTTGAAGAAATGATTGGCCGCACCCGGGATGTGCCCGGCGACGCGATCGATCGTTTCCGAGCGCCCCTCGAATCGCTCGGGAGCGCGTGCGTCGATGAGCAACGCCGCGCCATCCGCGGAGCGCGAGACGACTTCGCCGATTTCCACGCGATTCCGTTCCCTCGGCGCCGGCGAAAACGTCGCGGGCCGTCGCCCCTCGTCGCCGCTCCGTGACGGCCGGTCTTCGCGCCGCCATTTCGCCCAGCCGCCATCGAGCACGGCGCAGGCGTCATGTCCGAGATAGCGCAGCATCCACCACAGGCGGCTGGCGTACGATCCCGCGTCCTGGTCGTACGCGATCACCTGCGAGGAGCGATCGATGCCGAGCCGCCCGAACACTGCCGCGAGCGCATCGATTGACGGCAACGGGTGGCGGCCGTTGGTCCCGCTCGGGGTGCCAGACAGGTCGGCATTCAGGCTCGCGTATACGGCCCCGGGAATGTGCGCCAGCCGGTATTCGTCCCGTCCCCAGTGTTCGTTCTGCAGATCGAAGCGGCAGTCCACGATCGTCCAGTCGTCGAGATGCGCGGCGAGCAGATCTGTAGAAACAATCGTGCTGTGCATAGCGGGCGGAAGGCCGCGAGGCGATCCTCGCGGCCTTTCGTGTTACAGGCTTCGTTCGAGACGCGCGTTTTCGAGCGCCGCGATGCGGACCTCGAGCGGCGGGTGCGTGGAGAAGAAGACCATCCAGCGTCCCGCGCCATTGATCTTCATCGTCGCCAGTCCTTCGTGGCGGGTATCGACGAGCTCGTGGTTCGCCTGCAGCCGGCGAAGGGCGCCAATCATCCGATCGCGTCCAGCGAGACTTGCACCGCCGTAGTCCGCACGGAACTCGCGCTGCCGCGAGAACCAGCTCGTGATCAGCGACCCGAGGATGCCGAACACGATCTGCAGGACGATCACGATGAGGAAGTACATGCCGCCGCCGTTGCCCTGGCGGCCGTCGCTCGACCGCGTCATCAGATGGGCCACCACACGCGCCGCGAACATGACGAACGCATTGATCACGCCCTGCAGCAGCGTCATCGTCACCATGTCGCCGTTGGCGATGTGCGCCACCTCGTGGGCGAGCACGCCTTCGATTTCTTCGCGCCGCATCCCCTGCATCAATCCCTGCGACACGGCGACCAGACTGCGGCTCTTGCTCGGCCCGGTCGCAAAGGCGTTCACTTCGGGCGAGTTGTACATGCCCACCTCGGGCATGGGCAGATTCGCCTGCTGAGTCAGCCGCCGAACGGTCGCGTACAGCCAGTCGAGATCCTGGTTCCCGGTCCGTCCATCGACCAGCTGCACGCCGGTCGCGCGCTTGGCGATCCAGCGTGACATCTGCAGCGAGATGAACGCGCCGCCCATGCCGTAAATGAAGCAGAACAGCGCGAGCGCGCCGAGATTGAGACCCTGGTCGGTGACGGCCCGGTCCAACCCGAGGAGGCTGACCACGATCGTCAGCGTCGCGACGATGGCGATGTTGGTCAGGATGAACAGGAAGATGCGCTTGCCCATGGGATCAGGATAACCGACGGACCCGAAACGGGCGCCATGCGCAAATGGTGGCCCTGTGCGGGGGCGTGCAAGCAATGGCGGTAGGACAATTGGATTGAATGCATCCGATTGTCTATATTTGCGTCCTATGACAATGTGGCTGCCAAAGCTGGAGACACGGCGCGGGCCGGTCTACCGCGCCATTGCGGACGCGCTCGACGAGGACGTCCAGAACGGCGCGCTGCGGGCCGGCATGCGGTTGCCGCCGCATCGCGATCTGGCGGACCACCTGGGCGTCACGGTCACGACCATCACCCGCGCCTACGCCGAGGCGGCACGCCGCGGCCTCACGTCCGGGTATGTCGGGCGCGGGACGTTCATCCGCGGGAACGAGGCTGAAGAGCGAACGTCGGAGGCTGCGCCCTTCGATCTCAGCATCAACATCCTGATGCCCGACAAGGAGGTCGCGAACCTGCAGCCGCGCCTCTTCCAGCGCCGCGTCCTGCCGTGGACGCAGATTCTCGGGTACGTTCCGGCGAAGGGGCACCTGCGCCACCGGCAGGCGATGGCCGCGTGGCTCGCGCGGGGCGGCTTCGGTGTCGATCCTGACCGGATCGTGCTCACGGCCGGCGCTCAGCACGCGCTGTCGTCGGTGATCTCCGCGCTGCTCAAGCCGAACGACACGCTGCTGATGGAAGAGTTGACGTACTCCGGCGCGCGGGCCGTCGCACAGCAGCAGCACCTGAAGATTCGCGCGGTCGCGATGGACGCGGAAGGGCTGCGTCCGGACGCGCTCGAGACCGCCTGCCGCGCCACGCGGGCGGGCGCGCTGTACTGCATGCCGCGGCTCCAGAATCCGACGTCCGCGGTGATGTCGGAGCGGCGACGGCGGCAGATTGCGGCACTGGCCGAGAAGTACCGCCTCACCGTCATCGAAGACGACGTCTACGGGTTCGTGTCGCCGGAGAAGGCGCCATTGGCGGCGCTGATTCCACACCGCACGGTGTACCTGACGAGCCTCTCGAAGAGTCTTTTCCCGGGTATGCGGCTCGGCTGTGTCGCCGCCCCGCCGGAGACGCTTGATGCGATTACCGGGTCGGTATGGGCGTCGATGATCATGGCGTCGCCGATCGGAGCCGACCTGCTGAGCGGCTGGATCGAGGATGGAACGGCGGCGCGGATTGCGGAGTGGAAGCGGCACGAGTTCGCGGCGCGTCAGGCAATGGCCCGGCGCCTGTTCGACGGTGAGCGGGTGCAGACGCATCCGTCGAGCCCGCATCTCTGGCTGCAGCTGCCAGGGCGATGGTCGTCGGAGTCGTTCGCCGCTCACGTGCGCTCGCGCGGGGTCATCCTGAACGCCTCGACGCAGTTTGCCGTCACCGACCAGCCCGCGCGCGCCGTGCGCGTGTGCCTGGGCCCGCCGCGAACGCGTCCCGGCATGGAGCAGGCATTCACGATCATCAGGCAGTCGCTCGCCGGCCAGCCTGCCGCCGCACGGGCAGTCTAACGTTCGAGTCGTTCGAACCGTTCGAGTCGTCGGATCGTTCAGTTACGGAGTGCTTCGGCGAGCCGGTGCAGAAAGAGGCCGACGTCCGTCACCACGCCCACCGTCTGCGCCGAGCCGCGATCGCTGAGCTTCGTGACCACCGCGGGGTTGATGTCGACGCAGACGACGCGGACCCAGGACGGCAGCATGTTGCCCACGCCGATGCTGTGCAGCATGGACGACAGCATCAGCACCATCTGCACGTTGCTCGTGAGCGCCGCGGCGTACTGCTCCTGCGCGTCAACCAGATCCATCACCGTCTCGGGCAGCGGCCCGTCGTCTCTGATGCTGCCGGCCAGCACGAAGTCGACGCCGTGCTTGATGCACTCGTACATCACGCCCGACTTCAGGATGCCGCTTTCAACCGCTGCGCGAATGCTGCCGGCGCGGTTGATGGTGTTGATCGCGGCCATGTGATTGCGGTGACCCTGCTCGACCGGCGCGCCGGCAACCAGATCGATTCCGAGCGACGTTCCGGACAGCGCAAACTCGATATCGTGGACGGCCAGGGCGTTGCCCGCGAGCACGACGTCCACGTAGCCGCCTCGTATCAGCTCGGAGAAATGCTCGACGCCGCCGGTGTGCACGACGACGGGGCCGGCAACGACGGCGATGCGGCCGCCGCCTTTCTTCACCTCGCGCATCATCTGCGCGATCCGCGCGACGCTGCCCTCGACGCGGCGTTCCGACGAGACGTCGTTGTTCATGAAGGCGAAGCCGAGGCGATCGCGTTCGCGGAACTCCGGCGTGACCCGGATGCCGTCGTGTCCGCACACGATCGGATCCCCGGCCTTGACGTCGCGCAGCTTCCGGCACTCCGCCTGCCCCCCGGCAGCGACGACGACCGCATCCATCCGCTGCTTGCCGACCTCGACCCAGCGGCCCTTCAGACGCACGTGCGTGCGGTGGTTGGTCGTCGAGTAGAAGTCGTCGGGCACGCACCTGTCCCGCTCCGCCGGTTTCACGGAGGCGTTGCGCTCGCGCACCGGGTGGCAGCCGAACGTGGTCAGCTGCTGCAGCAGGTCGTCGAGAACGGCCTGCTCGCCCGCCGTGATGCGCATCTCGATGCTGGAGGCGTCGTCGTTGGTCCGGCCGATGTCGAACTTCAGGATTTCGTACGCGGCCTTGTGCTCGATGATCTTGTCGAAAATCGCGGAGAGGAGCCCCGAGTCGATCAGGTGGCCCCGCGCCTCGATCGTATCGCTGGCGGACATGTAGTGATTCTATGTAATGCAGAATTCAGAATGCAGAATTCAAGTCCCCGTCTGCATTCTGCATTCTGCATTCTGCATTACTCGGGCTCAGCCCGTATCTCCGTCACGTGAAGATACGTCCCCTGTTTGCGCGCGGACGCCGCGGTGGCCGGGTCGAGCGCCCACTGGCGGATTGCCGTCTCCTCCGGCGGGGCCGCGCGCACCAGCCCGATCAGCGTCAGGCGCGAACCGACCTGCACGGGCACGGCGGATACGTTTTTGACGTCGGGATCGAGCACCGCGAAGATCCGCTCGTCGCCGGTGCCGATCCAGAGCGTCCGCGGGCTCGGAATCTCGCGAACGACGGCGCGTTCGAGCGACGCCCGGCGGCCGACGGAGTTGACGGCCAGCACCTCAGCGATCTCGGTCAGCGGCGCGAGCGGCTCGGGCCGCGCCGCGGCGGTGCCGGACGCCGGCGCCACCGGACCGCTGACGCGCCACAGCGCCACGAGCGTCAGGACGGCGACGAAGGCGGCCGGGATTGCCAGTCGAACAGCACGCGGCCGTCTGCCCATGAATCGATCTTAAGGCTGGAACTTGTATCCGACGCCGCGGACGGTCAGGAGAAACTGCGGGGTGGACGGCCGGTCTTCCAGGTACTTTCGGAGGCGCACGACGAAGTTGTCGATGGCCCGCGTGTCGGTGCTCTCGTGCAGCCCCCACACGTTTTCGAGCAGGGTTCCGCGGGAGATCACCTGCCCCGGGTGCGTGACGAGATAGCGGAGCAGCTCGCACTCCATCTGGGTCAGCCGATGGGTCGCGCCGCGCGCCCTGATTTCCATCGCGTTGAAATCGAGCGTGCGCCCGGCGAACGTGAAGGTGTCGCCGACGGCCTCGGCCGGCGCGGGCGCATCGCGCTCGTTCCACCGCCGCCGCCGGAGCAGACCGCCCACGCGCGCGAGCAGGATTCCGAGCTCGAACGGCTTGGGAAGATAGTCGTCCGCGCCCGACTCGAACCCACGGAGCACGTCCTCGGGCCGGCCGCGGGCGGTCAGCATCAGTATCGGCACGTATTGGCCGGCAGCGCGAAGCTCGGCGGCGACGGTGAATCCGTTCTTCCCCGGCAGCATCACGTCGAGGACGACGACGTCGAACGGGGAGGGCGTTTCGAGCAGCAGCTCGAGCGCCCGTTCTCCGGTGTCGGCGACGACGACGTCGTGACCGTCGGCCTGCAGATTGAAACGGACGCCTTCCGCGATGTGCTGTTCGTCGTCGACGACGAGGACGCGGCTCATAGCGTGGAGCGGGGGAGCTCGACGGTGAACGTGGCGCCGCGGCCTTCGCCTTCGCTCTGCGCGAAGACGCGGCCGCCGTGCTTGCGCGCGATCGTGCGGACGATATAGAGGCCCAGCCCCGTGCCCTTCACCTGGCGGATTCCGCGCGCCTGCACGCGATAGAAGCGATTGAAGATCCGCTTGAGCTGTTTGCGCGGGATGCCGACACCCCGGTCCTGCACGCGCACCCAGATCGTGTCCGGCGCCGGCGCGGCGAGCGAGACGGTCACGCGCACGTCGCTGCCGGAGTATTTGACCGCGTTGTCGAGCAGGTTGGTGATCACCGTGCGGAGCTCTTCGGCATCGCCGCGGACCATCAACGACGCCCCGTCATGCGCTTCGAGCGCGATGGCTCCAGGCGGCAGATGGTGCCGCGTGACCGCGAGGTCGACGCATTCGCGGGCGAGCAGACCCATGTCGAGCGGCGTGCGGACGGCCGCGCGCTGCTTCTCGCGCACGACACCGGCCTTGAGGACCTGATCGACGGTGTGGCGCAGCCGCTCGACGTCGGCGAGCATGACGTCGTAGAACTCCTGGCGCTGCGGGTCGGACACGGGCCGGGCCTTGAGGGTATCGAGGTACAGGCGCATCGACGCCAGCGGTGTTTTCAGCTCGTGGGTGACGGCGTTGATGAAGGTGTCGTGGTCTTCGTTGCGCTTGATTTCCATCACCAGGAACACCGTGTAGATGATGATCCCGGCGATGATGAGCGCAAACAGCAAGATGCCGACGAGCAGCTCGACGAGCTGCTTTTCGGTGATGACGATCCAGTAGATGTTGAGGAGGATCGCCGCGCCGACGAGCAGGACGCAGAGGGTGATGAAGAAGCCGATCGCCTTCTGGCGACGGGTCATGTGGGGATCTTACGCAGTAATGCAGAATTCAGAATGCAAAATGCAAAATGCAAAATGCAAAAAATGCAAAAAATGCAACGTCCTGCATTCAGCATTCAGCATTCTGAATGACCGGAAGTTAAGCTACGGCTTCCTCCGCCAGTGCGTCGTCCGGCGCTTCCTCGGGCAGCGGCTGCTTGATCTTGGCCAGCTTGATGTCCCACGCCAGTCCGAGGGCTTTCAGGGTGCTGATGCCCATCCAGTTCAGGTCGACTTCGTACCAGGCCAGGCCGTGCCGGGCGCTGGTCGGATGGGCGTGGTGGTTGTTGTGCCAGCCTTCGCCGAAGGTGAGGGCGGCGACCCACCAGTTGTTCGTCGAATCGTCCTTCGTCTTGAAGCGGCGGGACCCCCACTTATGTGTCGCGGAGTTCACCAGCCACGTGGCGTGCAGGCCGACGGTGGTCCGGAAGAAGATCCCCCACAGCACGTACGGGATTCCCCCCACGGCGAGCAGGATGAGACCGACGATCACGTTGGACGTCCAGTGCCATTTCGAGAGCCAGAGGTGAACGCGGTCGCGTGAGAGATCGGGCGCGTACTTGGACAGGACGTGCGCGTCGTGATGCAGGCCGCTGCCGGTGATGATCCAGCCCATGTGCGCCCACCACGTTCCCTCGCGCGGCGTGTGCGGATCGCCTTCGTGATCCGATTTCTGATGATGGACGCGATGCGTCGCAACCCAGAAGATCGGCCCGCCCTCGAGTGCGAGCGTGCCGCACCAGGTCAGGAAGTATTCAACCCATTTGGTTGTCTTGTAGCTGCGGTGGGTGAGAAGGCGATGATAGGCCATCCCGATCCCGAGCATGCCGGCGGCGAAATACAGAACGACGGCGGTCGCGATCGCGCCCCAGTCGATGAAGAAGAACGCCGCCACTGCGAGCAGGTGGAACGCAGTCATCGCGACAGTCGTGATTGTGTTGATTCCCTGCTGGTACTTGCGGCCGTACATCAGCGTCGGTGTGACCATCGGACGAACGTCCCCTCTCTGGTGAGGTATCGGAAAAAAGCCTAGAGGACGATATCAGGCCACGGCGCGACGCTCTGTAATACTTCTGTACTCGTGATAACTCGTTCGGCGTGAGCAGGTTGTCGGCGGCTAGCGGAACACGTGGTAGGGGTTGATTGGCGTGCCCTGCCACCACTTGCGGCCGGCGTTCAGTTGAAAAATTGCGAAGTGCAGGTGAGGCGCGTCCTCGGCGGCGTTCCCGGTGGAGCCGACGTAACCGATGACGTCGCCGCGGCGGAGTTGCTGCCCCTCGTGCAGACCCTTCGCGTAGCGGTCGAGGTGGGCGTAGTAGTAGCTGAACATCTCGCCGGGATCGAACACATAGATCGTCAGGCCGCCGGCGATGCTGGTGAACAGCTTGGCGACCCGTCCGTCCTCCACCGCCCGCACGGGGGTGCCGCGGGAAGCCATGATGTCGAGCGCTTCATGCTTGCGAAGCCCGCCCGCCCGGCGTTCGTCGAATGTGTCGCGCAGCTGACTTCGTGAAACTCCCTGAACGGGCACGTCGAGCTGCCGCCGCTCGAGCAGCTCCACGACGTCGCCGCTCGTTTCGTTCGAGCCGGCAGTTGCCACAGGGGCTGGCGTTGCCGGCCCGACAGACCGAGCCGTCGGGACGGCGTCCGGCTGCGCTTCGTTCGCAACGGCCGCGAGCGCAGCCAGATGATCGACGCGCCAGATCAACGCGCCGGCCGTCAAGGCTCCGAGCGTAAAGGCCAGCCCGACCGTCAGAAGCAGGCGGCGGCGTTTTTCGAGACGGACACGGTCCACACGCCGCACGACGTCTACTCCCTGAACACCACCGCGGTGCCGGGCTGTGCCCAGGTCAGCAGCCGCGCCGCGTCCCAGTTGGTCAGGCGCACGCACCCGTGCGACTGCACGTGCCCGATGCGCGAGGGCTGCGGCGTGCCGTGAATGCCGTAGTGCTCCTTGCTCAAGTCAATCCACGCCACTCCGACGGGGTTATTCGGCCCGGACGGAATCGTCGCCTTCGAATGCGATGGGTTCGCGTCCCAGAAGAGGTCCGGGTTGTAATGGAACTTCGGCATCACCTGAACGGTAGTGACTTTCCAGTTTCCGATCGGCAGCGGATCGCGCTCGCTCCCGGTCGTCACCGGCGCGTGAAAGACGACGCGCCCGGTCGCGTCCTCGACGGTGAGCGCGCTGGTCGATTTCGTCCCGGTAATCGTGAAGGCAGGTGCTTCGGTGGCGCCGCGGCGGCCGCGGCCCGCGGCCCTGCCGGCCGCCTGCTGATCGGCGGCGTTTCTGCCGCGTCCGCGTGCCTCAGGCGCCGGCGGCTGCGGCAGCTCGAAGGGTTCGACGTTCGGAACCATCAGTCGCGCGCCCGCCTGCGCGATCGCCGCTCCGCCGTTCAACCGCTGCAGCAGCTGTGGACTTGCGTGGAACCGTTCGGCGACCGCTTCGAGCGCGTTCTGGTAGTGGAGCCGCTCGAGCTTCGACTGCGCCATCAGATCCGCCGGAATGTTCGGCGTGAACGGCCCGGCGACATCCGCCTCTCGCACCACGTATTCGATCAACGTGGGCTGGTTGCCCGTCGCCTCCGTCAGCTGCTGGCGGGTCTGCTCATCGATTTGTCCGGATTCTCCCAGCCCCTTGGCGCGCTGGAATGCCGCGACGGCGCGTTTGAGGTTCGCGCCGGCACGTCCATCGATTTCACCCGGAGAGAAGCCAGCGCGGTCGAGCATGACCTGAACCGCCAGGGTCTCGTCCGATGTGCCGCTGGTCGGCACGGGTCGCGCGGCTGTGCTGCGTGCGGAAGGTGCCTGCGCGAGCGCAGCCGTTCCGGCGAGGAGGGACAGGATGATCACCATAATTTTCATGCACGCATGAAGTGCAAATGCCGAACCTGTCCGCCGGAACGCCTTAACGGCGTTCCTTGATGTTCTGGGTCTTCGTTATGCTGGAAGTGATGAGCTCGCCGGTTTTCGCGCTGAGCATTCACGCCGACTACCAGTGCCGTCATTCGGGCGCGTGCTGTACCGCCGACTGGGACGTGCCCGTCGAGCTCCCCGTGTATCGGTCGCTCGACGAACAGGTGCGCCGCGGTTTGCTTCGCGTTGTTCCCGCTGCCGAGCCGCTGCCTCCATTCATCGTCGAACCCGATCTGCCCGATGGGGCCGCGGCAATGCTGGAACGCACGCACCGTGGCGACTGCGTCTTCTTCGAACGCGATTCCCACTTGTGCGTCGTCCATCGCGACGCCGGCGAGCAGGCGCTGCCGGCCACCTGCCGTCACTTTCCCCGTCTGGCCGTTGCCGACGCGCGCGGAACGTTCGTGACGCTCTCGCATTTCTGTCCAACGGCGGCGTCGATGCTGTTTCGGGAGGACGTCGGGCTGGAGATCGTCCAACGGCCGGCAGCGTTTCCGCCCGCTGATTACGACGGGCTCACGGTGACCACGGACGATCTGCCCCCGCTACTGTCGCCGTCGATGCTGATGGATCCGGACGGATACTCGGCGTGGGAGCGTCATATGGTGCGCAGGTGTGCCGCGGACACGATGCCTGAGTCCGTTGTCGCGACGCTTGCCGCAGATGCCTCGCGGCTCAGGACCTGGCGTCCGGGTGGTATCGCATTGGCCGAGGCGGTCCGTCTGCTGCCGGAAGCGTTGACGCCCGCAGCGTCCCACTCGTCGCTTGCCGGAAGTCATGGCCTGCGAAGCGAAGTCGTGGACGCCATTCCCGACGATCTCAAACCCGCGGCGGACGAAGACGGACTGGAGGAGGCGTATCGCGATCACGTGCGCCCTTCGTGGAGTGCCTTTGCGCGTCCGATCAATCGCTACCTGGCCGCGAAGGCGTTCGCCTCGTGGACGGCGTATCAGGGCCGCGGCGTTGCCACGATCGTGCGCGGCCTCGATGCGGCGCTGGCGCTGGTGCGAATCGAAAGCGCGCGTCAATGTCGCGACGCTGCCCGAGCGCTCGATCGTGATCTGCTGCTCGAGGCGTTTCGCAGCACCGACTTCGCGCTCAACCACCTGGCGATAGGCGAGGATCTGGCTGCCGTCTGGTCGCGCGTCGAGGGGCACCCCTGAAGGGGCGCCCTACGTGTCGGGCGCTCCTTCAGGAGTGCCAACATCGAAGGTCGCGATCACCG
>JAICQE010000216.1 GCA_025938035.1 Vicinamibacteria bacterium
CCGGCACTCCCACACGGGCGAGCGGTCGCTCGTGCGACGCCCCTGCGGTGTTTGGCCCTACCCGCCTCTAATTGCCACCCCGCGCGCGGGGGTGCCCACGGCGGCCGCCCCGCCGCCGCCGTGGAGGTCGTGGCTCCAGCGGACCTTGCCGGTCTGATATTCGATCGCGCGAAGCACGCCGCGGCCGTGCACGGTATAGTCGGCGCCCGCCCACCCGTGCGCACCGTGCTCCGGCTTGAAAAAGTAGATGCCGTACGCGTCATGCGCGCTGACGATCAGCAGTCCCGTTGCCGGATCGAACGCCGGTGAACGGTAGTTCGTGCCGCCGGCCTCGTCCGGAGCCACCAGCCGGCCATCGCGCGCCGGTTCCTTGCCAGGATCGGGAACCGGCCGGCCTTCGGCGTCGACGCCCTTCGCCCAGTTGACCGCCGCAAACGGCGTCGTCAACAGGTTCTGTCCGGTCGTCCGGTCGAGCACGAAGTAGTAGCCGTTGCGTGACGCCTGCAGCAGCAGCTTACGGCGCGTGCCGCCGAAGTCCGCGTCGACAAGCACCGGCACTTCGGCCGCGTCCCAGTCGTGCGTGTCGTGCGGCACCGCCTGGAAGCCCCACTTCTGCTCACCGGTGTCGGGGTTGAGCGCGACGATGCTGCCGGTCCATTTGTTGTCGCCCGGACGCACCGGTCCGTTCAGCACTGGAGTGGGATTCCCGGTACCGACGTAATACAGGTTCAGTTCCGGATCGTAGGTCCCGGTCATCCACATCTGCCCACCAGTGGCGCCACCGCTGATCGAACCGGGCGTGCCCGGCGGCGGCGTGCTGTAGTAGGTCCACTGCGGCTTGCCGCTTTCAGCGTCGAACGACTTCAGGATGCCCGGCAGATTGTCGAAGTCTCCGGAGACGCCGACGATGACGTGATTGCGGATGACCATCGGCGCGTTGGTGCACCAGTAGCCGCGCCGCCAGTCGGCGATCTCGACGTTCCACCGGACGGTCCCGTTACGCGCGTCGAGCGCGAGCAGCCGCGCGTCGCGGGTGGTCAGATACACGAGGTCGCCGCGGACGGCGACGCCGCGGTGGCCGATGTTGAACGCCTGGCCTGGCGGGTAGGTATAGCGCCAGATCTGACGTCCGGAGCGCGCGTCGATCGCCCACAGATTGTCGACCGTGGTGACGTAGATGATTCCGTTGACGAGAATGGGCGTCGCTTTGATCGACTGACCCTGATTGGTCTGAAATGCCCACGCGAGCGTCATCTGGCTCACGTTCGCCGGCGTGATCTGCGTCAAACGGCTATGGTGCTGTCCCGAGTAGTCGCCGTGGTAGGTGGGCCAGCTGTCGGGCGTCGGCTTCAGCAGGAGAGATGGGTCCACGGCTTGAGCGGACGCCATCGGCGAAGTCAAAGTCAAAAGGCAAAAGGCAAAAGGCAAAAGAAAAGGACCCAAGAAGGTCTTTTGACCTTTGCCTTTTGACTTTTGCCTTTCGTCGTCCATTTCAGCGCAGCGTCTGCAAGTACGCGAGAACATTGTGCATATCCGCATCGGTGTACTTTCCAAGCTGGTCTACGTGCGCCGCGCGCGGGTCGTTGACGGTGAATCGAACCTGCTTCGCCGCCCATGATCGGTACCAGCCCGATGCATCGGTCAGCGCAATAGTGAATTCGTCGCGATACGCGAGCCGGCCGGTGATGACCTGTCCGGAGGGAAGCGTGACGGTCACTTGGGCTGCGCGCTTCGGGTCGCGGATCTGGCCCCCCGGATAAAGCATCCGCTGCAGCAGCGGGAGCCCCTGCAGCCGCGTGGCGATGCCGGCGAGATCCCCCGTCGCCGAGTGGCAGCGCGAACACGCGTTGTCGAAGTAGCGCTTGCCGGCGTCGGCGTTCCCCGTCTGCAGATCGGCGAGGTCAACGCTCCTGCGTCCGCCGACGGCCGATTCGGCCTGCGTCTTCTGGTCGTGGATGAATGCGACGATGGCCGTCATGTCCGCGTCGGACAGCGCGAACCCCGGCATGTTCTGCCGTCCGCTCCTCACGACCGGGGCAATCCGATCGCCGCGCACGTCCGCAGCCACGAGCTCGGAGCGGGTCAGATCGGGTCCGCCCTCGCCCCCGCCCGCGTCGCGTCCGTGGCAGAAGCCGCACTGTGCGGCGAAGCGGACACGGCCGGCCTCGACCTGCTCCGGCGCGTACTGCTGCGGCGTGGCAGTCTGCGGCGGACGCTGCGACGCCGGACTCCCCTGCCCGCGGCCCTGCGGAGCGGCGGGCGCGGCGCCGCCGGCGCGTCCGCGCTGCGCATCCACAACCGCGGCCGCGTACACCAACAGCGCGCAGACGACGAGAACTCGCATCGGGGTGGGGCGAGCCTTGTCAGGCTCGCCAACGCGGACGTGACAACGTCCGCGCCATGATCTGGCTGGTTTACCGAACAGCATGTGCGGACGAGTATTATCGGGTCTCGAATCCAGGTCAATCGAACGGTTCGAACGACTCGAACGACTCGAACGACTCGAACGATTCGAACGATTCGAACGATTCGAACGATTCGAACGATTCGAACGATTCGAACGGGAGGTTACGTGAAACGGATCGGGATGGGCCTCGTCGGCGCCGGGTTCGTCGGCCCGCATCACATCGACGCCGTTCGACGTCTCGGCTTCGTCGATATCGTCGCCGTCGCCGGCAGCAGCGACGCGTCAGGTCAGCAGAAGGCGCAGACGCTCGGCGCACGGAAGGGATACGGCAGTTATCAGGCGCTGATTGACGATCCGGACGTGCAGGTCGTCCACAACGCCACGCCCAACTACTTGCACTACGAGGTGACGTCCGCGGCGCTGGCGAAGGGCAAACATGTCGTCTCCGACAAGCCGCTGGCCATGACCGCCGCGCAGTCACAGAAGCTTGTCGACGAGGCACGCCGCGCCGGCGTCGTCACCGCGGTCACCTTCAACTACCGCGGCAACCCGCTCGTTCAGCACGCACGGCAGGCGATCGCGAACGGCGACATCGGCACGCCGCGATTCCTGCACGGCTACTACATACAGGACTGGCTGCTGAACGAGACCGACTACTCGTGGCGGCTCGATCCGGCCAAAGGCGGCGCGTCTTCCGCGCTGGGCGACATCGGCTCGCACTGGTGCGACCTCGCCCAGCACATGAGCGGCCTGACGATCACGCACGTGCTCGGCGACATCACGACCACGCTGCCGAAGCGGAAAAAGCCGCGCGGCTCGCGTGAGGCGTTCGCGGCTGCCGGCGGCGAGGACACCGACATCGTCGATATCACCGTCGAGGATCTCGCATCGGTGCTGGTGCGATTCGACAACGGCGCGAAAGGAACGTTCTCGGTCGGTCAGGTGTGCCCCGGACACAAGAACGACCTCGTGCTGGAGATTTGCGGATCGAAATCCTCGGTCAAGTGGCGGCAGGAACACCAGAATGAGCTCTGGTTCGGCCATCGCGATCGCGCGAACGAGATCCTGCAGAAGGATCCCTCGCTCATCGTCGATCAGGCGAAGCCGTACGCGCATCTTCCCGGCGGTCATCAGGAAGCGTGGGCCGATGCGTTCTGCAACCTGATGCGCGACATCTACGGCGCCATCGCGGCCGGAAGGCCCTATCGTCCGCTCCCCCCGACCGTCGCCACGTTCGAGGACGGCTATCGGGCCAACCGGATCGTCGAAGCCATCCTCGAGAGCGCCAGGCACGGCGGCGTGTGGACGAACGTATGAGCGTGACTGCCTTTGCACCGAAGTTCATGAAGGTCGGAATCCTGACGGCCGCGCTGCAGGAGCTGACGCCGCGCGACGTACGCGACGCCGATCCCGACCGCGCGATCGAAGACTGGCTCGACTTCGCGAAGGAGCTCGGCGCCGACTACGTTCAGCTGTCCGCGGCCCTGCATCCGTCGGAGACGGACGTTCCTCCGGACGCGATGCTCGATCCGGTTGCCAACACGCTCGACCTGAGGAAACCGTTCGACACGTATCGCGCCATGCGGGTGCAGGCGGCGATCACGGCTTCAGGCACGCGCATTTCCGACCTCGCGTACTTCGACAATCTGCTCCACCACGATCGCGCCACGCGAAAGAAGAAGCACGACTTCCTGCTGCGCGTGTTCGACGCGGCTGTGCTCCTTGGCGTCGACGCCGTCTGTGGATTCGTCGGGCGCAATCAGCAGCGCAGCATGGACGAGAACCTCGTCGACTTCGAACATCACTTCGTCCCGCTGCTGAAAGAGGCGAAGTCACGCGGGCTCACCTACCGCGTCGAGCAGTGCCCGATGCCCGGCTGGACGACGGCGGACAACTGGCACAACAACATCGCCTACACGCCCGGAGCCTGGATCGCGCTGCACCGCATCTGCGAGAAGCACGGCGTCGGCGACCAGTTCCGCATTCACTACGACCCCTCCCACGCCATCCTGATGGGTCAGGACACGCGATCGATCTTTCAGTTCCTGAAGGACCAGGGCTACGGCTTCCTCATTGGCGGATTTCACGTGAAGGGGCAGGTCGTCGATGCACAGGGTGTCGCGGCCTGGGGCTACGGCGGCCAGACGATGGAGCGCGGCGACTGGATCGGCGGCAAGCCGTCGAGTAAACCGGCCGATCAGTTGAATGCCTGGAAGAAGCAGGTGGTGCTGTGCGAGCACGAGCTGCCGGGAACAGCGCGGCACGATCCGCTTGCCTATCTGCAGAATCGAACCGTGGACTGGCTGGATCATCAGCTCGCCGCGCGCGAGCTGCTGCCGCTCGACATCGCCGATACCTACCTCATCGTCGAGCACGAGTATCCCGCCGCGCGCATTCAGGACCGCGAGCGGCTCAAACCGATCCTGCAGGGCTCATTGGCATTCGTGAGGCACATCGACCAGGCCGCGGCGGCTATGTACGGGCTGCAGCACGAAGTTCTTGCCAGCCAGGGAATTCCGATTCAGGGCGTCGGACGCGAGGCGTTCAGGAGCTGACCGCGGCAGATTGCCCGGCCTGCGCGCTCAGGGCAGCCCCGCGACCGGATTCGTCGTGCCGCCGTTGTTGATGAACGCTTCGATCACGGGATGGTAGTCGGTGAATTTCTTCACATCGGCTGCCGCCCGCGTCGTCTTCGGCGCCGAGGCGAGATTGCGCGCGACGGCAGCGAGCCGATCGTGCAGCGCTTTCTTGTCCCACACCGGCTCGCGGCCGCCGCGCGCCACTTCCGCGGAGAACTTCTCCCGCAACTCCGGAATCGACTGGATGCGGCGCGCCAGCGCCGCCCGTGGCGTCTGAAACGGGCTCTGAATCTTCGTGATCCGGGCGATGGCCCAGAACGACGAGTCGGCGCCGTACGGAATCATGATCAGGCGGCCGTCGCGCGGGTGCGCGTATAGATAGGCGTTGTTGACGTTGAATGAGAACCCGTCGTAGTTGCTGGTCGCGGCTTCGACCGCATAGAAGGTGATGTAGCGATCGAGATCGAGGTACTTCGACACCGCGGCGGCGAATGTTTCCGCCGGCGCGGTCTGCACCGCATCGGCCGCGCCGACGAGCTCCGTCCGCTGACGCTTCTGCTCGACTTCATCCTTGAGCGCAATCTGAGTCGGCGACACCATCGGGTCGGGCCGGTAACTCAGTTCGTAGAGATTTCCGCCGGAAAAGCGCCGTCCGAAGTTGCGCGTGAGGAAGTCCCTGTTGATCGCCTCCCGCATCACGTAGATGCCGCTGTCGATCCCGTTGATCGTGACGTGGGCATGAGCGGTCATGGGCGCGGCGATGCCGGCGCGGCG
>JAICQE010000045.1 GCA_025938035.1 Vicinamibacteria bacterium
GACGCCGAGCTGCTCCACGATGATGCTCTTCACCTTGTCTGCGACAGCCATTCAATGCCTCCGATTGAAGGTCTCACTCTTTGACCTTTGACGTTCGACGTTTGCTTCCGACGTTGACCTCTGACCTCTGACCTCTGACCTCTGACCTCTGACCTCTGACCTCTGACCTCTGACCTCTGACCTCTGACCTCCGACCTCTGACCTCCGACGTCCGACCTCCGACTCACATGTACATCCCGCCATTGACGGCGAGAACCTGTCCTGTAATATACGCTGCCTCATCCGACGCGAGAAAGCACACGGCGGCGGCGACGTCCTGCGGTGTGCCGAGCCGTCCCAGCGGAATCGACGCCGACCAGTCGGCGTGCGCCTTTTCTGTGATCGCCTTCGTCATATCGCTCTCGATGAGGCCGGGGGTGACCGTGTTGACCGTGATGCCTCGCGAGGCGACTTCGCGCGCCACGGCCTTGGTGAACCCGATGAGGCCCGCCTTGGATGCCGCGTAGTTCGCCTGCCCCGCGTTGCCCGTCTGCCCGACGACCGAGCTGATGCTGATGATGCGGCCGCTCCGCTGCTTGATCATCGGCTTGAGCACGGCCTGCACGCAGCTGAAGGCGGCCGTCAGGTTCGTCTCGATGACCTGATCCCAGTCCTCGCGCTTCATCCGCAGCATCAGCTGATCGCGGGTGATCCCGGCGTTGTTCACGAGGATGTCGACCCGCCCGTGACGCTCGATCGTGCCGCCGACCATCGCGGTGACCGACGAGGCATCGGACAGCTCCAGCGCGACGGCATCGGCGCGGCCACCCGACTGCCGGATGGACTCCACAGCGGCCGCGGCGTTGTCGCCGCGCGCGGCCGCCATCACGTGCGCGCCTCGCGCCGCCAGGGTCTCGGCGATCGCGCGGCCGATGCCGCGCGACGCGCCGGTCACGATCGCAACTTTTCCTGTGAGATCGAGCATGTTCGCCGGAACGCCTATACGGCGTTCCTTGCTGCCGCCACGACCGCCTCGAGCTCGCCGGGCGATCCGAAATGCATGATGCAAGCGTCCTTGTGGATCTTCTTGACGAGGCCGCCGAGCACCGTTCCCGGGCCCACCTCAACATACGTGGTGACGCCTTCCGACGCAAGGCGGCGCACGACCGCCTCCCACTGCACGGGCGTCGATACCTGCCGGACCAGCGCATCGATCGCCGCGGCCGCGTCGCGCTTCGGTTCGGCATCGACGTTGGCCACCACCGGGACGCGTGGCGCGCCGGTATCGAGGCCGCGCAGCTCGGGTTCGAGCCGGGTCTGCGCAGGCGCCATCAGCGCGCAATGAAACGGCGCGCTGACCGCCAGCGGCACGACGCGTCGGGCGCCGAGCGCTTTGGCGCGCTCCGACGCCCGCTGCACCGCGGCGGCCGTTCCCGCGATGACGATCTGCCCGGGTCCGTTGATGTTCGCCGGGCTGACGACCTCGCCCTGCGCTGCCTCCTCGCACGCCTGCTGAACGGCCTGCAGGTCGCTGCCGAGGACGGCGGCCATCGCGCCCTGGCCCACCGGAACGGCCTCCTGCATGTACCGGCCGCGCCGTCGGACGATGCGCACCGCGCCGGCGAGATCGAACGTCCCGGCCGCGACGTTCGCGGAGTACTCGCCCAGGCTGTGCCCGGCCACGAACGCCGGCCGGACGCCGTGCGCGTCCAGGACGCGCCACGCGGCCACGCTCGCCGCGAGAATCGCGGGCTGCGTGATTTCGGTGAGCGCCAACTGGTCCTCGGGACCGTTGAAGCACAGCTCACTGAGGCGGACCCCTCCTTCGCCGAACGCGGCGTCGGCTTCGTCGAACGCGGCGCGGGCGATCGGGAACGCCTCGGCGAGCTCACGGCCCATGCCGACCTGCTGGGATCCCTGTCCGGGAAAGATGAAGGCGAGCACGCGTCAGGTCTCCGGGACGTGCGAACGTTCAGGATGCGGCAACGGCAATCTCCCGTTCGATGCTCCGCACGAAATCGGTCGTCGCAAACCGGTATGCCATGGCAATCGCGTTTCTCACGGCCTTGGCGGACGAACGGCCGTGCCCCACGATCGTGAGCCCGGCGACACCCAGCAGCGGCGCTCCGCCGTACTCCGAGTAGTCGACGCGCCTGCGAAAGCGCCGGAACGCGCGGCGCGACAGCAGATACCCGACCTGACTGGAAAAGGTTCCTTGAAGCTCGTCGCCCAGCAGCGCTTCGACCGTCTCGACCAGCCCTTCGCTCGTTTTCAGCACCACGTTCCCGGTGAATCCGTCGCAGACGATCACGTCCGCCACACCGCTGTAGATCTCCCGGCCTTCGATGTTGCCGATGAAATTCAACGGCGAGCCCTTCAGCAGCCGGTGTGCCTCACGGGTCAGCTCGTTGCCTTTCGTCTCTTCCTCACCAATGGACAAGAGTCCCACTCGCGGGCGCGTGACCCCCAGCGCCACGCGAGCGTACACAGCGCCCATGACCCCGAACTGCAGGAGATGCTGGGGACGGCACTCCACGCTGGCTCCCGCGTCGAGGAGCACGGCGGGGCGGCCGCGGGTGGGGATCGTGGCCCCGAGCGCGGGGCGATCGACGCCGGCGATCAGGCCGAAGGCGCCGTACGCGGCCATCACCGCGGCGCCCGTGTGGCCGGCGCTGAAGAGCGCATCGGCCTGCCCATGCGCCACCCGATCGGCCGCCACGCGAATCGAGGCCCGTGGCTTCCGTCGAAGCGCGGCGGCCGGGGCGTCGGTCATCAGGATCACGTCGGGTGCGTCGATGATCTCGATCCGGAGCTGCCGCCAGTCACCATGAGCGGCGAGCGCCCGGTCGAGCGCCGAGGTGACGCCCACCAGGGCGAGCGCCACGTCGAGATGCCGCGCGGCCGCCACCGCGCCGTCGACGATGGCGTCAGGGGCGTGGTCGCCGCCCATCGCGTCAACGGCGATACGAATCATGATCGACGCTGCGGACCGCGTCACGCCGAGGCAGGGAGGCAGCCGCCTTCGTCCTACGGGCTGCGGCGGCCAGGACTTCCGCGAAGCCCTGGCGCGGGCGGACGCCTCGGTGTGGCGGGATTGTCCCTACTCTTCGTCGACCGGACGAACCTGCCGGTCTTTGTAGTAGCCGCAGTGCGGGCAGATGCGATGCGGCGCCTTCGGCTCGTGGCACTGGGGGCACAGGCCCGTGGTCGCCGCGCGGAGCGCATCATGCGTCCGGCGCTTGGCCGTGCGGGTCTTGGAATGTCTGCGTTTTGGATTCGGCATGGCTCTCTAATGACGCCCCCGGCGGGACAGCTCCCCACCCGACGTCTCTCTCACGATTCTCCCCGCGGGCGCACCAGCCCCTTGAGGGGTGCCAGCCGCGGGTCTTCCCACGCAGGCGCGCAGCTGCAGGTCCCGGCGTTCAGGTTCGTGCCGCACTGCGGACATAGCCCCTTGCAGTCGTCCGCGCACAGCGGCTTCATGGGCAGGGCGAGATAGAACTGTTCTCGGAGCAGTTCGTTCAGGTCGATGCGGTCGTCCCGGTAATAGCTGGTGTCGAGGTCCTCTTCCTGCATCTCCCGCTCGGCCTCGGTCGGCATCGCGGAGGCCGGCAGGAACCGCAAATCGAATGACGCGTCCACCGGCATCGGGTACGGCTCCAGGCACCGGCCGCACGCCTGCTCGAGCACGGTGCGCGCGGTCCCCACGAGCCGGAACTTCTCCTTGTCCTTGTGGATGTCGAAGTCCAGATCGACGGGCGCCACGATCCGGTACGCATCCCCCGGCTGCGCCACGTCTTCGGGCGTGAACGTCCGGGAGAAATGGCTGAGCGGCTCGCGAAACCGCGTGAGTTCCAGCTGCATG
Source organism: Vicinamibacteria bacterium (assembly GCA_025938035.1). Next base: position 3,845 of record JAICQE010000045.1, read on the forward strand.
GGGCAGACTCCCTCCCGCGAAATCGCGCGGAAGGCAGACCCACCATTATAGCCGGTAGCTTGTAGGTGGTAGCCGGATGGTAGGTGGAAGCCGACTGGTAGGCCTACCCAATCTGCGACGACCTGCCCCCTACCCCCTAGAGTTGATCCCACGCAATCGGTCCAATCCAGGGCTTGGGAATGAACAGCCGCTCGTACAGCGCCACCGCGAAGCGGTCGGTCATTCCGGCCAGAAAATCGCGGGCGGCGACGTCGAGCCCTTCCGCCTCGACGATGCGGCCGTCCAGGAACTCGGCGGGGCGCTCGCGAATCTTCTCCCAGAGTCCGCCGAGAATACCGGTCGCCTTGCGGAACTCGGCCGTCGCGACCTCGTTCTCGTAAACGGCGTCGAACAGAAACGCGCGCATGGCCAGCGTCGCATCCAGCACTTCGTCGCTCATCCGGATTTCGGAGAGCCCGGCGTCCTGCGTCTCCATCACCACGTCCTTCACCATGCGCGCGATGCGCGCCGACGAGGTGATGCCGAGGACCTGCACGGCCTCGCGCGGCAGATCCGACTCCTTCAGCACCCGCGCGCGCACAGCATCATCGATGTCGTGGTTCACGTAGGCAATGAGATCCGCGACGCGCATCACCTGCCCCTCCAGCGTCGCCGATCGTTTGTCCGGATCGAGACCCACCGGCGCGCCCTTTTTCCCCTTCGAGTGGCGGCCGATGCCGTCGCGCACTTCCCAGGTGAGGTTGAGGCCGCGCCCATCGTTCTCGAGGACGTCGACGATGCGAAGGCTCTGTTCGTAGTGACGGAAGCCCCCCGGCATCAACGAGTCGATGACCCGCTCACCCGCGTGACCGAATGGCGTGTGTCCGAGATCGTGGCCGAGGGCGATCGACTCGGTCAGTTCCTCGTGGAGGCGCAGGACCTTTGCGATCGTACGCGCGATCTGCGAGACCTCCAGCGTGTGCGTCAGCCGCGTACGGTAGTGGTCGCCGGCCGGTGCGAAGAACACCTGCGTCTTGTGCTTCAGCCGCCGGAACGCCTTGCTGTGGATGATGCGATCCCGATCGTGCTGGAACGCCGGCCGCACGTCGTCCTCCGGTTCCGGACGGAGGCGGCCGCGCGAATCGGCGCTTTTCGATGCCTGCGGCGCCAGCGTGTCGCGCTCCCGCTGCTCGAGCGCCTCACGGATGCTCGACAAGGATGTCTCCGAGAAAGCTCTCGCCGTGTGCCAGCGGACCGGCGCCGAACACTTCCGCGATGGTCTGTCCGAGATCGGCAAACGTCGGGCGCGTACCCACGTCGGCACTGGCGCGTACGCGGGAGCCGGTCATGAGCAGCGGCACATGCTCCCGCGAATGATCGGTGCTCGGGGTCGTGGGATCGTTGCCATGATCCGCCGTCACGATCAGGAGGTCCGTGTCTTGAAGCGTCTCTTCCAGGGACGCCAGGCGTGCGTCGAACGCCTCCAGATTGGCTGCAAACCCGCGGACGTTGTTGCGATGGCCGAAGACCGTATCGAAGTCGACGAGGTTGGCGAAAATGAGCCCCCGGTCCTCTTCGCGCATCCGATCGATCACGCACTCCATGCCGTGCGCGTCGCTCGTGGTGGGAAAGCTTCGGGCGATCCCCCGGCCCGCGAAGAGGTCGTGGACCTTCCCGATCGAGACGACCGGAATCCCCTTTCCTGCCAGCGCGTCGAGCAAGGTCTCTCCGTCCGGCTCGAGCGCGTAATCGTGCCGGTTGGCCGTCCGCACGAAGGCGCCGGGCGTTCCCGTGAAGGGCCGCGCGATGACGCGCGCGACGCCCGCTCCGCGCGCCACGAGGTCGAAAGCGGCTTCGCAGATCCGGTACTGTTCGGCTATCGGAATCACGTCCTCGTGCGCCGCGATCTGGCACACGCTGTCCGCCGACGTGTAGACGATGGGCCGGCCTGACCGCATGTGTTCGGGACCGAGACGGTCGATGATCTCGGTACCTGAAGCCGCCTCATTGCCGATCGTGCCGCGTCCGATGCGCCTCTCGAGTTCGGCGACGACGTCGGCAGGAAATCCCGACGGGAACGTCGGGAACGGCCGGTCCAGCACGATTCCGGCAATTTCCCAGTGACCGGTGACCGAGTCTTTGCCAGGCGACGCTTCGGCCATCCGTCCGTACGCCCCTACCGGCTCGCCGCGCCGCGGCTCGCCGGCGGCGTCCTTCGGCGGGGCGCCGATGGCCGCCACGCGGTCCAGGCCGAGCGCGCGCAGCCGCGGAACGGCGAGCGGCACCTGCCGCGCGATGTTGCCGAGGGTGTCGCTGCCCCGATCGCCGTACGCGGACGCGTCCGGCAGCTCTCCGCAGCCGACGCTGTCGAGCACGATCAGGATGACGCGGTCGAAGTGCGGCAGATGAGTGGAAGTGTCCGTGGACCCTACACGTGCGCGGCGAGATAGTTCGCCACGTTCCTCTGGGTCTCGATGGTCGCGATCGCGTGCTTGAACACGAGCTGATCGTTGCCATTCACCTCGACGACGACGGCGAACTTGTCGAAGTTCTTGATGCGCGCCTCGAAGTGCCGGCCATCCATCAGATGAATGGTCACCGACAGCCGGTCGCGCCGCGCGAAGTTCAGAAAGGCATCCTGAATGTTGGGCGGGGTCGCCGGGACCGGTGCGCGAGGTTCAGTGACCTGGGCCATCAGGAAGCGTCTCCTCAGCCTGTCGCGGCATCGCGTGCAGGCGGGCGGCGAGCGCGCGCTCGACGCGCTGCAAAGTCTCCGGCACCTCGCCGGGGCCTTCGAACCAGATAAGGTTAGGCTCTTTGCGGAACCAGATCAACTGCCGGCGCGCGTAACGACGGTTCTCCTGCACGATCAGCCGGCGCGTCGCGGCCTCGTCGCGCACGCCGCGGAGCATCCCCATCACCTGTCGATACACGAGCCCGCCGAACGGCCGCGCATCGGACGGCACGCCGCGCGCCAGCAGCCCCTCAACCTCGGAGACGATGCCTCGCGCGAACTGCTGGTCGACACGGCGCGCGACCCGCTCGGCCGTCGTGGCGGCGGGAAGACGCAACGCGATCGCGACGACGTCGCAGTCGGCGATCAGCGACCGCGTCTCGCCAAAATGGTCGCTGAGCGGACGGCCCGTCGTCAGGTAGACCTCCAGAGCCCGTACCAGCCGCTTGCGATCCCGGGGCATGACGCGCACGGCCGAGCCGGGATCGACACGCTGCAGCATCCGGTGCAGCCGCTCGGGGCCCTTCTTCCGTGCGACTCGCTCGAGACGCGCTCGAAGCTGGTCGTCGGCACCCGGGCCGGGAAACAGGCCTCGGGTCAGCGCGCGGTAATAGAACCCGGTGCCGCCAACGAGGATTGGCAGCTTCCCTCGCGCATGAATGTCTCGAATGACGCGCTCGGCGTCGCGCGCGAACTGCGCGGCCGTGTAGACGTCGGTCGGCTCTAGGATGTCGATCAGGTGGTGGGGGATCCCGCGACGCTCTTCAATCGTCGGCTTGTCGGTGCCGATGTCGAACCCGCGGTATACCGCGGTCGAGTCGCAGTTGATGATCTCGCCCTCATGCCGCTCGGCGAGCGACAACCCGAGCGCGGTCTTGCCGGATGCCGTGGGCCCGAGGACGGCCAGGACGAGGGGGCGCACGTCCTCATCGTACGCGCGGTCGATTCGGAACTCCCAACTCCCAAGTTGGGGCTTGGGAGTTGGGGACCGATCGATCAAGCGCCCTGGCTCACCCGAATAAAGACATAGACGATCAACGCGATCAATACGAGGATGAGACCAAGCTGCTGATTCCGGGTGGGCGTCGCCACGATCCTCAGTTCGGTGTCGGGCGGTCGATGCTGTCCACGACGAGCACTCGTACCTGGGCGCGGGACGGTTCCAGCTTGAGCCCCAACTGATCCGGCAAGGCGTCGAAGATCGACGGGAGCGTGTCGGAAGGCGGTGCGTCCGCACGCACCGTAGCGGGTTGATCGAAGCTCAACGTGACGCGGTAACTGCCCTGCAGTCCGGTCTTGTCGACGACGACGCGACCCACGACGGATCGAAGCAGGTCCGCAAGCAGGAACATCGGCATCTGCCCACCAAGCCCCGTGCGGGTGACCCGCAGGCCGCACGGGGTGCTCGACGCGACGGCTTCCGGCGGCGGCTCTCCGTTTGCTGCCGCATCCTGCGCAGCGAGCGCCTGCGCGACACAGTCGACGTCGTGTGGCACGAGGCCAGCGCCGAGGCGGCCATCGTCGCGTGCCTCGACCAGATCGTAGGCCTCCCGCTCGCGCGTCTCGTCGTGCGCACGCAACCTGAAACGTTCCGCGAGCAGCGCCCGCTTCATCGCGCGACGTTGATCCCGTGTAGGACGAGCGAGGCTGCCGGTCGCCATGACGTCGTAGGCCTCCGTCTCGGCCCATCGGGGCAGCCCCACGATATCGGTCGACAGGATGCCATACGCCTCGGCGATGAGCACGGCGATGGACCCCTTCTCGAGAATGTAGCCGCCTCCGGGACGCTCGGTACGGTTGTTCAGGAGCGGGCTGTCTGGCGCGTGCCGGATCGAGACGACATCGAACGTCGGGCCACCGGGATTCGGCTGCGCCGGACCTCGAGACTGCGCGTGAAGGGACGCCGCGACGAGCAGCGTGATCAGCAGGGCCAATCGCACGGTATGTCCCTCGGAGGTCCCTTAGAACGGCTCGTTGTAGAGGAACGTCACGGTGAAGAAGGCCATCGGCTCCGGGTACTCAGGCGGAAGCGGGTCGACGGGACTGGAACCGAGAATCGCGTAGTACGCCGCACGGTTGAACGCCTCGACGCTCGAGGGGCCGACGACCTGCACGTCGGTGATCTGACCGTTCTTGTGGATGTTGAACGTGATGACCACGCGGCCCCGGAAGGTCATGGCCGCCTGTGGAATGAACCAGTTCCGCCGCACCTTCTGGACGAATCGCCGCAGCCACGGCCCGAACTCGACGCCCTTGGTATCGAACTGGATCGTCGCCCCGGGCTCGTCCGCGCCCCCCTGGGGATTGTTGAACGTCTGGTCCTGGACGTACCGATCGAGATTCCTGAGCGCGTCGCCCAGCAGTCCGCGCGCCGGACGCGACGTCTCGGGCGAACGTCTCAAGCCGGCATCGGCTGGCGGCAGTGCCCGCGCGAGCTGCTCGGTGGGCTCGGGTTTGGGCGGTTGCGTGTCCGGCGGCACGAGAGTTTCGGGCCCCTGTGCTTGCTCGGGTTCGGCCGCCTCGGTTCGTTCGGGCGAGTTTCCGCGCGAGAACGGCAGCGGATTCCGGGGCGCCTCCGCCCGCTCGGGCGCCTGCGCCTGGCGGTCGAGATCCGAGAGCTCCGCGCGCTCCGGCGGCCGGCGTGCCTCGAAGTCGACCCGCGGCTCGACGAACACGAACCGCGCGTCGTCGCGCTGCTCCTCCTGCTGACGCTGCAGCTGCTCCTGACGTCGCGCGTCGATCTGCTCCGGGCTCAGCTGCAGAATCGAGAGATCGGGGCCGTACAGGATCACGAGCACGATCACCGCATGGACGACGGCCGACAGCAGGACGCCGTCGCGCCTCGTGATGGCGCTGCCGACGACGAGCTCGTCCTGGTAGCGATCGTCGAAATCGAAGTGAATCAAGGCGGACTGGAATTATAACATCCGATGCTGCAATAACTTAGGTCGTAGGTGGTAGGTGGCGGGTGGCAGGCAGGTCCGGACCACCTACCGCCTACCGCCTCCCTTGACGCCCGTATACAAGTAGACGATGCCGAACGTGAGCGGGACCGCGCGGACGTCGGAAAACCCGGCGCGCCTCAGCAGCGCCATGAATTCGGCGGGCGGAGGAAACGTGCCGACCGACGCCGGCAGATAGGAGTAGGCGGCGGTGTGTCCCGAAATACGGCGGCCGATGAACGGCAGCACCCGGCTGAAATACCAGCGGTAAAGCGCGCTCACCCCCGGGAGCCGAGGCATGCCGAACTCGAGGATCGCCAGACGGCCGCCGGGCCGCAGGACGCGCGCGAGCTCCGTGCAGGCGATTGCCGCATCCTGGACGTTGCGGATCCCGAACGCCACGGTTGCCGCGTCGGCACTGCCGGCTGGTGACGGCAGTCGCATCGCGTCGCCGCGAACGAGGACGATCCGGTCGTCTGAGATCGCACGCACCTTGCGCAGGCCGAGCGCCAGCATCGCGCCGGCGAAATCGACGCCCAGGACGCGCGCGGCCCCGCGCCGCCGTGCCTCGAGAGCCACGTCGGCGGTACCCGTGCATACGTCGATGACCGTCTCGCGCCCGGTCAATCCCAGGCTCGCGATGGCGCGGGCGCGCCACCGCCGATCGATCCCCGCGCTGAGCAGATGGTTGAGCAGGTCGTACCGCGGCGCGATCGCATCGAACATCCCCGCGATGCGATCCGGGGCTTTGTCCGGCGGGTTGCTCACTGGCGCCACGAAAAACGCCCAACTGTGATGCCACGAGGATCTCGAAGGGACGTGCCACGAAGGGCACGAAGCGCTCGAAGGGACGTGCCACAAGGGATGCGGGCGCGCGCGACGCGGGCCAGGATTACCAGCCGTTCGACGGGCCGCCTGCGGCGGCCGCGAGGTGAAGACGCGCGGAACGCAAGCCACACACCTGCTCCTCGGCTTGCGTTCCACGCGTCCTCACCGCGCGCGTCGGCGCGCGACGCACGCCGACCGTCGAACGGCATCCTGGTCATCATCCTTTCGTGACACTACCGCGCGAGACTTTGTTTTCTGGCGCAAGTTTTGGCGCGGTAGTGTCACGACAGCCAACACTGGTTGACCCAGCGCGGATGCGCTCTTGGCTGCGGCGCAGCCGCGCTGGGATCTTCGTGAACTTCGGGGCGACTGATCGTCGTGTCCTCACTCGACGTACAGCGCCAGCGCGGTCGCGGCGAAATACACGATTCCGACGTAGCCGTTCAGATCGAACGCCTTCTTGACCTGCGAGAGGTCATCGTCGCTCACGAGTGACTGCTCGTAGGCCAGCAGCGTCGCGACGATGGCCACGCCGGCGAGGTAGAGGGTGGGCAGGCCAGCGACGGCCCACAGCAGCCCCATCACCACGACCGTGGCCACGTGCATGACGCGCGACAGCTGAATCGATCGCCGGACGCCGAACCGGACGGGAATGGAATGCAGGCCATGGCCGCGATCGAAGTCGAGATCCTGGCAGGCGTACAGGATGTCGAAGCCGCCCACCCACAATCCGATCGCGAGGCCGAGCAGCCAGGGTTCCGCGCCTCCGCGGCCGCCCGCGGCGATCCACCCCCCGACCGGAGCGACCGCCATCGCGAGGCCCAGGAACATCTGCGTGTACGTCGTGACGCGCTTGGCCAGCGAGTACCAGAACACGATCGCGAGTGCCACCGGCGCCAGGATCAGGCACAAGGTGTTGAGCTGCGACGCGCCGAAGACGAACACGGCCGACGACACCACGACGAACAGCGTCGCCTCGGCCCGGGACATCGCCCCGCGTGGAAGCTCGCGCATCGCGGTCCGTGGATTCAGCGCGTCGAAGCGCGCGTCGGCCAGCCGATTGAACCCCATCGCCGCGCTGCGCGCGCTCACCATGCTGACGACGATCCACGCAACCTGCGTCCAGGAAAACGGCCGGTCGCGCCACGCGAGCAGCGCGCCAGTCAACGCGAACGGCAGCGCGAACACCGAGTGGCTGAACCTCACGAAGGAGAAGTACGTCTGCAGCCTACGGATCAACTCCCAATCTCCATCTCCCAACTCTCAACTCTCACTCCCCACTCAGACTGCCAATTTCCGGCACCCACACACTCCCGGCGCGACGAGAAACGCCCCAGGACTCGCAATCAGCTCGGATTGGGAATTGGGAGTCGGGCGTTGGGAGTTTCCGCATCGAGCCAACTCACGGCGTCCGGCTCGATGCCGCCAACCAGGTATTCTTCCACATCGGTGACGCCGTCCGGCACGGCGACGGCGATCAGGGCCGCCCGCTTGCCAGCCTCGATGGCGCCGAAGTCGCCGCCGAAGCCGAGCGCACGCGCCGCAACCGAGGTCGCGCTCTCGAGAAGCCGCCGGGCGGGCACCCGCCGAGCCAGCCGCCGGGCCTGCGCCAGCTCGGAGAACATGTTCAGGTCCGCGACGCTGGCGAGGCTGTCGGTCCCCAGGGCCACGTCGACGTCCATCGCATAGAACGCTTCGAGCGGCGGATCGCCTACGCCGACGTGGCGGTTGCTGCGCGGACACGACACGAGCGTCGCGCCGACAGCGCGAAGCTGCGACAGGTCGTCGCCGTCGAACTGCACGCCGTGCACCACGAGCATCCGGGAGTCGAGAACGCCCAGGTCGAGCAGATACCGCACGGGCGACACGCCGGGAGGGCGCCAGTCGTCGGGCCAGCGCCCGAGCCCCTGCAGCACCTCTCTGATCGGGCCGGTCCCGTGCCGCAGCAGCTCGACCTCCTCGGGATTCTCGCCGAGGTGAACACTCGACACGGCAGGCATGTGCGCATCGAGGTCGTCGCGGATTGCCCTGAACAGGGCCGCCGACACCGAATACGGTGCGTGCGGGGCGAGGCTGATCCGCAGCTCGCCGCCGCTCCCCCCGTACGACTCCGCTCGCGCGCGCGCCTCGGCCACGCGCGCCACGGGATCCTGTTCCGTGAACCCCGTCAACTCGTGAAAGACCTGCGCGGGCATGTGCGCATCGCGCAGCAGCGGCACCGTGACGAGCGTGTTGGTGACATCACCGACGAGCGCCGTGCCGCATGCCCGCGCATGGGCAATCGCTGCGCGCGCCGGTTCGACGATGCGGGCGTCTGCCGCATCGGGATGGCGCTGCCGCGTCTCCATGACGGTGCGGACCCAGTCCGCGAATGACGGCGCAGGAGGAACGCGCTCATGGAGGTACGACAGCTCGAGGTGCGTGTGAGCGTTCACCAGTCCCGGCAGAATGGCCACGCGTCCGAGGTCGGCGGCATCGCCCCGCGGCGCGGCGTCGACGACCAGGATGCGTCCGCGCTCGACGCTCACCGATCCGTTCCGGATCGGTGCGGCCGTTATCGGGAGGATCCAGTCGGCGCGGTAGGTGATCACTGAAGTCAGAAGTCAGAAGTCAGAGGTCAGAGGTCAGAGGTCAGAGGTCAGAGGGCGGAGGTCAGAGGGCGGAGGTCGGACCAACGGTGACGAGTACCTTGGTCTGTTGATTTCGACGCCTCGCTCTCGATCTGATGTCAGTGCGCAAGGCGCAGCGCTTTGCCCTGCCGGCTGCGGGCCGGGTAATTCTTCAACTCCTCGGGCACCGAGGTGTCGCCCTCGTTGCGGGCGGTCGCCAGCGACAGCTTCCGCGGGACATCGCGTTCGTGGAAGACGGGATCGCCGAGCAGCTCGTAGTGCATGTTGCGCCGTTTCGGAATGAATCCGGCGTCGATGATGTTGTTGACGATTTCCACCTCGTCCATGCAGTAGCTCGCGCCGGCCGCACGGACGACGTTCTCCTCGATCATCACGCTGCCCATGTCGTTGGCGCCGAACGCGAGGCTGAGCTGTCCGACTTTGCCGCCCTGCGTGACCCACGACGCCTGGAGGTTGTCGAAGTTGTCGAGCACGATACGCGACAGCGCCAGCGTCCGCAGGTACTCCACGCCGGTGGCTTCGTAGCCGCCATGTTCGGTGTGCTCGGGCTGGTAGCTCCACGTGATGAACGCCGTGAAGCCGCCGGTGCGATCCTGCAGCTCCCGCAGGCGGATCATGTGCTCGATACGCTCCTCGTCGGTTTCCACCGTTCCGTACATCATGGTCGCCGTCGTCCGCAAACCCGCCTCATGGGCCTGGCCCATGACGTCCAGCCACTCGTCCGACGAGGCCTTGCTGTAGCAGTTGAGGAGCTTCCGTACGCGGTCCACCAGAATCTCCGCACCGCCCCCGGGAATACTGTCGAGTCCGGCCGCCACGAGCCGGGTGATGACGGTGCGAACCGGCACCTGGTTCAATCGTGAGATGTGCAGCACCTCGGGCGGCGACAGCGCGTGCAGTTTGAACTCGGGATACCTCGCCTTGACGGCACGAAACAGGTCCTCGTACCACTGCAGCGGAAGGTCCGGGTTATGACCGCCCTGCAGCAGCAGCTGGTTGCCGCCCACCGCAATCGTCTCGTCGATCTTCCGGAAGATCTCCTCGAACCCGAGCACGTAGCCGTCGCTCGCCCCGACCGGGCGATAGAACGCGCAGAAGTTGCACCGCGCAACGCACACGTTCGTGTAGTTCACGTTGCGGTCGATGATGTAGGTAACGACGCGGTCTGGATGTTTGCGCGCGCGGATCGTGTCGGCGAGATGCCCGAGCAGATGCGTCGGGGCATGGCGATACAGTTCCAGCGCCTCGCCCCCATTGACGCGCCCGCCGTCGAGCACCTTGCCTGCAACTTCGCGAAGCGGCAACATCTGCCTCCAAAACCACCGAGTCAGTGAGTCACAGAGAGGCAACCTTTCTGTGTCGATTCACAGAGAGACGGAACTCTGTGTCACTGTGTCTCTGTGGTTCGTGATCTAAAAAAACTCCAGCACGCGCCGCCTGGGCGCCAAACCAAGCTCCGACGCGTAATCCAGGAAGAGCTGTAACCCCGACGCTTCGTCGGGGCCGAGGCCGTACCGGACATTATCCCTTAGGTAGGCGGCCGCCCGTGCCGCGCGCGCCGCGTCTCCACGCCCGTATTCCGCCGCGATCTGCTCGCGCGACCGTACGCCTTCCGCCTGCGCCGCCTGCAGCGCATCCACCTCCTCCGGCCCGATCGCTCCCCGCCGGCCGGTCCACGCAGCGTAGACGAACGGCAGTCCGGTCATCGACGTCCACTCCTCGCCGAGGTCGACCTTCTGCAGTCCGAGCGCGGCGTGATCGGTGTCGAAGGCGGGATCGCCGATCAGCAGGCCCGCGTCGTAGTCGCGGGTCATCGCGGCCAGATCGGGCCCATGCGATACGAAGCGCGGCTCGATCCGGAACCGGTGGCGGCACAGTACGCGAATCAGCGTGACCGAGGTCCGGGAGCTCGTGTCCAGGGCGATGTGCCGGATCTCCCCCAGCGGACGTCGCGTGTAGAGCGCGACCGAGGCCACCGGTCCCCGCGAGCCGATGCCGACGCCAGGCACGAGCCGGTTGTCCGTCGACTGCAGGTAGTCGATCGACGGCACGAGGCCGAGATCGACCTCGCCCGCCTGCAGGAGCGCCGAACACACCGAGGGCACGTCGTAGCGCATCCGCCAGCGATCGGGTTGGCGTTCGAGCGCCCACGTCAGCGGACGGGCATTGAGGTAGCCCACTGCTCCCAGGCGAATCGGCCTTCCAGGCTCCATGGTCCAGGTTCTCCGCCGCCTATGCGGCGGGGTGGAAACGGCCGTCGCGCTGCACCGCCTCGAATCCCGCGGCTTCGACGTTGCGCGTGATCTCCTCGATCGGCGCGCGCCGCCGTCCCTCCGGCGCCTCGTCCGACGCCGAGACGCCGTAGAGGTCGTCCGCGCCGAACGTCAGGGCGACCTGTGCGAGCTTGGGGCCGTATCGCTGCCAGTCCACCTGAATCGATGGAATGTTCGGCGCGGCGAGCCGCGCGATCGCGACCATCTTGACGTCCTCGTATCCCGTCGTCGGGCGGAACGTGCTCACGACCGAGGGCAGCGGATTCAGCGCGTGGATGCACCCGAACTCGTCCTGCAGCTCGGCTGCACGCAGGAGCAGGTTGGTCCGCTCGGCGGCGGCGATCCGCGCCACGCTCAACCGCAACTGCTCGAAACCGGCGGTTTTCAGGTCCCGCAGGGCCGCTTGCAGATCCGGAATGGTGTCCAGGGGAAGCTCCGCGATCGCGTCGAGCCCGGCGGCCCGAAGCTGCTCGAGGATCCGCCGTGGCCCGGCATCCGTGCTCAGCCTCTCGATGTCGCTCCAGGCGAACGCGGCCACCGTTCGCTCGCCTGCCACCTCCTTCGCCGTCTTCACCGCGCTCTCCGCGATCGCCGCCGTCTCTGGCGACCCGCTGATCCGGACCTCCCCTGCCGCCGGCGGAACGGTGTTCGCGAACGATTCGTTGAAGGGGCACACCGCGACGCGGACAAAGGTGACCGTGTTGCCGTGCAGCCGCCGGCGCAGGCCGTCCGCCAGCATCCCGATTCGAAGCACGTCAGGAGTCCGTGACAGCTCCAGAATTTCGTCCGGGGGCAGCGGTTCACCCGCCGCGACGCGTTCCATCAGCCGATCGAAGGTTGACGTGGAGATCATCAGTTCGGCGCACCGGAGCGGCTGTCGTCGGCCGCTCCGTCCCTCATTTTCTCTGCAATCCGCGTCGCAAGCGACAATGCCTGCCGGCCCGCGCGCGCGGTCACCACGGGCGGGCGCCGCTCCCGCACCGCACCCACGAAGTCCCGGAGCTCGCGACGCAGCGGCTCGTCCCGCGTTACTTCCATCCGTCCGCCCTGAATCGAAGGGCGGCCATCGCCTCGCACCAGCCGGTACACGTCCACTTCCTGTGCCGCGGAGTCGATCGAGACGTAGGAATCGTGCTGGAAGAACCGGATCTTCCGCACCTGCTCGCGGCTTATACGGCTGGCGGTGAGGTTCGCAATGCAGCCCGACGCGAACCGCAGCCGCGCGTTCGCGATGTCGGTACGCGGCGTCAGCACGTGGACGCCCACGGCCTCGATGGAGGCGACTTCCGAGCCGACCACGGCGAGCAGCAGGTCGAGGTCATGAATCATCAAATCGAAGATGACGTCGATGTCGAGGCTGCGCTCGGGGAACGTGCCCAGGCGGTGCACCTCGATGAAACGGGGATCCGACACGAGCGGCAGTGCGGCAGCCACCGCGGGGTTGAATCGCTCCGTGTGCCCGGCCGCGACCACCACTCCGGCCCGCTCCGCTGCCTCGATCAGCCGGTCGGCTTCGGCGAGCGACGACGCGAGTGGCTTTTCGATCAGCGCCGAGACGCCGCGCGCGATGAACGGCAGCGCGACCTGGACGTGCGACCCGGTCGGCACGGCGACGCTGACGGCGTCCACCAGTTCGAGAACGGGCGCTGCGTCCGAATACGGCCGGCCGCCGTACTTCGCGGCAATCTCTTCGGCGCGCCCCGGCTTCGTGTCGACGACGGCGACGAGCTCCACGTCGTCCATGCCCGCCAGCAGCCGCGCGTGATGCTGGCCCAGATGTCCGACGCCAATGACCGCGACGCGAAGCTTGGACAGAGTCAATTCCGTGATCTGCCCACGATCGTGATCCCCGCGTCGTTCGCCGACGCCAGCATCGCATCCTTCTCGAACATCAGCGTCTTGCCGGCGTCCACCGAGAGGGCGCTCGCCCCGGCGATACGCATCGCCTGGATCGTGGCGAGACCTACCACCGGCACGTCGAAGCGCATGTCCTGATTCGGCTTCGCGACCTTGATGATGCGGACCCCGTGGCCCGCGAGGTGGCCCGCACGTCCGATCACTTCGTCGGTTCCCTCCATCGCCTCGACGGCGACCACTGCGCGATGCTTGACGGCAATCGTCTGGCCGATGTCATGGCCCGCGATCGCGTCCGCGATCGGATACCCGAACTCGAAGTCCTTCTGCTCCTCGTCGGACGGCATCCGATCCGTCATGGTCCCGGCTCGGGCCAGCAGCGGCCCCAGGAGGGACGTGGAATCGATCAGCTCGATTCCGTTTTCGCGGAGCGCCCCCGCCACCGCGCCGATCAGACCGTCGGTGTTCTGGAACGGCAGCCTGGCGATCAGCTTCATGAAGGCTGCGTCGGGCACGATGTCGCGGAAGATCTTCGTGTGCTTCACCTGGCCAGCCATGACGGCGTGTGAAGCGCCGGCGGCCTTGAGAAGGCGGATGCAGGTCCCGAGCTGGCCGATCGAGATCCAGTGATACGGTGCGCGGGCGAGCACCGCCGCAGTTTCCAGATCCTTGAACGTCTCTTCCTTCAGGCCAATGACGGTGACGTCATGTCCCTGGGCACGCGCAGCGTCGAGGATGAGGAAAGGGAATCGGCCGTTGCCAGCAATCAATCCGAGTCTCATGAACGGCGATCGTGAGGTTCCGTGTTCCAGGTTCCAGGTTCCAGGTTCGTGTTCCCGTTCAGGTTCGAGTTCCTGGTTCGGGGTTCTTGGTTCGGCGTTCCGAGGTCTGGCTTCTCCGGGCGCCGGGACGGCATCTCCGGACGTCGCAGCATTCGGAGGCCCGGCATCTCCGGACGTCGGAGCCTCCGTGGCTCCGGAACACAGAACTCCGAACCTCGAACATGGAACCCGGACGCGAACGGGAACACGAACCCGGAACCTGGAACCAGGAACACGGAACGGCCGCATTCACTCATCCGCGACCAGCTCCTCGGCGCGGCGAGTGGGCCGTCGCAGAATCACGCCCCGGCGCGAGCTGCGAATGAAGTCGATCAGGTACCTCACCTCCGGCGCCGACAGCTCCGGATCGCGCTCCATCTTGCTCAGGGCGCGCGTGGTGTTGAGCTTCGACTGCAGCAGGTACCGGAACGCCTGCTTCAACTGGGAAATCGTGTCCTGCGTCAGGCCATGCCGTGCGAGGCCGACGCTGTTGACGCCGAATACCCGCGCGGGTCGGCTGCCGATCGTCCTCGCGAACGGCGCCGCGTCCTTGGTCACCACCGAATAGCCGCCGACGAACCCGTACTGTCCGACTCGGCAGAACTGATGCACGGCGGAGCCTGCGCTGATGTTGGCGAAATCCTCCACGTCCACGTGCCCCCCCAGCGTGGCGTGCGGGCCGAAGATCGTGTGGGAACCGACATGGCAGTCGTGGGCCACGTGGACGTACGCCATGAACAGATTGTCGTCCCCGATAGTCGTCTCGCCCCCGCCACCGCGCGTACCGCGGTTGATCGTCACGAACTCGCGGAAGATGTTCCGGCTGCCGATGGTCAGCCGCGTGCGCTCGCCCTTGTACTTCAGATCCTGGGGAGCCAGACCGATCGATGCCATGGGATAGATCTGCGTATCGTCGCCGATGTCCGTGGCGCCGTCGATGACCACCGAGGCGCCAATCCGGCAGCCGCGGCCGATTCGAACGTCGGGACCAATCGAGCAATACGGTCCGATCGTCGTCCCGACGCCGATTCGGGCGGACGGATGCACTGACGCGGTGGGATCGACGAACGCGGGGCCGGGCTCGATGCCCAGCAGGAGCTCTGCCTCGGCAACGATCTGGTCCTCGACGTACGCCGTCGCCTGGACTTTTGCCAGCCGCGAACGGACCCGCCGGAGGCGCACCTCGAGACGCAGTCTGTCGCCCGGCACGACCTGACGCCGGAATTTCGCGTCGTTCACGCCCCGCAGCGCTGTCCGCGCCGTGACGCCGAGCTCGGGGCAGTCCAGGATCAGCACGGCCGCGGCTTGTGTCAGCGCCTCGATGAGCAGGACGCCGGGCATCACCGGGGTGCCCGGGAAATGTCCCTGGAAGCAGTCCTCGTTGATGGTCACGTTCTTGACGGCGACGACGCGAACGCCCGGCTCGCGCTCGATGATCGTGTCGATCAGGGGTGTGGGAACGCGGTAGTAAGCCCGCTCGAGAATGGCTGAATGGTCGAGGGGGACGGAATGGTGATCGCCGTTCACGCTTCTCGGTTCTCTGTGCTCAGTTCGTGTTCACGTTCGGTGCTGAGTTCGATGGTTCTCTCGTCTGAGTGCGGGTTCCGAGGTCCGGCGGTCTGAACCCGGAACCGAACATGAACGGGAACCGAGAAGCGAGAACGGAGAAGGGTGAACGACGCGCGGCCCCTATCTTCCGCCGGGGGCCGCCTTCATCGCGGCGTCGAACGCCTGCAGCACGTCGCCGGTGAGATCCATTGTCTCGACGGCGGCCCACACGAGACCGCTGTCGGCGGCGTTGAAGATGAAGTGGATGCCCTTCTGTTTCGCCACGGTGTCCACGACCGGAGTGAGCTTGCGCTCGAACTCGACCTGGAGCTGCTGACCGAGCGCCTGCAGTTCCTGCTGCGCGTCCTCGGTGAAGCGCTGGATGTCGCGCTGCTGCCGGTCGATGTCGATCTGCATCTGCTGCCGCACGGCGTCGCTCATGACGCTGGCGCCCTTTTCCAGCTTGTCCTGCGAGGCCTGGAGCTGCTTGTTCTTCTCGTTCAGCTCCTTGGCTTTCTGCTCCTGCAGCGCCTGGAGCTTGGCGCTCATCGCCTTGCCCTCGTTCGAGTTCGCGACCAGGAACTGCACGTTCAGGATGGCGTATTTGAGTCCATCCTGGAACTTCGGCAGTGTCACGGGCTTCTGCGTCGCCGGCGAGGCGGCCGCGGGCGCCGCCGGCGCGGGGGCGGCGGGCTTCTCCGTGGCAGGCGGGACCTGAGGGGCGGGCGCGCCCTGCGCCGGCGGTGCCGCCTGCGGCAACGGTGACGGCATTGGAGCAGCGTAACCGGCCGCGGTGACGAGCAGCAGGCCCAGCGCCAGAGCAACGACAAACCTTCTCATCACGAATCCTTTCTCGAGTGTCATGAATTGTACCTTACCGGGTCGATCTCAACGTCCAACTCCCAACTTCCAACTTCCAAGCGTTCTTGGTTCTTGGCGTCGGACGCCCCGGTGTAGAGCCGCCCAGGCTGCCAGGCGTCTGTGTTCGTCTATAAAGGCGGTTAAGATCGAGGTTCCATGTATCGACCGACTTCGTCCGTGCTCCTCGCCCTCATGCTGACCGCCGCCCTCGCCTCCGCCTGCGATGACGACGATCCACCAGGAGGCCCCTCGGAGCCGCCGCCGACCGAAGTGACCGAGACCTTCTCGGGCCGCGTCACGATCAACGGCGCGCGAACACATTCCTTCGACGTCGCGCGCGCCGGGAACATCACGGCCCGCTTCAACTCGCTGTCGGGCGACGGCACCGTCGTGGGCCTCAGTCTGGGCACCTGGAACGGGCAGGCCTGTCAGCTGATCATCACCAACGACAAAGCGACGATCGCCACCTCGGTCATCGGCACGGCGTCGTCACTGGGCGCGTTCTGCGTCCGCGTATACGACGTCGGCGAGCTCACCACCGCGGTGGACTACGAGGTCGTCGTCACGCATTTCTGAGCGGCGGAGCGGAGACTGAAGGTCTCCGCCTAACCGTAGCTACCGGTCGCCGGAGGTTTTTCAGGCCTCCGGACCGATCAGAACGTCGTGCCCACCGCAAACCGGAAGACCGTGTCCCGCTGAGGCCGCAGGCTGTTGTCGAGCACGCCCTCGCGCTGCGGGTTCCAGGCGTAAATCAGCCGGAACGGGACGTTCAGGACGGGCATGAAGAACCGCAGCTCGATGCCGGTCGAGGTCTTGAACGCGCTCGTCTGGCCGACGACCCTCGTGGTGATGCCCGGCGCGCCCGGCACCGTCAGGCCCGACGACGCGAACGGATCGAACAGCAGCGGGCTTGGCGGCGGCACCAGCTCGGTCAGATCCTCGTTCCACGCGAACTCCTGGCCCACGTCACGGACCTGTCCGGCATCGTAGAAGAGGACGAGCCGGACCTGGCTGGCCAGCGAGATCAGGTATTCGGCGTTGAACAGCAGGCTCTTGTTGCCGCCGAGCACGATCCGCGACCCGGGCACGGTCGGCCCGATCGAGCGCAGGTCGAATCCGCGGACGCTGTACTCACCGCCGAGGAAGAGGCGCTCGAAGATCGGGAGCTGCTCGGTCCCCATGACCGGCGCGATGTACTCGGCCTGGGCGCGCACGCCGAACGACGTTCGCGAAAGGTGGCGGCGGAAGTAGATCAGCTCGGCGCTGGGCTTGTAGTACTTGGTGTTGCCGCCGAGCACCGCGAGGTGCGTCTGCAGCGTGATGCGCTTCCCTTCGTTCGGGAAGATCGGGTTGTCGACCGTATTGTGGACGAAGCTGGGGATCAGCTTGCTCGTCGTACGGCTGCCGCCCTGGCCGAGGAGCAGCGATTCGGCGAGGAACGGATTGCGGTTGATGATTTCGACCTGCGCCGGCGTCAGCTGCGACAGATCCCCCACCGACGAAATGACCGAGCAGCCCGTCTCGCGGAGCAGACACGACTGATCCAGCAGCGCCTCGTTCAGGTCGCTGATCCGGATGGACTCGTACGAGTAGTTCATGTACATCTGGCTGAAATCCGCGACCCGGAACCCGAAGATCAGGTTCGCGCCGGCGGACTTCTGGGTGTAATAGCCGATGTAATCGAGCGAGCGCTTGTGGATGTCGAACCCGGCCGTGATATTGCGATCGAAGAGAAACGGGCGCGTGAACGCCAGCTGGTAGTTCTGCGACCGGTCGCCGGCGGTCATCTGGACGGTCAGGCTCTCGCCCCGGCCCATGAAGTTCGCGGTCTGGAAGGCCAGCTGGCCGAAGACACCCTCGTACTGTGAAACGCCGGCGCCGAAGGTGAGCTGGTTCCGGTTCTGCTCCTGCAGCCGGACCGTCACATCCACCGCGTTCTCGCGACCGGGGACCTTGTCGACCTTCGTGTCGGTTTCGTTGCCTTCGAGCTGCGCGAAGTAGCCGAGCTGATTGAGACGCCGCACGCTGTACTTGAGCGCCTCGGTGTTGAACACGTCACCCTCGACCAGCCGCATCTCGCGCCGAATCACCTTGTCGCGCGTCGTGGTATTGCCGGTGAAGGTGATCCGGTTGACGAAATACTGCGGACCCTCGTCGATCCGGAGCGTGATATCGACGGTCGGGATGGGGGCAGGTCCTTCGTCGCCTTCTTCCTGTGGCGGCGCCTTGAGCGCTTCGGGGACCAGCCGGTCGAGCGCCTGGTCGATCGGATCCGGCTGATCGCTGTACCGGAACATCGGGAACGGGTTGGCTTCCATGTAGCCGCGCGCCCCGTACACCTCCTGCACCTTGCGGATCCCATCCACCAGCTTCTTTCGGCTGTACCAGTCTCCCTGGTCCATGTCGAACAGCGTGACCAGGCCCGTATCCGTCGCGAGGGTGTTGCCGTCGAAATCCAGCGCATTGAAGCGGTACCGCGGCCCCTCCTCGACGGGAATCCGCAGCTCGATCCACTGCTCCTCGCCATCCTGCGAGTTCTCGATCACGCGAATCTCGGGCTGCCCGATCACGGCGCGGGCGTACCCCTCGCGATGGTAGAAGTCGGTGACGCGCGCGGCGTCTTCCTCGTACGCGGTCTCCTTGTACGTGCCGCCGCCGGTAATGAAGGACAGGATTCCCTTGGGCTTGTTCTCCTTCATCTTCCGCTCGAGCGTGCCGTCGCCGAATGCGCGGTTCCCCACGAAGTCGACGCGGCGGATCATGATCTTCGGACCCTCGCTGACGTTGAAGGTCACGTTGACCAGCTTCGGCCCGCCGGCCACCGGCGTGATGGTGTGCGAGATGGTGGCGTTGGTGAACCCCTTCTCCGCCGCCATCTGATCGAGCACGGTCTTGATACGCTTGATGGCGGTGTCGTCGACGAACGAGTCGAGGCGCAGCTCGACGTTGGCCTCGCGCAGCTTCTCGTCGATGTCGCTGCGCTTGAGGAGCTTGATCGGCTCGCCGCTGCCGTCGCGGTAGTCGACGATCTTGACGCGCTCTCGCTCCTCCATGACGTAGCTGACGATCTTGCCGACCGCGCCATTCGGGAAGGCCTGGTCGTTCACCTCGATGCGCATGTCGTCGAGGAAGTTGGTCCGGCGCATCAGCGTATTGAAATCGGCGATCGCCAGCTCCTCCAGGCTTTCGTCCCACTCGGTCCATTTCCCCTGGGAGGGCAGGCTGAGCCGCTCTTCGAGCTGGGTGTAGAACAGATACGTCTCGTACTCGACTGCCGACGTATTGCCCTGTGTGGGCCAGCAGAGCTCGAAGGCGAAAAAGAACGTCGAGCCGGCTGGGGGTTCCGCGCGGGGTGCGGTGATGGGCAACTCGCAGATCGTCTTCCCGATAATCTGCGGTTCGTCGCCGGCCGGGACCTGTGGCGGCTGCTGGGGGGCCGCCGCTGCGGGTTGCGGCGGCTCCTGGGCCGCCGCGGGGGCGGCGAGCAGCAGCGCCAAAGTCAGCGCGGGAAAGAGCGTCGTACGCATGAAGGAATATCCTGAACTGTCCGTCGTGACCCGAGGCAGCTTCCGGCGGCGGACGCCCGCGGTCGACCGGAAACACCCTAGTTTACTGGATTTAGGACGAGCAGACGCCCCGGATGGTTTGTGGAAGGGGCGAAACCGCCAACCTCCAGCCCCCTACTCCCACGTCAGCCCGGAAATTTACGGGTGGGGAATCGGGAGTTGGGCGTTCGCGTCAGACCAGCCGTCGGCTGCCCGCCAGCTCGCCGGCTGGCCGGTACGACAGCTGGCCGGATTCGAGGAACACGTCGATTTCGCCGTCGCGGAGATGGCCGCGGATGAGCTCTTCCGACAGCGGGTCCTCGATGTGGCGCTGAATCGCGCGCCGGAGGGGGCGCGCGCCGTAGGACCGGTCTTTCAGCGTGTTGTCGATGATCCAGTCGATCACCTCCGGCGCGACGTTGATCTTCATGCGCCGGTCCGTCAGGTTGGCGTTCAACTGATCGATCAGCAGCGACGTGATGCGGCGCAGGTCGTCGTCGGTCAACGCCTCGAAGACGATGATCTCGTCGATGCGGTTGATGAACTCGGGACGGAAGTGCCGCTTGAGCTCCTCCGTCACCTTCCCCTTCATCGCCTCGTAGGTGACGTCGTCACCGTCGGTGTGGAAGCCGACC
>JAICQE010000121.1 GCA_025938035.1 Vicinamibacteria bacterium
ACGCGGAAATCGATCAGCACCGTTCCCTCGGCGGCGCGGGCACGTGAGACGACGTCGGCGACTTCCGGCCGCTTCTCGGCGCGCAGGCCGACAAGGCCGTGCGCTTCAGCCAGCTTGACGAAGTCGGGACTGCGCAGCGGCGTGGCCGCGTAGCGCCGTTCGTAGAAGAACTCCTGCCACTGCCGGACCATGCCCAGGTAGCCGTTGTTGATCACGGCGACGTTGACCTTGACGTTTTCCTGCGCCGCGGTCGAGAGCTCCGCGGCGGTCATCTGGAACCCGCCGTCGCCGACGATCGCCCAGACCTCCGCGTCGGGCTTGGCGAGCTTGGCGCCGATGGCCGCCGGCAGCCCGAAGCCCATGGTCCCGAGACCGCCGGAGGTGATGAGCGTCCGCGGTTCTTCGTGGTGGTAGTACTGCGCTTCCCACATCTGATGCTGACCGACATCGGTGCAGACGATCGCCTTGCCGTCGGTCAGACGCCAGATGTCGTTGATGACGTGCGCGGCATAGAGATGCCCGTTGTCCGGGAGCGTCTGAATATCGCGGACGGCCGAATCCCCTTTCATCGACTCGATGTACTTCAGCCACGGTCCGTGGTCCTTCGGCGCAACCGCGTCGAGCAGATCCTTGAGCGCCTCGCGAAGGTCCGACACGATCGCGGCGTCGGCCCTCACGTTCTTGTTCATCTCCGACGGGTCGATGTCGATGTGAATCTTCCTGGCGTTCAGCGCGTAGGTCTTGATATTGCCGGTGACGCGATCGTCGAAACGCATGCCGAACGCGAGGAGCAGGTCCGCTTCCTGGATCGCATGGTTGACCCAGGCCTCGCCATGCATGCCCATCATGCCGATGTTGAGCTCGTGGCTGGCCGGGAAGGCGCCGATACCGAGCAGCGTGAGCGCCACCGGTGCATTGATCCGTTCGGCGAACTGGCGCACTTCAGCCATCGCACCGCTCTGCAGGATGCCCTGTCCGGCGAGGATGACCGGCTTGCGTGCGCCCTTGATCAGGTCAACCGCCTTCGCCAGCTCGCTCTTCGAGACATCCAGCTTAGGGCGATAGCCCCGCATCGTCACCGGCCGCGGATCCCACGCCCAATCCATCTTCGCCTGCTGCGCATCCTTGGTGATGTCCACGAGCACCGGGCCGGGCCGTCCGGACTTCGCGAGCAGAAAGGCCTCCTTCATCGCCGGCATGATGTCTTCGATGCGCGTGACGAGGTAGCTGTGCTTGGTGATGGGCAGAGTGATACCGGTGATGTCGGTTTCCTGGAACGCGTCGTAGCCAATCAGCTTGCTCGGCACCTGACCGGTGATGCAGACCATCGGCACCGAGTCCATCATCGCGGTCGCGATGCCGGTGACCAGATTTGTCGCACCAGGCCCCGAAGTCGCAATTGCCACACCGACGCCGCCCCCCGCTCGCGCATAGCCGTCGGCCATGTGCGTGGCGCCCTGCTCGTGCCGGACCAGAACGTGCCGAACCGGGTAATCCAGCATGGCGTCGTACGCCGGCAGAATGGCTCCGCCCGGATACCCGAAAACGGTGTTTACCCCTTCATGAACAAGGCATTCCCAGATGATTTGGGCGCCCGTGCGTTGGCTTGGCATGTCGTTCAGTCTGCCCTGTCGAGGTTCTATCAGTCAAATTGATAGTCGTTCAGACACGATAACTCATATTAATCGGGCAAATACCCCCCTGGCGGGCTGGACCGATCCTTGAACTAAGCCGGACTACAGGGGGAACCAGATGAAGAATCAGTGGATCGCCGTAGCCGTGCTCAGTGCCGCGTTCGCGGCCGGCTGTGGCGAAAAATCGGCCGAAAACCCGCAGGATAGCCCGCAACCCGACGGGACGACCGTCACGGTGCCTCAAGAACCGGGCACACCGGCGAACCTTCAGCCGGCGCCCGCTGACGTGTCCCCGAACAGGGACGCTGTAGGAACGACGAGCCGGCCACGCACATCGCAGCCGGCCAGGGTCGAAACGCGGCCCGCTCCGATCGCGGCTGAAGCGCCGCGCGTGAATGCGGCGCCCGCCCCACGGCCGGCTCCGGTCGTGCGCTTTGTGACGATTCCCGCCGGCACGGCGCTGCCGCTCGAATTGACGACCGCGGTGTCGAGCGAGACGGCGCAGGTCGAAACGCCGGTGACCGCGCGGCTGCGTCGAGCGGTGATGGTCGAAGGCGAAACCATCCTGCCGGCCGGCACCGTCGTCAACGGCGAAGTGAGCGAAGTCGACCGCGCCGGCCGGGTAAAGGGGCGCTCGCGCCTGGCGTTGCGTTTCACGTCGGTCGTCATCGACGGACGTCGTGAATCGTTGCGGACGAATCCGGTGGCCTTCGAGGGTGAAGCCACGAAGAGCGAGGACGCCACGAAGATCGGCGCCGGCGCCGGCATCGGCGCGGCGATTGGCGGCCTTCTCGGCGGCGGTTCGGGCGCGGCCAAAGGCGCGGCGATTGGCGGCGCCGCCGGAACCGGCGCGGTGCTGGCCACGCGCGGTAAGGACGTTGAGCTCGCGTCTGGGTCCGAAGTGACTCCTACGCTCGCGAGCCCGGTGGAAGTCGAAGTTCGGTAGCCTGATCCGGGACGAGGGATCAGGGATCAGGGATCAGGGGGCAGGGGGCAGGGGGCAGGGACCAGTGATACCCTGCTCCCTCGTGCGGCGCGTAATCGCCTTCACGGCGCTGCTGCTCGCGACAATTCCCCGCCCGGCGGCTGCCGAATGGCGGTCGCTCCGTTCCGAACACTTTCAAATCATCGGCGACGTTTCGCAGGGGCAGCTGCGCGACGTTGCCCTGCAGTTCGAGCAGTTCCACGAGGTGGTCACCCAGCTGATTCCGTCGGCCCTCCGCGGCGGAAGCCCGCCGGTCGTGGTGATCGTCTTCCCGGATCAGCGGTCGCACGGCCCGTTCATGCCGCGTGTCAACGGACGCACCGTGCCGGTTGCCGGCATGTTCCTCGGCGGTCAGGACGTCAACTACATCACCGTGAGCCTCGAAGCCGGCCACGAGTCGTTCGCGGTTGTCTTCCACGAATACTCGCACCTGCTGCTGCGAGGTGTGTTCGCGAACGCTCCGCTCTGGTTCAACGAAGGGCTGGCGGAGTACTACAGCACGTTCGAGGTCGCGAATGGCGGACGAACGGCGCGGATTGGCAAGCCTATCGCCCGGCACGTGCAATTGCTGCGCGAGCGGCGCATGCCGCTCTCACAGCTCTTTTCGATCAGTCCCGGCTCGAAGGAGTACACCACCGAGGGGCTGCCGCGAAGCCTGCTGTACGCACAGTCGTGGGCCGTCGTCCACCATGCCCTGCACGACGAGACGCGCCGGCGCGAACAGCTGATTGGCTTCGCACAACGCCTCGCGGCGGGCGGCGGTCTGGAAGACAGTCTGCGCGCCACGTATGCACTGCCGTTGGACCAGCTCGATGGCGAGGTGCAGGCATACGTACGAAGGCAGATCTATCAGCACCTCGAGGTTGATTTCACCAAGAGCCTGGTCACCAAGGTGACGGGAAACGCCGTACGACTTGCGGACGCGGAAGTGGACGCATGGCTTGGCGACTTTCTCGTCCATCAGCGGCAGCGTGACAGTGACGCCGAAGCGCTGCTCGCAAAAAGCCTCAAAGCACGTCCGGACCTCGCGCAGGCTCATGCGGCGCTTGGTCTGCTGCGCTGGCGACAGGGGAAATACGAGGAGGCCCTGCCCTCTCTGGCGAAGGCGTCGGCGGCCAGTACGTCGAACGAAGTCGCACACTTTACCTACGCCTATGCGCTGGCAACCGATGGCGCGCGCGATGCAGCAGGCCTCGCCGACGCTGCGTTGGCGCTCGAGAAAGCCATCTCTCTGCGCCCGGGGTATCCGGCGGCGCAGCGTCTGCTCGGCTACGTCTACCTGCAGCGCGACGAGTATGCGAAGGTTCGCGATCTGCTCGGCCCGATGGTGAAGATCTCGCCGGGCGATCACGATGCCGCCTTGATTCTGGCGGCCGGGCTTCTCGGTCTGAACGATATGGCCGGCGCGCGCGCGCTGCTGGGACCCATCCTTGCCGCGTCGCCCGACGAAGACGCGCGCCGTCAGGCGCGTACGTTGCTCGGGCAGATCGCGACCGTTCAGAACAGGTCACAGGCGGGAAGCAGCCGTCCTTCTGTCGCCGCGCCGAGTCTCGAGCAGAGGACGGAGTCGACGGCAACCGATGCGCGCTCGTCGTCGCAGCCGTCCGTTATCCTGCCGCTTCGACCGCTGCGGCCCGGGGAACAGCGGACCTACGGAATCTTCCAGGCCATTGTGTGTTCCGAGAAGGGCGTGGTGCTGGTCCTCCAAGGGCCAACGGGCACCGTTCGCGCCAGCGCGGCGAGCTTCCCCTCGGTCGAATTCACCACCTTTCGGTCGCAAACAGGCGGAAGCGTTTCGTGCGGCCCTCAGCCCGCAGTTCCTGCCCTGCTGACCTGGCGGAGCGAAGCGGATTCCACCGTCGCCGTGGCGATCGAGCTGGTGCCGGACGGATACGTCCCGTAAACAGTGGAGCCGTTGTCACCTTTTGCCGGCTTGTTACTCTGAAGATGTGATGGCCCCTGTTTCCCCTGCTGCCGCTGCCCCGCTCGTGGCGCCGTTCGCGTCGCTGTCCGACGAGGAGGTCGTGGCGCGCGTGATCGGCGGCGAAACTGCCCTGTTCGAGATCCTCATGCGGCGTCACAACGAGCGGATCTACCGCGCGGCTCGCGCCATCCTGCGCGATGACAGCGAAGCGGAAGATGTCATGCAGCAGGCATACGTGAACGCGTACACGCACCTGCGGCAGTTCGACGGCCGGGCGCAGTTTGCGACATGGCTGACGAAGATCGCCGTGCACGAAGCGCTGGCGCGCGTGCGGCGCCGCGGCCGCTACGAGCCGCTCGAGGATTCGTTCGTGGAGACCCTGATGCCGATCCAGCCCAGCCCTGACCCCGAGCGGCAGGCGTTTGCGCGTGAGCTCGGGGCGCTGCTCGAGTCGGCCGTGGACCGGCTGGGCGACGGATACCGTGAGGTGTTCGTCCTCCGGCAGGTCGAGGGGCTCAGCACGTCAGAGACGGCACAGGCCCTGGATGTCAGCGAGGATGTCGTGAAAACACGGCTTTCACGCGCGCGCGCAGCGCTCCAGCGGGACCTGCTCGATCACGCCGGTGCGGCCGCCGCCAGCGCGTTCACGTTCGGCCTCGCCCGCTGCGACCGCGTGGTCGCGGCGGTCATGGCGGGAATCTCCACGATCGAACGCTCCCTCGGGAGCCGGGTGTCGTCCGGTCAGTCCGGAGTCGGCATCTCTACTTGATCAATCACGAGTACGTCTTGTGCCGCAGTTTGGGCTTCCAGCGTTAATCCAAGTTGCTCACGGAAGGCGGTAAACACTTCCGGAACGCTGGAACCGGGTGCGCGACCCAGAGAAGTGGATACGAATTTCACGTCCCATTCGAAATTCCCACTGAGACCTGTCATGTCCGCGATCGGCCGATCCGTGAACGCTTGAACACTCCGAATCAGTTGTGCAATGGTGCCTGCGCCCCGAGCAGATATTCCATCGCGATCAAATGGGTTTGATCGGCACCAGCTCTTTCCATTGGCGTCCGCCGGCTCAACGACATTCCCTTGCCGGGCCACCTTCATCCATTCATCGCAATTGTGCTGCGAAGGACGAAATTTGGGACCAAAACGTCCGGGACTTGTGACCTTCAACGCGTACACCGGCGTATCACGTTTTTCCGTGTGTGTGCGGAGGCCGAATCGTTCGGTCAGCAGTGCCCGAAGCATCGCGGGCGTCTGACCCGCGGGTGCGTCATCAGGAGGTTTTGCGCTGATGTCGAAGCGAGTCCTCATGAAACTTTCCAACCCTCCAACCAAAGCAAATCGAGCTAATTGACGGTTGAGCTGGAACGCTTGGATGACGATCTCCCTCAATGTCACATTCGTCATGTGAATCCGCCCGGATGGCGGGAACGTCCACGTACTCTCTGTATCGCCGCTCGCGTTGACCTTAACCGAGGCGACTTCGAATTGAATGACGGGAGCGGCTTGCTGAGCCGCAACAAGGCTGACGCTGCTGATCGCTAGGAGGATCGTTATCAGTCGACTCATTCTGACAACTCCTAATCCGAAGGGGCACTTCAAGAATTCCGGCAAAGGCGTGTGGACCGCCGTGGTTTCGGCAAGGTCCCGCTTTTGTAAGTGCCCTCGCAGGAACAGAGGTAATCGCAATACCCGCCGCCGCAGTTATCTTGTGAGAAACTGCAGCCAGGTGTGGTCACACACTGTTCCCACCTGACCCCACAATACTGTGCCTGAGCCATCGTAGAAATACTGGACATAAGTCAGCGATCTCTATTGGCTGCTCAGGGGTGATACTCTGCCCGCACGAGCGTGCGGCGCATCCTGTTTCTCGCGGCGTCGATAGTTGCGTTCACCCCGGTCGCGGCAGCGGCCGAGTGGCTTGCGCTTCGTACCAAGCACCATCAGGTCGCCGGCAACGTGTCGGCGCGCGACTTGAAGAACGTCGCGCTTCGGATCGAGCAGTTCCGCGAGGTCATCGCGACGCTCAATCAGGCCACCATCGACGCCGCACAGGGTGTCTCGGCCATTGTGCTCGCGTTTCCCGACGAGCGTTCGTACAGGCCGTTCATGCCGATGGCGAACGGGCGCCGGGTACCCGTCGGCGGCCTGTTCGTTGCCGGTCCCAGAGGGATCTACATCACGCTGAACCTCGACGCCGGCGACGACGCCTATCGCGGCATTTACCACGAGTACTCGCACTACCTGCTCCGCAACGTCTTCGGTGCCGCGCCGCTGTGGTTCAACGAAGGCCTCGCCGAGTACTACAGCACGCTGGAGGTGTCGGGCGACGGCCGCCGCGCCGTGATCGGCAAACCGGTCCCGCAGCACGTCGAGCTGCTTCGCGAGCGCCGGCTCCCGCTGGCGAAGCTGTTATCGATTACCGCGGCATCGCCGATCTATTCGAGCGATACGCCGGAGCGCTCCGTGATGTATGCGCAGTCGTGGGCGATGGTTCACCATGCGTTGCACGGCATGCCGCGCCGCCGCGACGCCCTCATCGACCTGGCGTTCAAGCTTGCTGCGGGCATGGCGCCTGAGCAGGCCGTCCTCGAGGCGTACGGCATGACGATCCCTGACCTCGAGCGCGAGGTGCAGGCCTACACGCGCCGCGAGATTTATCAGGCAACCAGCTTCGACTTCAAAGACCCGATCACTACGACGCTGGGCCGTAATCCGATGCCGGCCGACGAGGGGGAGGTCGAGGCGTGGCTCGGCGGGGTGCAGATGACGATCGGGCGCCCGGAGGAGGGAGCGGTACGCCTGGAGAAGGCGCTCAAGACGAGACCCGACGTCGTCGCCGCATTGTCACGGTCGAACTACCAGCTCAGGCTTCCCGGCCGTGTCGCCGTGCTTGCCACCATGCGTGCCTTTCTCAATCAAGGCGAATACACCGCGGTCCGCGGTGCGCTGACGCCAATGGTCAGGGCGAACCCGGCCGATCACGAAGCCGCGCTGATGCTGGCGGAAGCGCTGCTCCGCCTCGAGGATCCAGACGGCGCGCGGGCGCTCCTCGGCCCCGTGCTCGCCGGCGGAACCGATCCCCGCAAGGAGCAGGCACGCGCCCTCCTCGGCGAGCTGGCTGAGGTGCGCGAGCGGCTTGGCAATCCTCCCCCCGCGCCTCCTGCCGACGCGCAGAGCGGCTCCGCGCGCACCCCGGACCCTCAGCCGCCGCCGGTGGCGAAGAATCAAGGATTGATTCTGCAACTGCGCAACGTGCAACCAGGCGAGCAACGCATTCAGGGAACGATCCAGGGAATCGAGTGCACCCGCAGCGGGGTCGTGGTTGTGATCGGTACGCCGCAGGGCGCCACGCGGGCGTCGGCGCCGAGCCTGGCGTCGATCATGTTCGTGACGTTTCGATCGCAGACCGGCGGCGCCATCTCGTGTGGTGCGCAGGTCCCGGCGCCGGCACTGCTGACGACGCGGCAAGAGGGGACGCGCACGATTGCGGTCGCCCTGGAGCTGCTGCCGGACGGATACGTGCCCTAGCCCGACGCTGATTCGCAAATAGTCGAATGGGTCGGTTTCTTCTCTTCGCGGCGTCTATCCTCCTCGGTGCCCCGCTCCCAGCGGCCGCCGAATGGCGCGAGGTGCGCACCGATCACTTTCGCGTCATCGGCGACGTGCCGCCGGCCCGGCTGCGCGACGTCGCACTCCGATTCGAGCAGTTCCGCGGCGTTGTCACACAGCTGCTGCCGGACGCGGTGCCCGCCGCCAGCGCACCCGTCGTCGTCATCGTCTTCCCGGACGCTCAGTCGTATCGCCCGTTCATGCCGATCGCCAACGCGCGCACCGTGCCGGTTGACGGTTTTTTCGTCGACGGCGCGGACGTCAACTACATCACGATGAACGTCGAGGCCGGCGAACGCGCGTTCCCGATCGTCTTCCATGAGTTTTCCCACTTCCTCCTCAACAACGCATTCCCGCGCACGCCCTTGTGGTTCCATGAAGGACTCGCCGAGTACTTCAGCACCATGGAGGTGACGGCTGACGGGCAGCGGGTCGTCGTCGGCAAACCGGTTGCACGGCATGTCGCGCTGCTGCGGAAGCGCCGCCTGAGCCTGCCGCAGCTGTTTGCGATCGACCGGACCTCGAAGCAGTACACACAGGATGGTCCCGAGCGTGACCTGTTGTACGCGCAGTCCTGGGCTGTCGTGCACCATGCCCGGCACGCCGAGCCGGCACGATTCGAAGCGCTCGTGTGGCTGGCGCGCCGGCTGGCTGATGGTGAGAGCGCCGACGGCAGCGTACGTGGAACGTATGCGATGCCTCTCGACAGGCTGGACGCCGACATCCAGGCCCACGTCCCCCGGGCCGGTTACGACGAGGTCACGTTGCGCGACGCGGTGATCACGCGTGTCACCGCCGAGGCAACAGCGATCGACGCCGCGGAAACCGACGCGTGGCTCGCCGACCTTCTGTCGCACTTACAGCGTGGCCCGGAGGCGATACCGCGGCTGGAAAGAGCGCTGCAGGTGCGTGGCGATTTGCCGCGTGCGCTGGCCACGCTCGGGGTCCTTCGCATTCGAATGGGAAACCGGCCGCAAGGCCTGTCGCTGCTCGAACGAGCGGCCGCCGCGGGTCCGGATATCGAGACGGTGCAGTTCGAGTATGGCTGGGCGCTGGCGACGGACCCTGCGCTTGACGCCTCGATGATGGAGCGTGCCCGTGCGGCGCTCGAACGCGCGCTCATCCTTCGCCCGGGCTACCCGGCGGCCACCCAGATGCTGGCAGCGGTGTACGGCCGTACCGGCGACTTTGTGAGGATGCGGGAGCTGTTGACGCCGCTGGTCAAAGCCGTTCCGGACAACCAGGACGCCGCGCTGCAGCTCGCGGCGGCGATGCTCGCGCTTGGCGAAGTTCCGCCCGCCCGCGCGCTGCTCGGTCCGATTCTCGCTCGTCCGCACGATGCAGAAATGCGGGCACGGGCGCGGACGCTGCTCGGGCAGATCTCGAAGCTGCAGCAGCAGCCGTGACGTGGAGCCCGGCTTCAGCCGGATCAGCCTCAGGGTTGCGCCGGCTTGTCCTCAGCTGCCGGCCCGACCGCGGCTTCCGCCGCCTGAAACCCGACCTTGGAGTGCGTGCCGTCGCAGAAGGGTTTCTTCGTGGACGCGCCGCAGCGGCATAACGCGACAGGCCGCCTCTCGCTCCGATATTCCTGCCCGTTCCAGTCGACGATGCGCACCTCGTCACCGTCGATCACATATGGGCCGTTCTGCCGCAAGCGAATCGTCGTCACGACTCCCCCATCAAAACTCGCCCGGATGCCGGCCGATGCCGATAATGCTGCACGCGAAGATGACGTTCATCTTCCGCCGCCGCGCCTCCGCCATCACCGCCGCGTCTTCGGCGCCGGGGTTGATCCAGATCTCGGCAATCCCTTTTTGTGCGAACTCGTCGAGCAGGCGCAGCGTCACCTCCGGCTGAACGTACACCGTGGCCATGTCGATCGGCTCGGCCACGTCGAGAACGGAGGCGTAGGTCTTGAGGCCCTCGACTTGCGGTTCATTGGGGTTGATCGGCAGTACGCGGTAACCCTGCGCCGCAAACGCACGCAGCGCCTTGTTTCCGAATTTCGAGCGGCTGCTTGATGCGCCGACCACCGCGACGGTTTTTTCCATGCGCTCATTGGCC
Organism: Vicinamibacteria bacterium; assembly: GCA_025938035.1. The sequence goes on from JAICQE010000121.1 coordinate 10,220, forward strand.
CGCTGACGGGTGCCCTACTGAAGATCTCGCTACTACAGAAGATCTTGCTACGAAAAGTCTTCGCCATTCAGAAAATGCGATAGGATGCGCCCGATTCGTGTCCGTCACTCCCGGCACCCAGATAGGCCCGTACGAAGTCATCGCCGCCATCGGCGCGGGTGGCATGGGAGAGGTCTATCGCGCCCGTGACACGCGGCTGCACCGTGACGTCGCGCTGAAGATCCTGCCTGACGCCTTCTCGCTGGATTCCGACCGCCTCGCGCGCCTCGAACGCGAGGCGCAGGTCCTGGCCGCGCTCAATCATTCGAACATTGCCAGCATCTTCGGATTCGAGCAGGCGGGCGGCGTCTCGGCCCTCGCGCTCGAAATGGTCGAGGGCCCGACCCTCGCCGATCGCATCGCGGAAGGACCGCTGACGGTCGAGGAAACGCTTCTCATTGCCCGACAGATTGCAGCGGCGCTCGAAGCCGCGCACGAATCGGGCATCATCCATCGCGATCTCAAGCCCGCCAACATCAAGGTCCGTCCGGACGGCACAGTGAAGGTGCTCGACTTCGGCCTGGCCAAGGTTGTCGAGAGCAGCGCGAGCACGTCAGGCTCCGCCTCGATGTCGCCGACGCTGACCACACCGGCGGTGACCGGCATCGGCACGATTATGGGCACCGCCGCGTACATGGCGCCCGAACAGGCGCGCGGTCGCATCGTGGACAAGCGCGCGGACATCTGGGCGTTCGGCTGCGTGCTGTTCGAGATGCTGACGGGCAGGCGCGCGTTCGAGGGCGGCGACGTGACCGATGTGCTCGCCTCCGTCATCAAGACGGATCCCGAATGGGAGGCGCTGCCGCCGGATCTGCCAGCCGCCGTGCGGATGACGATTCGGCACTGCCTCATGAAGGACCCGGCGCACCGCATCCGCGACATCGGCGACGCGCGACTCGCCTTGAGCGGCGCGTTCAACACCGAGACGCCCGTGCCGACCGTGTCGCAGGTGATCGTCCCTCGTCGATCGGCGCGAACGGTCGCCACCGTCGCGATCGCGGCCGTGACGGCCGCCGCACTTGCAGCCGTCGTGACATCGCTGCTCACCAGGCCCGCGCCGCCCGCTGTCGACCGCATGGCGATCCTGCATTCCGACCCCAGCGCGCGGTTTGGCGGCGCGGCAGGCACCGACGTCGTCGTGACTCCGGACGGCCGCCATGTCGCCTACACCGCCGATACCCAAGGGGACGTGCGCCTGTATCTCCGGGCGCTCGATCAGCTTGCGCCAGCTCCCATCGCGGCCAATATCAGGAACCCCCTCCATCTCATGATGTCGCCCGACGGCCAGTGGATTGGCTTCGGTGATCCGACTGAACAAATGATCAAGAAGGTCTCGATCAACGGCGGGCCACCACTTCAGATCGCCAACCTGCCGACCGGTGCAGGATACGTTGGCGCGGCATGGTCGCCCGACGACTCGATCATCTTCGGGACTTCTGCCGCCGGACTGATGCGGGTCGCGCCTGGCGGCACACCCGAAGCGCTCACCAAAGCCGACCAGGCCAACGGCGAGCTCGCGCACCGTTTTCCGTACTTGCTGCCGGGCGGCCGCGCGCTTCTGTTCACCATCTTTCCAAGCGACGCCCAGCCGGACAACATGCAGATTGCACTGCTCGACCTGCGCTCCCGCGAGCACCGTGTGATCGTCCGCGGCGGCGGATTCCCGGTTTACGTAGAGTCGGGACACATCGTCTACGGCAACGCCGGAACGCTGCGCGCCGTGCGCTTCGATCTCGATCGGCTCGAGGCGCGGGGTAATCCCGTCGCGGTGGTGGAAGGCATCATCACGAAGTCCGGTGGTGCCGCCAGCTTCGCCGTCAGCGCAAACGGCACCTTGACCTACGTTGCAGGTGCGGCGGCGACCCCCAGGCGAACCGTCGTCTGGGTAGACAGGCAGGGGCGCGAGGAAGAAACGAACGTCCCGCCTCGCGCCTACGCGTACGCCCGGCTCTCGCCGGACGGCGGCCGTGTTGCGCTGGACATCCGCGACGACCAGAACGATATCTGGACGTGGGACCTGACGCGAAAGACGCTGACCCGGCTGACGTTCACCCCGGGCATTAATCGCGCCCCCGTATGGACGCCCGACGGGACGCGGATCGCGTTTTCGATGGCGGGGATCGGCGCTGAGCCCGTGTTCATCCAGGCGGCCGACGGAAGCGGGACCCCAACACGCGTCACGCCGGACAAGGGGACCTTCATGCCAGTGTCCTTCACTCCGGACGGCAAGCAGCTGCTGCTGCATCCGTCAGCCGCGGCGCCCTACGACCTTCAGATCGTGGACACCGAGGCGAAGACCGCGCCAACGCCGCTGCTCGCCGAGCCCCACTCCGAGTCGAATGGCGTGGTGTCGCCGGACGGCCGCTGGCTCGCTTATCAGTCGAACGAATCCGGCCGCGACGAGATCTACGTCCGCCCCTTCCCGAACGTGAACTCCGGACGATGGCAGGTGTCGGCCGGTGGCGGCACGCGACCGCTGTGGAGCCGCGATGGTCGCGAGCTGTTCTATTACCTGCCTCCCGGCGTGATCATGGCAGCGCCGATCGGGCCAGGCAGCTCGTTTACGCCAGGAACGCCAACCGTTGTCCTGAAAGGCACGTACCTCTCGCCGCAGACGGGCCGGATGTACGACGTGTCGCCCGACGGCCGCCGATTCCTGCTGATCAAGGAGTCGCGCGGCGAAGGCGCCGCGCCGCCGCCGCCTCAGCTCATCGTCGTCCAGCACTGGCTCGAGGAGTTGAAGCGGCTTGTGCCGTAAGGATGCTTTTCCAACGGCCAACTCGCTGTTACGAGAAGATCTTGCCCGGGTTCAGGATGCCGTGCGGATCGAATGCCTGCTTGACTCGTTTGAGCAGCGCAATCTGTGCGGCGTCCAGCTCGAGCGCCAGATAGGGTGCCTTGGCGAAGCCGATGCCGTGCTCGCCGCTGATCGAGCCTTCGAGCGCGACCACGCGCTCGAAGAGGATGCGCTCGGCCTGCTTGGCCCTGGCCATTTCGCCGGCGTCATCACGGCGAATCATCAGATTCACGTGTATGTTGCCGTCCCCCGCGTGGCCGAAGCAGGCGATTCGCAAATCGAACCGGTGCCTGAGTTCGTCCACGACGTCGAAGAGCTGCGGGATGCGTCCGCGCGGAACGACCACGTCGTGATTGATCTTGAGGAGGCCGGTTGCTCGCAAGGCCAGCGAAACCTGGCGGCGGATCGTCCACAGCTCCTCGCGCTCCTCATCGCTCGCCGACTGTTTCACCTCGACGGCGCCGACCGCCGAGCAGGCGCGTGTCACCCGATCGATTTCCTCGGCGACGGCGGCGGGCGTTCCATCGCATTCGACGATCAGGACCGCTTCGCCTGAGGAAATGCGCTTTCCCGCGTACTGCTCGGCCTGACGAAGACAGTCGGCGTCGATCAGTTCAATCGCAGCCGGTACAACACGTTCGGTGAGCAGCGCGGTGACGGCGTCCACCGCCTGGGGCACGTTCCGAAAGGAAGCCGCCAGCGTCGCACGCGCGGGCGGTCTGGGTATCAGCCGCAGGGTGATCTTCGTGATGATGGCCAGCGTGCCTTCGGACCCGACCAGCAGCTGCGTCAGGTCGTAGCCGACGACGTTCTTTACGGCCTTCGAGCCGGTGTGAATGACTTCTCCGCCAGGCAGTACAGCCTCGAGCGCCAGGACGTACCGCTTCGTCGTGCCGTATTTGAACGCCCGTGGACCACCGGCGCACTCGGCGACGTTTCCGCCGATCGACGATGTTTCCAGGCTTGCGGGATCCGGCGGATAAAACAGTCCCACGGCCTCGACGGCGCGCTGAAGATCGCCGGTGATCACGTGTGGTTCGACGACGGCCAGCAGGTTGATTTCGTCGATCTCGAGAATGCGATTGAGGCGCTCCATCGAGAGCACGACGCCGCCGCGCGTCGGCACGGCGCCGCCTGTATAACCGGTGCCCGCGCCCCGTACGACCAGCGGCACGCGGTGTTCGTGGCAGAGCCGCGCAATCGTCGAGACCTCCCCGGTACTGTTCGGGAGGACGACGAGATCAGGAGGCGCGGGGGGGGGCCACGGCACAGCCGCGGGGGGGTTGGTGGGGGGGGGTGGGGGGAGGGCGCGCGCGCGCGCCGCGCCCCCCCCGGGAAGGGAGAGAAAAGAAAAGAAC
>JAICQE010000066.1 GCA_025938035.1 Vicinamibacteria bacterium
GGTGGCGAAAGAGCGCGGCTTCCTGTTCGTGCTGAACGAGGACAGCGGCCTCCTCGCCTGGGCCAATCCCGCGCTCGATATCACGGCGGAGGTTGTGAAGCGCATGAATGCGCCGTAGTTGAGTGGCCGTGGGGCGCGCCAGGCGGACGTGACAACGTCCGCCCCCCGTTAGCGCTCGAAGACGAGCGCGCCGGGGACGTCGCGAAGCACTGATTCGATCTGCGCGCTGTGCCGGCCGAGAACGACAACGACGACGCGGTTCGGCACGGCCTCGCGCTGGCGAAGGCGGTCCGTCAGCCCGGCAACGTCGCCGTTTTTCGAGAAGACCGCGAACACGGTCTGCGTGCCGTTCGAGTGGTGCAGCTCTTTCGTGGCCAGGTACGCCCGCACCACTGCAGGCTCGGCCTGCACCATCCGCGCGAGGGCCGTCCGATCGATCTGGCGATCCGCGCACGCGGCGAACCGATCCACAACCGACAGCTGGCTGCGCTCGCGCCGCGCGATCTTTGCCGCCGCCGCTTCCCGGTTCAGCCGCGTCCGGTAGCGATGCGCGTCAAGGCGCCGTCCATGGTCCTCCAGAAAATCGACAATCGCGGCGCAGCCCTGTTCACCGAGCGCTCGATCGGCATCCATGGCCGCTTCGATCAGCGCGATGCCGGAGTGATCGCCGCGATCGAGAAGCAGCCGGCCGGCGGCGAGGCCGGCGGCGGCGTGGCCCGCATCGTGGGCCGTGCGATACCGTTGCAGAGCCGCGTCGTACTGGCCGTCCTCCTCCAGCAGCGAGCCGTGCTCGAACGCCTGATCCGCTGTTGGCATCACGACTCCGTCGAGCACGGCAAGGCGCGCACGGCGCTGACGCATCTCGTCGTGCCGGCGGCGCCAGTCCGGACCACGATCGTCCATCCATTCTCTCGCCACCATTCCGGCGACTTCCATCTTCTGTGGCCCGAAGAAATCGTCCGCCGCTGATGCCGCAGGCGCATCCGGCCATCGGGGGCTCTGACCGATCGCCCGCAGCCGATCGCTCAGCGCCGGATGAGTATCCGACGCCTGAGTCACCTCGGCGAGCAGGCGATTCATCAGCGCCGGCTTGTCCTCCACGTCTGACCAGATCCCTGGAGCCATTGCCGCGTACGGATTGGGGATCTCGGCCTCCTGCTCGACGCGCTCGTAGAACCGCGTCCAGTAGCCCTGCTCGAGGACGTATGTACCGATCTCGATGGCCAGGAGCGCCTGCGCAGCCACCTGGGCTCCGGCCACCTCTGCTGCCAGACGGTCGGCAATGACTTCATGCTGCCGCGACACCGCGGCGGCGTGGCGATTCAGCCTCGGCACGTAGAAGCGATAGAGGAAGTAGACGTGCGCAGGCACCGAACGGTGCCGCTCGAGCACGTCCAGCAGCTGGATCCACATCCGGCGCGTGCGATGCACCCAACCCGAGAACCGGCCGTGCGCGTGCGTCAGATGTGCCAGTTCATGTGCGATCACCGCCCGCACCTGATCCGTCGTCAGCGTCGCCAGCAACGGGTAACCGAGGATCAGCGTGTTCCGGCGCCACGGTATCCACCCGTAGCGAGCCTGGAGCGCCGTGGCGTTGTGGGCGCTCCCGACGAGCATGCGATGCACGCGCGGCGCGCCGACCTTCCGCGCGATCTCCTGAACCGCGGAAAAAAGCCGTGGGCCGAAGGCAGATCCAATCTCGACGCCTTCGGCGTCGCCCGACACCAGCCACAACGCCCTGAGCGCGCGCGCCGTCGTCAGCGCAACCGGGACGCCCACCAGAATCGCGACGACGGCCACAAAGGGACGCCGCGCGAGAAGCCCCCACACCAGGAACCCTGACGCGGAGAGAAAGATCGCGGCAATCAGGGTGAGGTAGACATACCCCTCGAGAATGAGCAGCGCCAGCTTGAGGCGGGGTATCACGCCTCCGCCTCAGCCCCTTCCTCGTCTCGCAAGTCCTCCAACGTGCGCAGCGCCTCTTCGTGAAGAGCAGGTTCGACGCCAAGTTCGATCGCCTCCTCGAAACTGACGCGCGCTTCGCCCGCTCGACCGAGCCTCGCCAGCGCCCGGCCGCGGGCGGCGTACGCACTGCCGCGATGACTCTGATTGCGTACGGCGCGTTCGGCATCGTTGAGCGCCGCGGCGTAATCCCCCTTGCGGAAGTGTGCGTCGCTGCGGTCGCAAAACACTTTCGGATCGTCCTGCGCGAGCGTGGTGGACCGGTCGTAATGCTCGAAGGCGCGCGTGAGGTCGCCGAGCCGTTCCAGCGCGATCGCCAGATACCCGTGCGCACGTCCGTGCTTCGGATCCTTTTGAATGGCCGCTTCGAACGATCGAATCGCGTCGCGCTCGTCGCCGCGGCGCAGCGCATCGACGCCGCGATTCACATACGGCTCCGGGTCGTTTGGCGCAAGAGCCGTCGCCGTGTCCCAATCGGCGGCCGCGCGCTGTGCGTCGCCCGCCCGCGACAACGCCACGCCGCGCAGGTTGTAGTACTTCGCGTTGTCGTCCCTCATCGCGATGGCACGGTCGAAGCAGGCGACGGCCTGCTTCGCGAAGACAGCGTTGTGGAGATACAGCACGCCGAGCTCGGCGATCCCTTCGGACTCGTCCCAGAGCTTCACGAGCAGGATCCCCATGACGCCCATGAGCAGCAGGCCGGCCAGGGCACCGGCTCCGATGGTCAGCGGAAGCGTGTCGACTGCCGGTGGATGACGAAGCAGATAGGCAGCGGCGGATGCGCTGAACGGCGCCATCACGAACGCCATGCCCCATGCATCCTGGTTGCTGATGACGCCTGGCGGGAATGAGCCGTACATCATCCCGACGAAGAAGCCGCCGCCGACGGCAACGCTATAGGCGGCCCACGTCGCTTCCCTGCCGGCCGCAAGCATCACGACGAGGCCGAGCATCGTCGCCCAGAAGAACGCGTATCCGGCCATCCATCCAACGGCCTTGCCGAGTACGCGGACCGTCAGCGGGTAGAAACCCCGCAGCAGCACCGCGGCGAGGACGACGAATCCGAGGAACGTCAGCGGCCGTCTGACGTCGGGGCTGAGGAGCACCGCACCGAACGCGGAGCCGGCAACGCCGACCAACGCCAGCCACAAGCCCGCCGCGACCTTCGAGCCGCCGTGCAGCAGCAGCGGCTCCATCGCCTCGATGTCACCGGCGACGGCCTCCTCGGTTTTGTAGAACGTGAGATCGTCTTTCCAGGCGGTCGGATCCTTGATCCCCATGCGTTGCCTTCGGTTGCCTGGGTGGCCTAGGTTGCCTGGGTGCCCTAGGTTGCCCGGTCGTTCGGTTACGCAGGTGAACGCGGTTGCCTGAGTGCCCCCGCTACCCAGGCTACTCAGGCAACCCAGTCCACCCAGCTACCCTATCTCACGAGCGTGTCTTCCGGACGAACTGACGCAATCAGCCACGAGCCGTCGATCCGGGAAAACCCGATCGTCAGCTCGCGCGCATCGACAACCGGCCGTTCGTCCGGGCCGGATGAAATCCGTGCCGTGCAGTAGACCTGTGCGGTGGCGCGAGTGGCGTCGAGCGTTACCTGCATGTCCACGAACTCGATGGTGACGCCACCGGCGGGCGGCACCCAGCGGCCGACGAGCGCCAGCACGGCGTCGCGGCCGACAAGCTCCGGCGGAACCTCCGCAGCAGGTCGGGGCGAAGCGCCCGTGGAAACCGCGATGCCGGGCGCAAGCACGTTGCGCAACACGGCAAGCCGCGCGATGCGTCCGAGCTCCCCGTCGTTCTCCGGCACGCTGAGCGACTCTGCGATCGCTGACATCTGGTTTTTGATCGCGCGTTCGTCGCTGTCCCCACATGCTGCGGCGAATGTGACGAGGACGCCGGCCAGCGCCAGTCTCGCCGAAGCCGCGTACGCACGTTGGCTGGTGCGGCGAAGGCGGATCATTTTCAGAACAACAGCTTTCCGACGATGCGGCGGCGGCTCACTCGTCCAAGGTCATGGTTCTCGATCTTCATCGATCGGTTGTCGCCAACGACGAAGAACTCGCCGGGTGCCAGATCGACCGGTGCCATGTTCCACGCTGCCCGCCGCACGACGGTCGGTTCGATCAGGACCTCGCCGTTGACGGTCACCGTGCCGGTAACGATCTCGACGCGCTCGCCGGGCATCCCGACGATTCGTTTCACGTAGAAGGCGTGGGGGCCGGCCAGGCGGATGGCCACGACGTCGCCGCGCACCGGCTCATGCGTCCAGTACGCGGCGCGGTTCGCGACGTTCAGCGCGCCGTCCTCGTACGTCGGCAGCATGCTGATGCCCGAGAGGCGCAGCGGGACGAGAATCCAGCCGAACACGACGACCGCGAGGCCAATGGTGAAGCTGATGCGCAGTAGGGTTGCGCGCGGATTGCGGCCAACAATCGGGGTCAGCAGGGACACGCTGTTGATCCAATTCGGTGAATCCGGCGTGTTTCTTTAGGTGCGCGGCTCGCCGACCTTATAGCGCATCGGCAGTTGCAGCAGTTCCATGCACATTGGCGCAATGTCCACGGAGCGCATCACGGCCGGAAGGGACGGTGACTGAGGGCCACCGGCGAGCAGGACACTGAGCGAGTCCAATGCGTGCAGCGCGCCGTGCGATCCGCCCCCGACGTGCGCTTTACCGCCGCGGACATTGAATTCACAGCCTGGCCGCGCCGTGAGCCATACGTCGCCGCTGCCGGTGGCGTCGAGGGCCCCCGCGATCCGCTCGAGGGCATTCGGGTATTCGCTCGACTGGACGATCCCGTCCTGTACGTCGAGCTGCAATACTGCCGGCTCACCGCGCCAGCACCATCCGGTACCGAATGCATCACGCGCCTGCGCGGAGCCACCGTCATTCCGCCAGAATTCCAGCCTGCCGGCATGGCCCCTGGCAACGTATCGGGCATCACGAGATGCGCCGCTGTCGCGCCACAGAGCCAGATCGATCCGTGAGTCGGCGAGCGCATCGCGGACGACCCGGTCGAGGATCACGGCGCCGCGGCTCTGCAGGTGGATCTGTGTCGCACGCATGTTCGGGCAGATCATGATCTCGTCGGTGTCCCGCCACCGCGATCCGATGTCGGCCTGGCGGAACTCGCCGAGCAGCGTATCGAGTGCGATCACGGACTCGTTCGCATCGGGAAGAATCTCGCAGTGTCCGTGGTCCGATGTCACGATGACCGTGGTGTCCTGGATAAACCGATCGAACCCTCCGGCGGCGTCGAATACTTTTCCCAGCGCCTCGTCGACGCGTTCGACGACCGGCAACGCTTCGTGCGGTCCAACTTCGTGGCTGCGGTAATCGTTGTCCGCGAAATATGCGAGGGTGAAGTCTCCTAGCTCTCCGTCAGCGGCGAGCTCACAGAGCATCGTTGCCGTCGAGGCGTCGTCCATGCCAAAGCGATGCAGGAGACCGCTTTTCCCCTCCACTGTGCCGCGGAGCGTATGTGCGGTAACGAAGTCGCCAAGGCACAGCATCGACGGACCGTCGACGGTTTCCGTGAGCGGTACGCCGGGCAGCATCGCCAGCAGCCACGGCACGTTCACCCGGTGGTGCACGTTGCCACGGTAGACCAGATAGTTCACGCAGGCCGCACGACCGCCCTCGCCCTCCACCATTTCGAACATCGTCGGCACCTTCAGGCGGTCGCCGTTCAGGCGGACAAGGAAGTCACGCAGAAACGCCCCGAATCCCTGCTTCGCGATGACCCAGAAATCGTCCCCGTAGTAGGCGACTTCTTTGCGCTCCTCGACAAACCAGGACGCACCCGCAATACCGTTCTCCGCCGGGTACGTGCCGGTCACGATCGACGTCGTTGCGGCAGGGGTGATGGACGGGAAGATCGTGAACGAGCCCGCATGCAGACTGCCCGCCTCGGCAATGCGCCTGAGGTTGCGCAACTGTCCGGTTTGAATGGCGGGATTGACGACCCGGGGCGAGGCGGCATCGATAACGACGAGCAGGACTTTCACGCCTCGGCGCGGTTGCAAACGGGATACCTCGAATCGAACACCCCTCGACTGACGTGAGTTGACGCGGCGCCACGATCAGGCGTATTAACTGCCCGGGTTACCTCACCTCGGCATCGATCCGCGCGGGGACGTTGATTTCCTGGCTCTTGAAGGAGTGTCCTGACATGCGATTGCGCGACGCGCTCCCCTATGCCCTCGTTCTGCTGCTCCTGCCGGCTGCCGCGAATGCGCAAGCGACGCTGGCCGGCGTCGTCCGCGACAACAGCGGGGCCGTTCTGCCCGGAGTCACGATCGAAGCGTCCAGCCCGGCGCTGATCGAAAAATCGCGTACGGCGATCAGTGACGGAACCGGACAGTACCGCATTACCGAACTGCCGCCCGGCACCTACGTGCTGACGTTCACGCTCAGCGGGTTCAGCGTGGTGAGACGCGGCGACGTCGAGGTGCGCGGGTCCGGGGTCATCCCGATCAACGCCGACTTACGTCTCGGCGCGCTGCAGGAAACCATCACCGTCACCGGCGAGTCGCCGCTCGTCGATACGCAGTCGACGCGGCGCGAGATGGTGCTGACCAACGACACGATCAATTCGATGCCGGCGACGCGGTCATACGGCGCGCTCCTGAACGCGATCCCCGGCCTCAGCACCAATACCGGGTCCACCAGCGCGATGGCGACGCCCGACATGACGTTCTTCACCGCGAATGGCGGCCGGCAGAACGGGGGCCAGGTACAAATCGACGGAATGCCCGTGGCCGCGTCGTTCAACGGCGGCGGCGTATCGACGTTCACCTACGACATCGCGAACGCGGCGGAGATGCAGGTGCTCGTTTCCGGTGGCCTGGGCGAAGCGGAGAACGGCGAGCCGCGCATCAACCTCGTCCCGCAGTCGGGCGGCAACACGTTCCGGGGCCAGGGTTTTTACAGCGGTGCAGGCCGATGGTCGGCGGCCAGCAACATCACGCCGGCTCTCGAATCGGCTGGAATCGTTGCGCCGCCGACGATTCTGAAACTGTGGGATGTCAGCGGGTCAGCGAGCGGACCGGTGTTCCGCGATCGGGTCTGGTTCTTCGGCAACATCCGGCAGTACGGCAACTACCAGACCATCGAGGGCGTCGTCGGCAACCGCTTTGCGAATGATCCGACGCATTGGGATTACGCGGCTGATCCGTCGCTGCAGGCGCGCACCGCCAACAGCCGCGACATCTTCTCCGGCCGTCTCACTGCCCAGCTCACCGAACGGAACCGCATCACGTTCTATCAGGAGTACCAGCATCGCTGTTCCGGATCGACGCTGAGCGAAGGCAGCGGCTGCCGCGCGCCGGGCCAGGGATGGATCGGCCTCGGCACCGGCGGAGGGACGCCATCGTCTCCCGAGGCGTGGCCCGGCTATCACGATTTCCCCTACTATGTGACGCAGATTGCGTGGAGCTCGCCGATGTCGAGCCGGCTGCTGCTCGATGCCGGCTTCTCGCGATTCCACTATCTGTGGGCAGGGTTCGGACAGGCGCCGCCCGATCGTATCAACCTGATTCCGGTCACCGAGACGCAGGCGATCGATGGGCATCGCGCCAACTTCAGCTATCGCGGCATCTACGATCCGATCGCCTATGCCTACGCGGATAACGACGCCAATCCCAATAACTGGAAGGCGTCGCTCTCCTACGTCACCGGCGCGCACAACATGAAGTTCGGGTATCAGGGGTCGTTTCAGCGATCGCTGCAGGGCCGCGAAGCGAACACCACGCTGATGCGCTACGTGTTCAACAACCGGCAGCCGAACGGCTTCGGCTTCTACCTGACGCCGCGCTGGGAGATCAACGACCGCACGGCCACGCAGTCGCTGTATGCGCAGGATCAATGGACGCTCGGCCGGCTGACGGTCCAGGGCGCGATTCGCTACGACCGCGCGTGGAGCTGGGCGCCGGCAGAGAACAACGGGTCGACGCAGACATCGCAGTTCATGCCGAATCCGATCAGCTTCCCGCGCACGGTGAGCGTTGCCGGATACAACGACATCACCACCCGCTTCGGCGGGGCGTGGGACGTGTTCGGCGATGGCCGGACCGCGGTCAAGGCGAACATCGGTAAGTATCTGCAGACAGCCACCAACGACGAGAACTACGCGATCAACAATCCGGCCGGAGGCGCGCGGTTCGTCACGTTCGTCAACAACCGCAGCTGGATCGATCACAACAACAACCGCATCGTCGACTGCCAGTTGATGAATTTCGCCGCGCAGAGTCCGGCGACGACCGGCTCGCTCGATACGTGCGGCGCGCTGTCCGGCAACAATCTCAACTTCGGCAATCCCAATCCGAACGCGACGGTCGTGAACCCCGAGATTCTCAAGGGGTGGAATGTGCGGCCGTCGGATTGGGGGCTGAACGTGTCGATGCAGCATGAGGTGCTGCCGCGCGTATCGGTGGAAGTCGGCTACAACCGCCGCTGGTTCCAGAACTTCTTCGTCACCGACAACCAGGCGGTGAGCGCCTCGGACTACGAGCCATGGACGTTCACCGCGCCAAGCCACGAGGCGCTGCCTGGCGGCGGAGGCTACCCGATCAACCTGCACGTCATCACCGCCGCGGCCGCTACACGTCCGGCCCGCAATTACATCACCTTCGAGACCGATTACGGCGACGCGCGCACGCAGTACTGGCATGGCGTGACCGTCTCCGCCACCGCGCGGCTGAACTGGGGGCTGACGGTGCAGGGCGGGACGACAACCGGCCGTGGGGTCCGCGATCGGTGCGACACGGCAGCCGCGCTCCCGGAGGAATTCCTGGTCGGGGCTGGATCACCCCTCGCGCGGATCGACACATGTCACGTGACCGAACCGTGGTTGACATCGGTGCGTGGCCTGGCCAGCTACCAGGTGCCGTGGATCGACGTGCTGGTCAGCGCGAACTTCCGGTCGCTGAACCCCGCGAATGCGCTGCCCGGCCTCGTCGGTAGTGTGTCGGCCACCAACGGGGCATCGCTCAACGCCAACGCCCCAGTTGCGAACACCGCCATCCAGGCGTCACTCGGTCGCCTGCCAGGGGTCGCGCTCGCCAACGGGACGACGACGATCAACCTGCTGCGGCCGGGAGAGCTGTATCCGGACGAGCGGGTCAATCAGCTCGACATGCGTCTTGCCAAGATCCTGCGCTTCGGCAGCCGGCGCGCGGACATCGGCATCGACGTGTATAACCTGTTCAATTCCAGCGACGTGACCGCATTCGATCAGGCGTTCACCGTCAATCCCACGGCGACGCAGCGGTTCCTGTTCCCCACGTCGATCGTGGCGCCTCGATTCGCGCGCTTCAATGTGACGCTCAGCTTCTAGCGCGGATTTCGATTGCGTGGCGCGAACCCTTCGGGTTCGCGGGGCGAGCCTGACAAGGCTCGCCCCACACATCCGCGCTACGCGCATGTGGAAGATGCTCTCGCCTCTTGCCGGCGCGGCCATCACAAATAACTTTGCATGGTAAAGTTCACCATGCCGAGGCGTCGGACAGAAACCTGGCTCGCGCTGTTCGCCGTGGCCGTTGGCCTGGTCATCACGGCAATCCTGGGGCTGTGGGGATACATGAGTGTCACCGCGAAGCCCCACCATCCAAACCCGCAGGACGCGCCATCCGTGACGCAGGGCACGCCGGCGCGACGCTGGACGGCCGCGGTCAGCCGGGGCCGGCAGCTTGCGCGTGCGGCTCTCACCGACCAGAACCTCCCGGGACTGTCCGTCGCCGTCGGTGCCGGCGGCGTGGTCGTGTGGGCCGAAGGCTTCGGCTGGGCGGATCTGGAAAAGCAGCTGCCCGTCTCTCCGGACATGCGGTTCAGGATCGGCACCGCATCGGCGGCTCTCACCTCGGCCGGGGTCGGTCTGCTGCTGGAGAAGGGTCAGCTGAAGCTGGACGAGGAGATTCAGACCTATGTGCCCGGGTTCCCGAAGAAAGAGTGGCCCGTGACTCTGCGTCAGCTGATGGGGCATCTGTCCGGCGTCCGCAACGACGGCGGCGACGAAGGGCCGCTGCTCGGGGAACACTGTCAGCGGCCGGCCGACGCGCTGGCGTTCTTCGCGGATCGTCCGCTGCTGTTCGAGCCGGGCAGCCGGTATGAGTATTCGAGTTACGGCTGGATCGTCGTCAGCGCCGCTGTCGAGGCCGCGGCGGACGAGCCGTTCCTGTCGTTCATGCGAAAGCAGATCTTCGAGCCGCTGGGCATGGACGACACGCTCGCCGACTCCATGATTGTGCCGATTCCGGATCGGGTGACGTTCTACTTCCCGCGGTTCGCCGCCGATCCTCACTATGGCCTGCACCTGATGCGTCCGCTCGACTACTCGTGCTACGCGGGCGCCGGCGTCTTCCTGTCCACGCCGTCCGACCTCGTGCGGTTCGGCCTCGCGATCAACGCGGGCACACTGCTGCGGCCCGCGACGGTGCAGTTGCTCCAGACGACCGGCCGGCTGTCCTCAGGAGAGGAGACGGGCTACGGCCTCGGTTGGGACCTCGACGCCGTGTCGCTGGCAGGCAGGAAAACACGTGCCGTGGGCCACGACGGTGAGACGCTGGGCGGAATGACGGCATCTCTGATGACGTTTCCCGAGAGCGGGATCGTGGTCGCCGTACTGTCGAACATCTCCTACGCGGACACGAACGGCGTTGCCGTGCGAATTGCTGAGGCATTCGCAGAATAAGATGTCATCGCACACGCCAAGGGCGAGATGTCTGCGCAGATTCAGGAGCTTTACCCGCACCCCGGAACGACGCGCGCGTTGGACGGCACCTACCTCGCGCACGAGCTGAACCGCCTCGGCACGCCGGCGCAGCCCTTCGTCTACGCCAATTTCGTCTCCAGCCTGGACGGCCGAATCGCGGTCGTCGAGGCAGACACCGGCGAATCCTACGTCCTGGAGGACCTGACCAGCGGTCACGACTGGCGGCTGTTCCAGGAGCTTCAGGCGCAAGCCGACTGCATGGTCACGCATGGCGGCTACCTGCGCGCGCTTGCCGCACGCAAGTTCCAGGACATCCTGCAGGTGGGTGTTGGCAGGGCGGTGCTGGACATTGGCGCCTGGCGCCGCGCGCACGGCCTCACGCGCCAGCCGGCCATCGCGATCGTGAGCCGGACGCTCGACTTTCCTCTTCCACCCTCGCTGGAACAGCACGGGCAGACGGTACACATCATCACGGCCGAAGGTGCACCGGCCGATCGGGTCCGCCTCTGGCGCGAACGCGGATGCGAAGTCGTGTTTGCCGGAGCAGGCACGTCCGTCGAGGGCGCTTCGCTGCTCCGCACGCTTGGCGAGCGAGGCTACGCGCGTCTGTATCTTCTGGCCGGTCCGCAGATGCTGGAGACTGTCTTGCGGGACGGCTCGCTCAGCCGCCTCTACCTGACGGTGACGCACCAGCTGATCGGAGGAGAGATGTTCCACACGTTGTCTGCGGGCCCTCGGCTGGGGCGCGCCGGACGCCTGCAGCTGCGCACGCTGTACTACGATCCCGTTGCTCCCAAGGGGACCGGGCAATGGTTCGCGTCGTTCGATGTGCGGCGGGAGGCGTGAGCGGTCAGACGTTCTCGGGAAGAACCACCAGATTGCGACACATCAGTTTCAACACCCCCGCGGCCGTAGATGGCAATCCAACAACCTTCACATTGCGCCCCGCGCCCAGGACTTCAGTGAGGATGCTCTTCGTGATCGCAACCCATCCGCCGGGCGTCTTGTAACTGACAACGCATCTCCCCTCTTGCCGATCGCTCAGGATCTGCGCCTGCTCTTCGTCCGACGATTTGATGTAGCGGACCGGCAGGTCAGGAATCGACGATGCTGTCGCGGCGTCCTCGGACATGATGAATAACCGCCCGGACTGGATCGGAGCGTCTGCGCCGGCGGACGCGCGTTTCCGGAGGGCCTGCTCGATCCGATTGAAAACGTCTTCGGCGAACTGCTGGGGATAGTCGAAGAGCTTTTCGACTTCCCGACTCAGGTGGGGCAACTTCCGCCAGCCGCTGACCCAGGCCAGCTTGCCGCCGTTGGCGTCCTCGCCGGCGAAGACGTCTTCCAGCGCGAAATGTCTTACGGCATCGGGCTGTATCGTTTTGAGCGCCATGTGTTCGATGAGATCGGTTGAAAACCCGTACAAGACTCCAAATGGCGAATACGTGCCGGCAACAGGGCGGAAGCTGGGGCAATCCTCGTGCAACCGCTTCGCCACGCGGCCGATTCGTGCTTCGTACTCATGAAGCAGCTGCACGTGCCGCCGCCCCATCGGCGTGTATGCCGCGTGGCCATCGCGATCGGTCGTGATGAAGAGATGCTCGATCATGCTGTACGCAGCCAGCAGCTCGACGCGATCCAGAAACAACTCCGGGTCCGGAGAAATGCCCTGACAAATCGCGTCTGCCAATTCGAGCCTCTTCTGGCCATCGTCACCGTGCCAGGCGTTTTCATACGCTTCGAGCAGCGGCACGAGCTCCTGAATCAGCAGGGCAAAATCAAGGGCATTGGAGTTACGGGTGTTCAGCACCACGCTGTCGTCATCGATGCAGACCTCCTTCTTCAAGGCGTGGTAGCGAATCTGTGAACGCAGGTGCCCGGCGGTCATTCGAACGCCGGCCTTGTGGATTTCGATCCGGTCCCCTTCCGGAAGGGTCGTGGCAATCTTCTCAGTGACGTCGAAATACGCACCCAGATCATCGGTCGCGGGGCTCTGCGCCATCTGGATCAGCCATCGTGCATCGCGCACGAGCACCGGCTGATCGCCGGCCGTGCTCTTCCATAGCTCGTCGAGCACGCCTTGAATCTGCCCCAGGCGATCGCCGGCACTGCTCGAACCGTCATCCCACAGACGCAGGCTCAACAGCGCGAGATACCGGATCACGTACAAGTTGAACAGCGTGTGCGCGTAGCGGACGCGACCATTGCGGCCTGGCCAGCGCGTCTGCTCCCACAGATGAAAGCCGCGGATCATCATCTCCGCCGGATCGACCAGGCCGTTATGCAGGCCCGGAATCTCACGGGGCCTGAAGCCACTTGCCCAGTGCGCTTCTTCCAGTTGTCCTCTCAGGCGCGACTGGCCGGAGGTCACTCCGGTGAGTGTGAAGAAGCAGTTCTCGAAGAGACGAGACAGGAGCGGGGCATCCCGCAGGTACTCGCCCGGCTTCCGCTGGGCGTTCAGAACGCCCTGGATTTTCTCGACAACTTCATCGCGACGGGCGAGGAAGAACTGGAGAAGGTCGATGTGTGCCTGAAACCCGCCCGCCATCCCCGCGCTGTCGGTGACGGTCACGGCGTCAACGATGTGTCACGGGTGCGTCCACGGAGCCATACGTCGAGGTGAGCAGTTGTTTGAAGTTTTCCACCAGCGCAACAGGCGTCGGGTCGAATCCGTCGAGTAGAGCCGTCGCGTAGGAACACCAGTCGGCAAACATGACTGCCGAGAACACCCGCTCGGCGCGCGAGTCACCGGGCATTTCCCATTCCATGAAGCTGACGTGGTGCAGCCCCTCGGTGGCGAACACCTTCTTCATGACTTCGTATCGCTCGCGGATGCGCGGGTGGCTTGTGGGGTCGTGAAGGTACAGGACGGCGAACTTCCCCAGCGGCGCCATGAAACCGATCATCTCGTTGTGATTCAACTCGGGAAACGCGTTGAAGAAGGAGGCACGCTTCCCGTTTTCGTTGAACTTGATCTTGGCCACGCGGGCGACCGACAGGTAATGCGACTCGTCCGTGTAGACGATCGGGATGCGATCGGCAAGCCAGGAGGCGACTTCTTCAGCGCGCGATCGGACGTTCTGAGCCCGCAGCGACACCGCCAGTCGTTGCAGCGTCGGGGTTGGATCGTTCATCAATCCGGTTCCGTGGAGGATTCGCGCGAGATAGGTCACGATGTAGCCGAACGCCGAGCGCGGCTGGAAGCCTTTCGGCTCGCCGGCCGTGGAAATGAGGACCAGTGAATAACCTCTCTCGGCGGCGATCCTGGCCAACGGGCTCTCGGCGCCGGCGGTAATCACCACGACATTTCGCGCCGCTTTCGGAAGACTCGATACCGTCTCTTCCGTCGTGCCGGAAAACGAGCTGACGATCAGCAGCGTCGAGTCGTCCATACCGCCCGGGACGCCGTACTGTCTCCACACGCGTACTGGTGAAGACATCTCGTCGGCGAACGCATCGTTGAGTACGTCTGCCGGCAATGCGGAGCCGCCCAACCCCGAGACGACCGCCTTGTTGAAATGACCGGTTGGCAGGCTCGGTAACGCCTGGGCCAGTGCGGTATCGATCTGGTCCGGGAGACGGCGGATGACCGTCTGCATGTTGAACCGGTCGTACTGCTGTGCGAGAAGCGGGAGAGGTTTCAGGGGGTCGACGTTTTCGCTATGCATGACTGCTAACTGTAGCTTACGCGCTGAACACGCGTGAACGGAGCTTCTCGATCGTCGATGCACGCCGGAGAACGTTTTCCGCAAAAAGTCCGCGGAGCAAATGCTGCTCTGCATTGAACCCTGCGACGGTAGGATAGGGCCTGTCATGAGTCTAGATACCGAAGGCCGTTGGGGCACCGTCACGAGATTTAACGTGCCGGACCAGAAACTCCACGACGGGCACGGGCGGACTGTCGATGACAAGCGCGGCTTGTTCGTCATCCATGCCGTTCTGCTCTACACGGGGAAGTTGCTCCTCTTCGGTGGGCACGCCGAGTTCGCGTTCTATGCGCCAGTCAGCTACGAATTCGATCCCGAAAACCCGACCGCGCTGCTCACTCCCCGCAAGTTCCCCGCCGGTATGGACCTGTTCTGCTGCCACTACGTCCAGCTCCACAATGGCCGCATCCTGGTGGTCGGCGGGTCCGACCCGGATTTCGTTCACCACGGTAGCAGGGGAGCCAGGAACATCTGCACCTACAATCCAGACCCGAACGCGGCGGCCGAGGACAAGGGATGGCGCGCCAGTCGGAAGAGCGGCAAGCGCAATTTCCTGCACAAGGCACGTTGGTACCCGACCGCGGTTATGCTGCCTGACCAGCGCGTGTTGGTGGTCTCCGGCCGCCCTGAACATAACGCGGGCACAGCGATCGTCGAAGAGGCGGAGGTCCTGGAAGAGGGCCGCAGCACTCGCGACTGGAGCTCGAAGATACTGGCTGGCGCCAACAAGTTCTTCCCCACCTATCCAGGGCTTCACCTGGCTCCGGACGGCAGGGTCTATTTCAGCCATACGACGTGGGGGTGGGAGATCGACCCTCCTCAGAATACGCAGTCGATCGAGGTGGCTAACGGTGCGACGACCGCAAGTTGGAAGGACCATTCCATCCAGCCCGCCCAGATCCGCCGCGAGGAGGCGATGAGCGTGCTCCTGCCACCGGCCCAGGACGGGAAGATCCTCGTCGTGGGCGGAGCGCTGGCGCTCAGGACCAACCCCGCGCCGCCGCCGGATTTCCTTCCGGCGGCGCGATCGGTGAACGGCGACGAACCTGGGCCCCCGGTGTTCAGCCAGGTCGACACCGGTAGTGACCATTTCAGCGCCGAGATCCTCGACACCAAGCAGTCGCCGCCGAAGTGGACGGCGACTCCCGGCAAGCAGATGCAGCGCGCCCGCACCAACGGTCACTGCGTGCTGCTGCCCGACGAGACCGTGTTGATCGCCGGCGGTCACAACGGTTACAAATGGCAGCCCCCTCCCCCTCCCGGCACGAACCTCACCGGCACGAACCCTACCGTCACCGCGGAGATATTCACGCCAGGCACCGGGTTCGAGCTCGCCGCCGTGATGGGCGCATCGAGGATGTATCACTCGGTCGCCTTACTCCTTCCCAACGGCCGTGTATTCGTCGCCGGCGGCGCGGATCCGAAGCTCCACGAGGATCGGCTCACCTACCCGACCGGCTGGCAAGGACCCGTGTATGGCGATCCGTCGAATCCAGACCCGCGCCGCCAAGCCGACATCCCTCTGAATCAGAAAACCTTCCAGATCTACGAGCCGCCGTACTTCTTCAAGCCCGACCGGGCGTCTCAACCTGTGATCACGGACGTGCGCAGGGGCGGGTCGTCGACCCAGCAAGTCCGCTACGGTCAGACGTTCACCGTGGTTACTCCACAGGCGGCGACCATCAAGAAGGTGTCCTTCATGCGCCCTGGCGCCCCGACACACCACACGGACACCGAGCAGCGGTACGTGAAGCTGGAGTTCACCGCCGGCACCGGTGAGCTTACGGTTACCGCCGTTGCGGATGCCAAGCTGGCGCCGCCCGGTTATTACATGCTCTGGATCGTGGACGACAAGGGGCGACCGTGCCAGGATGCCAAGTTCATCCACCTAGTGAAGTGAGAGGCATGGCGAATGCCTTCTAGTCGACCCGGCACTTTCGAGCTCATCGTCCTCGAGCTGGCACGTGCCCTCGAGCCGGTCACGGAACGGCTGGAGCATCACGCGAGTCCGATGCCGTTCCTCGCCGAGCTGGGGCTCGCGCTCCCCCACGGCGTCATGTCACCGGCACTGGGAGAGGCTCTCCACGAGGCGATCGACGCGGCGACGGAGCTGCCGGACATGATCCAGGAGCTGGCCACGGCCATCGACGGGGGGAACGCCAGCGAGATTCTCGATCAGGGCGTGGCCCTGGCCCAACGAGTCAAGACGGTGGTCGCCGCGTTCGACACCATCGCCGCCGAGCTCGGCGCACTGGGTCCCATTCCGGGCCTGAGCCCGGCCGATCTGGCCGCCTTCGTCGCCGAGCTGCCGCGGCGACTGCTGGACACGCTCCTCATCGAGTACCTGGAGAACGCCCATCCCTTGGCGTTCGCCATGGCCGCGCTCGTTGGGCTGGTCGAGCAGACCGCGCAAAACATCGGCTCGACGGATCCGCTGCGACCCGAGCACGTCCGGAAATCGTTGCGGCTCGATCGCCTGGGGTCGCTGCTGCGCTCGCCGGACCAGGTCGCCCGGGATGTCTACGGTTGGGGCGAGCCGACGTTCGACGGCGTGCTGCCGATCCAGCGCCTGACCCAGTTGCTCGAAGCGATGGGCATCGTGGTCACCCACAGGGACCCGTTGGGCGCGCCAGCGCGTCCAGCCATCGAGATCGGACTTCTCACCATCGCCCCTACCGACGGCCTGGTGCCGCCGGGCCTCGAAGCCACGTTCATGCTGGACGTTCCCGAAGGGGTCGATCTCGAGCTCCCTCTCGACGACGGTTGGCTGGCCAAGCTGACCGCGCGCGCCGCGCTGAGCGCGTCGGCCGGCATCCAGCTCCGGCCTCCCGCCGAGGTCACGTTGGTGACCAGCGGCGCGGTGCAGGGCCAGCTCTCAGCCGGACTCGTCCGCGTCCCCATCCCGCCGGAGACGGGTCTCGTCCTTCTCGGGCTCGGCGGCGGCAGTGGGCTCACGGCACAGCGCGTGGGGATCGGCTTCCTATCGAGCTTCCAGTGGAATACGGCGCTGGGGCGCGCAGAGGGGGACTTCGGGTTCGAGGGACGGATCCAGGGTGGAAAGCTCCTCGTTGCCGCCGACAAGGCGGACGGATTCCTGGCCACACTGCTGTCCGGCCGCGCGCTCGAAGCCGGCTTCGACCTGGGGTTCGGCTGGACTGCGGGGCGCGGCGTCTTCTTCGTCGGCAGCAGCGCGCTCGAAGTTGACTTGCCGGTGCATGTGAACCTCGGCGCGATCGACCTCAACGCCATCACCATCAGCGTGGGCATCGAGGGCGACACGCTTCCCATCGCGCTCAGCGTGAGCGTCAAGGCGCTGCTCGGCCCGGTCACGGCGGTCGTCGAGAAGGTCGGCGCGGTATTCGTCCTCGGCTTTCCAGACGATCGCTCGGGCAACCTAGGCCTGCTGCAATTGGACGCCGCCTTCAAACCTCCAAGCGGCATCGCGCTCGCGGTGGACGGCGGCGGCTTCAAGGGCGGCGGGTTCCTGCGCTTCGAGCCGGAACAGGCGCGCTACTCCGGGATGCTCGAGCTGGAGTTCCAGGACCGCATTGCGCTCAAAGCGATCGGACTGCTCGAAACAGAGCTGCCGAGCGGGCAGGACGGATTCGCGCTGCTCATCATCATCACCGCGGAGTTCACGCCGATTCAGCTCGGATTCGGTTTCACGCTGAACGGCGTGGGCGGGCTGCTCGGGCTGAACCGCCGCGCGGATCTCGAGCGGCTCCGCACCGGCCTGCGGGACAACACGCTCGGCAGCATCCTGTTCCCACAGGACATCGTCGAGAACTCGGCACGCATCATCAGCGATCTGCGACAGGTGTTCCCGGTCGAGGAGGGCCGTTTTCTGTTCGGCCCGATGGCGAAGATCGGCTGGGGCTCGCCGACGATCATCACGCTCGATCTCGGCCTACTGATCGAGGTGCCGCACCCGGTGCGTCTCGCCATTCTCGGGGTGCTGAAGGGCATCCTGCCGCGTGAGGACGCGCCGGTGCTGCGCCTTCAGGTCAATTTCCTCGGCGAGATCGACTTCGAAAAGGGGCAGCTGCTGTTCGACGCCTCGCTCTACGACTCGAAGCTGCTAGCGTTCACCCTCACAGGCGACATGGCGATTCGCCTGTTCTGGGGCGGGGATCCGAACTTCCTCCTGACGGTCGGGGGCTTCCATCCGGCGTATCAGCCGCCGCCGATGCGGCTGCCAGAGTTGCGGCAGCTGACGCTGTCGCTGACCGATGGCGACAATCCGCGACTACGGCTCGAGACCTATTTCGCGATCACGTCGAACACCGTGCAGTTCGGCGCGCGCGTCGAGGTCTACGCGCGGGCCTCCTCGTTCAACGTCTACGGCTTCATTGCCTTCGACGTGCTGTTCCAGTTCAGTCCGTTTCACTTTATCGCCGACGTGTCGGCCATGCTGGCCTTGCGCGTCGGCTCGTCGGCATTCGCGTCGATCACGCTCGCGTTCACCCTCGAAGGGCCGACGCCGTGGAGCGTCAACGGAACGGCCAGCTTCAAGATTTGCTGGTTCTTCACGCTCAAGGTCCGGTTCAGCAAGACGTGGGGTGAGCAGCCGAACGAGATCGCCGGCGATGCGCTCGTGATGCCGTTGCTCCTCGCCGCGCTCAACGATCCGAACAACTGGAGCGTCGAGCCGCCGGCCGGCCGGCACCTGCTCGTCAGCACGCGCGAGATCGTGCCGACGCCTGGTGCGCCTGCCGCAGTCATCGCCCAACCGTACGGCGTGTTGACTGTCAGCCAGAAGGTCGTGCCGCTCAACCTGACGATCGAGACATTCGGCAATCTTCCGCCGGCGGACGGCACCGTGTTCCGCATCGGTGACGTGCGGTTGGGCGAGAGCACGACGATCTCCAATCCCGATCCGGCGAAGGAACACTTCGCGCCCGCGCAGTTCTTCAAGAAGTCGGACGCGGACAAACTCAGCGACAAATCGTTCGAGCGGTACGACAGCGGGATCCGCATTCGCGAGAACGGCCGGCTGAAGACCGCCTACGCCGCGACGCGTCAGGTGCGCTACGAATTGAGCTACATCGACTCCCAGCGCGAGGCGCTCGCATCGCCTCCAGTCAGCGAGGACACGTTCCGCCCCGACGCAACGGCCTTCCTTGCCTGGGCCGTGCACGGCGCCACGTCGAAATCCGATCTCTCGCATGCGCGAAACCGCCGACCGGCGCTGGCGCCCGAACCGGTGGCGGTCGCCGACGAGCGGTTCGCGGTGGTCGAGGGAGATCTGCAGGTGGTCGAAGGCGCCGCGGGGCTGACGGAGGCCGAAGCGGTGGCACGTTTGCGCGCGCTGCAGGCCGAGGGGCGGCATCGCCGGCTGCAGGTGGTGCCGGCCTTCGAGCTCGCGACGGTGGCGTAACCCGACATCGGTGGCGGTGGTCGAACATGCACGAGACAACGCTCGCTGATTACACGTTTCTCCCATGGCTCCGCCAGGGGATTGCGTCGGAGATTTCGAACCCGGACGGCGTCGCGCTCCCCGGCGAACGCGCGTCGGTTGACGTTCGCTTCAACGTCAACGGCGAGCCGGTGGGCCGCGCGGTCCAGCTCCTCGGTCCGGGCGACATCATCGGCATCAACCCGCGCGCAATCAGCAAGATCGAACCGCAGCCGTCGGTCACCGACTTCGAGTCGAACTACCTGCCGTACATCGAGTTCTACGAGGAAGACTTTCCGTGGCGTTATACGCCGGCGCGTGCGGCCGGCGCGCTCGAACAGAGCCGGCTGCGACCATGGGTGTTTCTCGCAGTGCTGTCGGACGACGAGTTCCGGGACAAGATCGCCGACGGACCGCTGCCCGCGATCGAGCTGATTGCCGCGGCGGAGAC
>JAICQE010000017.1 GCA_025938035.1 Vicinamibacteria bacterium
CCACGTTCGACGAGCCGGCGCAGCGCCACGTGCAGGTGGCCGAGATGGTCATCGAGAAGGCCAAGCGCCTCGTCGAGCACAAGAAGGACGTCGTCATCCTGCTCGACTCGATCACGCGCCTCGCCCGCGCCTACAACACCATCGTCCCGGCGTCGGGGAAGGTGCTCTCGGGCGGCGTGGACAGCAACGCCCTGCAGCGGCCGAAGCGGTTCTTCGGCGCCGCGCGCAACATCGAGGAAGGCGGCTCGCTGACGATCGTCGCCACGGCGCTGGTCGACACCGGATCGCGCATGGACGAGGTCATCTTCGAGGAGTTCAAAGGCACCGGCAACTCGGAAATCCACCTCGATCGCAAGCTGACCGACCGCCGCGTGTTCCCGTCGATCGACATCAGCAAGAGCGGGACGCGGAAGGAAGAACTGCTGCTGGCGAAGGAGGACCTCACCCGCGTCTGGGTGCTGCGGAAGGTGCTGACGCCGCTGTCGCCGACGGAGGCGATGGAACTGCTGCTGTCGAAGATGGCGAAGACGAAGACCAACAGCGAGTTCCTCGCGGCCATGGCGTCCGGCAAGTCGTAACCGCGCGTGAACGGCGGTCCGACCGCACCCGCTGTCCGCAGGAAGCACGGCGCACGCACCGCCCTCGAATCGCCGCTGCTGTCCGTCGTGATGCCGGTCTACAACGAGCTGGCGACAATCGACGAAATCATCGCGCGCGTGGTCAGCGTGCCGATGCGGATTCAGTTGATCGTCGTCGACGACTGCTCGAGCGACGGCACGCGGGAACGGCTGGTCGACCTCCAGCGGCAGCACGGGTTCACGCTGCTCCTGCAGGAGAGCAATCAGGGCAAGGGCGCCGCGTTGAGGCGCGGCTTCGCGGCGGTCGAGGGCGATCTCGTCGTCATCCAGGACGCCGACCTCGAATACTCGCCGGAAGAATTTCCGATGCTCGCCGAGCTCATCATCGACGGGCGCGCCGACGTCGTCTACGGCTCCCGGTTTCTCGGCCGGCATCGCGTCTTCCTCTTCACCCACTACCTCGGGAACCGCTTCCTGACGCTGCTGACCAACGTGCTCTACAACACCATGCTGACGGACATGGAGACCTGCTACAAGGTGATGCGCCGCGAAGTACTGGACAGCATGCACCTCACGTCCAACGGCTTCGGCATCGAGCCGGAAATGACGGCCAAGATCTTCAAGCGCGGCTACCGCGTCTACGAGGTTCCGATCACCTACGACGGCCGCAGTTACGAGGAAGGCAAGAAGATCGGCTGGAAGGACGGCGTCGTCGCGCTGTGGGTGCTGCTCAAGCACCGGTTCATTAGCTAGATTGGCGCCTGACCTGGCGGGGCCGCCCGTTTAGACCCTGTTTGCTATAATTTTTGTTTCGGCCCCCGCCAGACTCCGGAACAGAGGGCCGCCAGGAGCTTGTCGTGAAGGAAGGGATTCACCCGAAATACGAGCTGGTCGAGGTTCGCTGCGCGTGCGGCAACACCTTCAAGACGCGCTCGACCAAGTCCGAGCTGCACCTCGAGATCTGCGCTGCCTGTCATCCGTTTTTCACGGGGCGTCAGAAGCTGATCGACACCGAGGGCCGCGTCGAGCGGTTCAACAAGAAGTTCGGCGTGCAGACGTCGGAGCAGCGGAAGACCGCGGAGAAGGCGGCGAAGGCCACCCGGGCCGCGGCCGCGAAGAAGACCAAGACCGCCAAGGCCAAGACCGCGACCGCGTAAGGACCACGATTGACGTCCGCCGATCGGATCTGGTCGGCTCGGACCCGGTCAGATCGGATCTGGTCAACCCGGTCAGATCGGATCTGGTCAAGACTGTCACCGGCGGCCCGGACCACGGCCGCCGCGTTCCTCCTCGCAATCGCCACGCTGCCGGTGCTGAGCCGGCAATACCTCGGCAGAACCGCCGGCGAGATTCCCATTTTCATGGGCGGCGTCGAGGCGCTGCTGGCCGGGCGTCTGTACGGCGAGCATGTCTTCGAATACCCGCCGTATGCCCTGATCTGGTTCCTTGCTCCGTACGCCTGGGCACCCGACGACGCCGAGCGGTTCCGCTTTGCGTTCGGTCTGCAGATCTGGCTGTTCGACGCCGTCATCAAGGCGGCCCTGCTGTGGCGGGGTATCCGCGCGCGCCAGGGTTTCCCGGATCTGATCCCGTTCCTCGTCTATTCGCTCGGCAGCGCCGCGCTCGGCCACCTGCTGCTGATGAAGTACGACGCCGTCCCGGCGGCACTGGCACTCGCGGGTGCGCTCGCGGTCTGCGGCGGCCGGCCGTTTCTCGGCGGCGCGGCGACCGCGCTGGCGGCTGGATCGAAGGCGTATCCGGCCCTGTTCATCCCGATCCTGGCGGTCGTGGCGTGGCGGCACAGTCGCCGCCAGTTCCGCCGCTTCGCGCTTGGCGTCGCCGTCGCAGCGGCGCCGCTTCTTCTGCTTGCGCTGTGGCTGCCGTGGTGGAACTTCGCGTCGTTCCACGCGGGGCGCGGACTCGAAGTCGGTTCTCTCGCGGCGAGCATCGTCTGGGCGCTGCATTTCCTCGGTGCGGACGCGTCGTGGAGCCTGGTCGGCACGTCGAACGAAGTCGGCGGGCGGCTGGCGGATCAACTGCTGGCGCCGGCGCGTGCCGTCTGGACCCTCTACACGCTCGCAGCGCTTGGCGTCGCGATTGGGACCGCGCGTCGGCTCGTCCGCCCGAAGGCGGACACTACGAGCGACAAGCAAGCCGGCCTGAAAGCGGACGCTGCGATCGGCGGATATCCAACGGCGGCGCCGGAAGTTGCGGCGCTGCTGCTTCTGCCGCTCGTCCCGTTCGTCGCAACGAACACGGTATTCAGTCCGCAGTTCCACCTCTGGCTGATCCCACTTGCGGCACTGGTACTGGAACGCCGCGCCAGTCTGCCCAGGCCCGCCGTCCGCGCGGCATGGGTGATCTTCGCTGCCACGATGATCGTGCCGACGTTCTTCCCGAGCCGGGAGTACACGCTCGGCCTCGGCCTCTGGCGCACGGCGGTGCTGCTGATCAGGAACGGCCTGCTGCTCTACGCAGCGATCTGTCTGGTCCGGGCAGCTCGAGACATGCGTGCTACCGCCGCATCGTACTCCTCCTCCTGCGACAGGAAATCGGAGCGATACTCGAATCCGGGCGGCAGCGTCTGAAAGAGACTCTGCTGCGTCACATCCGATCAGAAGAGCGGCACGGCGACTGCGCCGGTATCTCCAAGCTTGCGGTCGAGCCGCGCCAGACGATGCTGCGCGGCTTGGTGGCGGGATCGCGTGGCGTTCAGATGCAGCGTCTGCAGCGCAAATGCGCGGGCAGCCTGCAGGTCGCGCAGCCGGTGCTCGTGGTGAACCGCGAGAGCCTCTGATGCCTCGCGAAGGATCGCCGGCGGGCAGCGCCGCAGGTCGAGAATCTGGCGCCAGCCGGCCGCCGCATCCGCAAACCGGCGCTGCCGGCGGGACAGCACGGCGTAAGCGCGCCACGCCTCGGCGCACGTGAGGGTATCGGCGTCGCGATGCTCGGCCGCGCGGAGAAACGCGGCGCGCGCCTCGATCGTCATGCCGCCGCGCTCGTAGAGGCGTCCCATTCCCAGCGCTTCACGGGCCGTGCGTGCTGCCGGGGGACCGTCGTCGAGCAGCTGCGCGGCCCGCGCCGTCACCATCGCCAGCGACACGAGGTCGAGCCGGTTGTGCTCCATGACAGCGGCGAGGCCACGCGCATCTCCCGACCGGACGAAGTGGAAATAGCGCGCCGGAATCTGGAAGCCGGGGACATCGCCTTCGCGGACGTGGCCGCACAGGCTCTCTTCCAGTGCGCCAAGTCCACAGCCACCATCCCCTGCCGGATCCTCACGCCGCCACAACCGGCGGGCGTGGTGCAGCATGTCCACGTGAGCGACGCCAGCAAACGGCGTCTCCAGCCGATGCAGGACGAAGCGGGTCTCCATCAACGGCAGATCGAACGACTTGCCGTTGTAGGTCACCACGGCGCCGCAGGAGTCGGCTGTCTCCGCCACCGCCTCGAGCAGCGCGCGCTCGGCTGAAAAGCTCGACAGAAAGAACTGCCGCACGCGGAACCCGCCGTCCTGGTACCAGGCGCAGCCGACCAGGAACGCATACGTGCCGGCGCCGCCCGCCAGCCCGGTCGTCTCGAGATCGATGAATAACATCCGGCCGCGACGAGACGGAGCCGCCGGGCCGTTCAGGATCGGAAACCGCGGCCAGCAGCCGTCTTCAGGCGGCAGCGTGTCCGCGAGGGTGATCTGGCCGTGGCGATGGCCGGGTGGATATTTCCGGTCGATGACCAGGAAACGATGGCCGTGCCGCTCACCCCACTCGCCGCCAAGTAGTTGAGCAGCATCCTCGATGTCGGTGCGGCGCTCCACGCCACCCCACGGCGCAGGCGCCGCGGGGACCCCGGGGTCAGACGCGCCTGGCGGACCCGACAGGGGCCGCCCCACGTTCTCTTTCAGAACGTTCCCCGCCATCACTCCGCGCAGACGATCGGCCAGTGAGCTCACGCCGCGCCCTCCTCCAGCTGCGGCGGCGTCGCGATCATCGCGAGGATGCGCAGGGCCACGGTCTTGGCCAGCGGTCCCGTATTGCCCACCGGACCGACGCACGTCGGACACCCCTGCGCGCATTCGCAGCCGGCGATCAGCGCCTGCGTTCGCCCCAGCAGCTCGCCGTGCATGGCAAACAGCGGCTGGCTGAATCCGATGCCGCCGGGGTAGTTGTCGTAGACGAAAATGCGCGGCTGATCGGACAGCTTGGCGGGGAACCCTGCACGATTGAGGTCCGTGTCGTCGCCCTGCTCGCCCGACCCGATAGAGATCCCGATATCCTGCCGATCGCACATCAGCAGCAGCTGCGCCACCTGGCGCATCGCGAACGCGAGTCCGACGACGCCGTCGCGGCGGTCGTCCGCGGCGTACGGCAGCGCGCCCATCACCTCCGGCGGCACCGTGAGCCAGTAGGCGGTCGTATGCATCTGCTGCTCGGGCAGATCGAGCTCACCCGAGCCCACGTTCTCGTTCGTGTAGAACTTGATCTTCTTGAAGCCGACCACACGTGAAGAGACGTGGACTTCTCCGTGGCGCGAGGGACCGGGGACGGGCGGCCGGAGACCAGGCGTCTCAGGATTCCCCGATCCCTGATCCCCGATCCCCGATCCCTGTTCAAAGGTCTCCAGCACCGTCACTTTCGTATACGTAATCGCGTCGGTGTAGTAGTCGCAGTCGATGCGGCGGACATACGCCTTGCGTCCGTCGAAATCGAGCTTCTCCACCTGATAGAGCGCGCCCTCGATGAGATAGATCGCCTTCTCGTGCAGCGTCGCCGGACCACTGTTGAAGCTCGTCTCGCCGATCACGTCGGCCCCGTCCGTGGTGTCGACGACCACGAAGTTGTCGGATGAAATCGAGCGGAGGCTGACCGCGTCGGCCGGATACGACTCGTTGGTCCACTGCCAGTGCCCCTCGCCCTCAGCGCCCTCGGCGCGGTGCACCAGCCCGCTTTCGGCGAGGACCCCGAGCACCTCCTGGACGTCGTGGCGTCCGTACTGCTCGACGGTCGTGAACGGCAGCTCGAACGCCGCGCACTTCACGTGATCGACAAGGATGTGCAGATTGTCCGGGTTGATGAGGGCGTGCTCGGGCGGCGCGTCGAAGAAATACGACGGGTTCCGGACGACGAACTGATCGAGCGGCGCGCTGCTGCCGACGAGCACGGCGGCCGACCGGCTGCTGCGGCGTCCGGCGCGCCCCGCGCGCTGCCACGTCGCGGCAATGGTGCCCGGATATCCGGCCATGACGCACACGTCGAGCGCACCAATGTCGATGCCGAGCTCGAGCGCGTTCGTCGACACGACCGCGCGAACGCTCCCCTCGCGCAGTCCCTTCTCGATCTCGCGCCGCCGCTGCGGCAGGTAACCTCCGCGATACCCGCGGATCTCGTCCCGCGTCCCGGGCGGGCCGTCGAAGTCGTCCTTCAGATACGTCGTCAGGATCTCGGTGGTCAAACGGCTCTGCGTGAAGACGATCAATTGAAGCTTCCGCCTGAGGAACTCGGACGCAACGCGCCTCGTTTCGGCCAGATACGAACGCCGGATCCCGAGCTGCTGATTGACCACGGGCGGGTTCACGAACAGGAAGAACTTTTCGCCGCGGGGCGCCCCACTCTCGGAGATGAGCTCGAACGGCTGCTCGACCAGGGCTTCCGCGAGCTCGCGCGGATTGGCGATCGTTGCCGACGAACAGATGAACACCGGGTGCGAGCCGTAGTGGCCGCAGATGCGGCGGAGCCGTCTGAGCACATTGGTGAGGTGGCTGCCGAAGACGCCGCGATACGCGTGCAGCTCGTCGATGACGACGAACTTCAGGTTCTCGAACAACTTCGCCCACCGCGGGTGGTGCGGCAGGATCCCCGAGTGGATCATGTCGGGATTGCTCAGCACGACGTGCGCGCGGCCGCGAATCGCGCGCCGCGCATCCTGCGGCGTATCGCCGTCGTAGGTGAACACCCCGATTTCGTGTCCGGTCCGGCGCGACCCCTGGTCCGAGAGCTCGTGCAGCTCCGCCAGCTGATCCTGTGCGAGCGCCTTTGTCGGAAAGAGATACAGAGCACGGGTCGAAGCGTCGCGAAGGATGGCGCTGAGCACCGGCGCGTTGTAGCAGAGCGTCTTCCCCGACGCCGTCGGCGTGGTGATGACCACGTTACGGCCGGCGAGCGCGTGGCCAATAGCGGCGGCCTGATGCGTGTAGAGCTGGTCGATACCGCGGTCGCGGAGGATTTCGCGGACGACCGGGTCGAATCCGTCAGGAAACGCTGCGTATTCGGCCTGACGCGCGGGCAGCCGGCGCACGGCGGTCACCCACCCATCCGGCGTATCCGGCCGTTCGACGCCCGCTGTGAGCCGATCCAGAGCCGTCTGCAGCGCCGTGTCGTGGGCCGGATCGGTGCGTCTGGCAGGGAGCATGGCGCAGGAGATCATAAGGCGAAACGCTCCCGGGCCCAAGGACTGCAAGGAGCAAGGCCTATGACGGAACAGCAGAAAAGAAATCTGATCATTGGCGTGGTTGGTGTTGGCGCCTTCCTCGCCGCGCAGGCGTTGCGGCGGCGCTCCGATTACGACTTTGCCGGAAAGTCCGTGGTCATTACGGGCGGGTCCCGTGGCCTTGGGCTCGTCATGGCGCGCGAACTGGCCCATCAGGGGGCGCAGCTGACGCTGGTGGCGCGCAGCGACGAGGAGCTTGACCGCGCGGTCGATGACATTCGCGCCCGGCAGCCGTTTGCCGAAGTGCTCCCCGTCACCGGGGACGTCCGGAACCGGCACGATGCCGAGCGGGCGATCGCGCAGGCGTACGAGCGGTTCGGACGAATCGACGTCCTGATCAACAACGCGGGCATCATCCAGGTCGGCCCCGTCGGGCACATGACGCTCGCGGACTATCAGGACGCGATGGAGACGCATTTCTGGGGTCCCCTCTACGGGATCCTCGCCGTGATCCCGCACATGCGCCGCCAGGGCGAAGGCCGCATCGTCAACATCTCGTCGATCGGCGGCCGCATCAGCGTGCCTCACCTCGTGCCCTACTCCGCGAGCAAGTTCGCGCTCGCGGGGCTGTCGGACGGCCTCTGCTACGAGCTGGCGCGACAGAACATCCATGTCACCACGGTGTGCCCGGGCCTGATGCGGACAGGCTCACCGCTCAACGCGACGTTCAAAGGCCGGCACCCGAAGGAGTTCGCCTGGTTCGCGATCTCCGACTCACTCCCGCTGGCAACGATCAATGCCACACGCGCGGCGGGACAGATTCTGGAAGCCTGCCGCCGCGGCGACGCCGAGCTCGTGATCACCGTGCAGGCAAAGCTGGCGATCCTCGCGCGCACGATCGCACCCGAGCTGTTCGCGAAGGCGATGACGATGATCAACGGGCTGCTGCCGCAGGCCACCGGCGTCGACGGGGACACGACTCGCCGCGGTCGCGAAAGTCAGTCGGATTGGGCGCCCTCGAAGCTGACGGCGCCTACCTACCGCGCGGCGATGGAGAACAACGAAATGTGATCCCAGGTTGCCTGGGTGGCCTCGGTAGCCTGGGCGCCGCATTACCCAGGCAACCTAGGCAACCCAGCTTACTCAGCCCTCCAATTCTCGGTGTGAATCCGTGAACTCCCGTCACCTCCGTTTCCTCGAAACCCAACGACAATTAGCGAGTGACGACGTCAATCCCGGCTGCGCGCCCGGCGCGCAAGGTCGCCCGCGCGCGAACCTGGCGTATCGTCGTCGCGGCGCTGCTGGCCGGCGTTGCCGTATGGCTCTTCGTCGCCAAGGCCTCGCCGCGGATGCCCGACTTCGAGGTCTACTGGCGCGCGGGTGCGCGGGCCGCAGCAGGCGAACCGCTCTATCGCCCGTCGGACGGGGAGTATCAGTTCAAATACTTCCCGGCCTTCGCGGTCATCGCGATTCCGCTGGGACTCATCCCGCTCGACGTGGCAAAGGCGCTGTGGTTCACGCTGTCGGTCTCGGCGCTGGCCGCGCTGTTGTCGCTGAACGCAGCGGTGCTGCCCTTTCGGCGGAAGCCGAAGTGGCTCCTGATCGCGGCGATGGTCGTCGGCCTTGGCAAGTACTACGCCGAAGATCTGGTGC
Organism: Vicinamibacteria bacterium; assembly: GCA_025938035.1. Next base: position 8,655 of record JAICQE010000017.1, read on the forward strand.
TCGGCCAGATCAACACACTCGTCGCCCTTGTGGTGACCTGCGCGATCGTGGCATTGCGTCGCGGCCAGGAGGCGCTTGCCGGCACCGCCGTTGCCGTCGCGATTGTCCTCAAGCCGTACGCGCTGATCCTCGCGCCCTGGATCATCGCGCGGCGTCGCTTGGGCGCAATCGCCGCGCTCGTTGCCGGATTGGTCCTCGCGTGGGCGCTTCCGGTGATGGTGTACGGCCTCGACGGCACGGAGGCGCTCCACCGCGACTGGTGGCGTACGGTGACGGCGACGACAGCCGGCACGCTCCTCCACTCCGACAACGTGTCGTTTGCCTCGATGTGGGGAAAGTGGCTGGGGAGCGGCTCCGCCGCAACCGCCCTGGCATCCGCCTCGTCGCTCGCGCTGCTGGCTGCGGCCGGCGCCGCGTTTCTACGCCGCACCAACGTCGCCAGGCCGGACGGGCTGGAGGCGGGGCTGCTCATGGCAATCACCCCGCTCATCTCGCCGCAGGGATGGGACTACGTCGTCATTCTGGCGACGACGGCGTTGGCCTATGTCGTCAACGACTTCGATCGGCTTCCGCGGGTGCTGCGCATGTTGACGATTGCCGCAATTGCCGCGATCGGCCTCAGCCTGTACGACCTACTCGGCAGGGAACTCCTCTACGTGCTGCTCAATCTGTCGATCATCACCCTCGGCATGACGATCCTCATCGCCGCCCTGCTGACGCTGCGCATGCGGAAGCTGGCGTAGTCATGGTACGGTTGAACCAGATGAGCGACGGAGCGAACGTCGACCGCAGGTTCGATCAGACCAGACACGCGTACGCGGCGAACGACCTCGAAGTCATCGAAGAAGCCCGGCGCTACAGCGACTTCATCTTTTCGATCTTCAAGCCTTTCATCGGCCGGCGGGTCCTGGAAGTTGGCGCTGGAATCGGCACCATGAGCCGCAAGCTCGTTCGCTCAGCGGATCTCGTGATCGGAATCGAGCCGAACGCCAACTGCGCCGCGCGGCTCGCGGCGGCCATGCGCTCCGAGCCAAAGTTCAGGATCGAACCACGTCACCTCGAGGAATGCGACCTGGGCGAGCTGCAGCAACACCGGCTCGATACGGTCTACTGCACCAACGTCCTCGAACATATCGAAGACGATGTGGCGGCGTTGAAGATGTTCAAGGGCGCCATCGTCCCGGGTGGCCACGTGTTGATTTACGTGCCGGCGATCCAGGCGGCGTACGGACCGATCGACGCGGAACTCGGCCACCATCGGCGCTACTCGAAGCGCACGCTGGCGGCCGCCTTCGCGGCCGCGGACCTCGACCTGATCCGGCTCAGATACGCGAACCCGATCGGGCTGATCGGCTGGATGTACAACTCGCACATCGCGAAGGCGCGGCACCACAACCTCGCACAGGTGAGGCTGTTCGAACGCTTCGTGGCGCCGTGGGCCCTGCCGCTCGAACGATTGATCCCGCCGCCGATCGGCTCCTCGCTCGTCGCGATCGGACGTAAACCGTAGCCGTTCTGCGTGACGCCTGACGCCTGAGGCCTGAGGCCTGAGCCCTCCTAATGCGGCTTCATCACCACCTTGATGCAGCCGTCCTTCTTGTCCCTGAACGTCCGGTACATCTCCGGCGCGCTGTCGAGCGACACCGTGTGCGTAACGACGAACGAGGGATCGATGTCACCCTTCTCGATGTGCTGCAGCAATCGTGGCAAGTACTTGTGGACGTGCGTTTGCCCCATCCGCAGCTTCAGTCCCTTGTTGAATGCCGCGCCCAACGGGACCTTGTCGACGAACCCGCCGTACACGCCGGGCACGGAGACGACGCCGCCCTTGCGGCAGGAGTTGATCGCCTGGCGGAGCGCGCTGGCGCGATCGGTCGCCATGAAGGTCATCGTCTTGGCCTTGTCGTACCAGTAATCGGCTTTGGCGCCGTGCGCTTCCATGCCGACCGCGTCGATGCACGCATCGGGGCCGAGACCGCCCGTCAGATCCTTGAGCCGCTCGAACACATCGTCGTGCAATGAATCGAGCGTTTCGGCGCCCCCATCGACTGCCATCTGAAGGCGCTCGGGCACGGTATCGATGGCGATAACCCGCTTCGCGCCAAGCAGGAACGCACTGCGGATCGCAAACTGTCCCACCGGTCCGCATCCCCAGACGGCAATCGTCTCGCCGCCCGTGAGGTCGCAGTTCTCGGCCGCCATGTATCCGGTCGGGAAGATGTCGGTCAGAAAGAGAACCTGCTCGTCCGTGAGCGTCGCCGGCACCTTGAACGGACCGACATCAGCGTACGGCACCCGGGCATACTGCGCCTGGCCGCCGGCGTATCCACCCATCATGTGGGAATAACCGAACAGGCCAGCCCCCGAAAACCCGTAAAGTTTTTCGGCCAACGCCGCGTTCGGATTCGAGTTGTCGCAGCAGGACCACAGGTCGTGCGTGCAGAAGAAGCAGCGCCCGCACGCGATCGGGAACGGGACGATCACCCGGTCCCCTTTCTGCAGGTTGCTCACGCCGGTGCCAACCTCGACGACCTCGCCCATGAACTCGTGGCCGAGGATGTCACCGGCCTGCATCGTCGGAATGAACCCATCGTAGAGGTGCAGGTCGGAGCCGCAGATTGCGGTCGACGTGATGCGGACGATGGCGTCGCGCGGATTGAGAATCGACGGGTCCGGCACATCCTCGACCGCGACGTGGTGCGTCCGCTCCCAGCAGACGGCCTTCATCGCCGTGTCCTCGCGGTGCGTCCGGACGGCTGTCCCTCCGTCGTCGGGATCTCACCGGTTTCGAGCAGCGCTTTGAACCGGCGCAAGTCCTCGCGAATCTGCAGACCCGGTTCCTCGCCCAGCAGCCACGCGATTGTCGAACCGAGCTTTCCGGCCGGCGGGTTGTATTGAAGGTGCACGCGCACTGCCGTGCCGTGGCTCGTCTCCGCGAAGTTCACCGATCCCGCGGTGGCAACCGTCGAGCCGTCCAGCGACTGCCAGCCGATAACCTTGTTTTCAACGTCGTTGATGATCCGCGCGTCCCACTCGACACGGGTGCCTGCCGGTCCCTTGGCCGCCCAGTGCGACACGCCTTCCTCGCGTATCGCCACCGACTCCAGATGACGCATGAATCGAGGAAGGTTTTCGAAATCGCGCCAGAACCGGTACACCTCCGCGATCGGGCGGTTGACGGTGACCGACTCCTCGACATGGATCCCGCGGCGGCCGCCCAGGCGGCGCCGTGTGTCGGAGCCGCGATCCGCGATCACGCCCGTGCCGCGTTCGAATGCGTGGCCCTCGGCGTGGTTGACGCCCAGCGCCTGATACAGGTGGCAGTGCCCTGTGGCGCCGCGATACATCAGCTCGCCCGCGGCGAGCGCGGCCATTCCGCCGCCGGCCGTCCTGCGCTTGATGGCGTAGGCAGCCAGCACGCCGCCGGCAATGAGCGACATCCAGCGCTCGATGCGCCCGACGTTCACCTGGCTGTTGATGTCTTCCGATTCGTGCCAGCCGAATGGCTGACTCCGGACTAAAGTCGGATCGATCCGCTGTTCAGTTGCGACCGCCACGGCCACCTCCTGTCATATTCGCGAACACGTCTGGTCGTACCGTTAATCGCGGAGCATGAGACGTACCGGAAAGGCATTCGTTCGGCGGTCACCCCGGATCGTCGCAGGGGGTAAGATCGATGTCATGCATTTCATAGTTAAATCTGCCCGCAACTGCGTGCTCGGGGCCTTTGCCGCCGGCCTCTTCGCCGTCGCGGCGAGCGCTCAGGCACCTGGTCAGCCGTCACCGGGAGTCGCTGCGAGCGAGGCAAACCATTTCATCGAGACGCCGAAAGGGTGGGTTCACCCGCGAACGGCGTGGGGCGACCCCGACCTCGAGGGGACATGGCCGATTCCCGCTGGCATCAACCTGGTCCGCGGCCCGAATTCGTGTCCGGCGAACCCTCCGCGCGGCCGCGGGGCCGGTGCGGCAGCGCCCAACCCGAATACCCCGCCCCCGCCGCCGTGTGACCCGACCACACCGTTCTTGAGCGACGCGGAACACAAGGTCGTCATGGAGCGGTTCATGCGGCTCGAGAAGGAGGGCGACAACGCGACCCAGGCACTCGCTCGGGGCGACTTCGGTGCGGCACTCCAGGGCGGCGTCACCGATCCGCAGACGCCGTTGCGTCAGCGCTCGACGATCATGGACCCGCCGAATGGCCAGCTGCCGGAGCTCACAGAAGAAGGCCGGCGGCGATCAGCGCTGATGCGGAGCAGCTGGTCGATCGGTCCCCAGGAAAAACAGATCTGGGATCATTGGACGGACTTCGACAGCTGGGACCGTTGTATCACCCGCGGCATGCCGACATCGATGATGGCCTACCGCTACAACAACGGCATCAAGATCTTCCAGGCGCCGGGCATGGTTGTCCTCAGCCTCGAGATGATCCATGAGGATCGCATCATCTATACCGACGGGCGGCCTCCGCTGAAGGCTGCGCACATGCACTACATGGGTGAGCCGCGCGGCCGCTGGGAAGGCAACACGCTCGTCGTCGAGACGACGAACTACAAGCCGGGCCCCTCGGGCACGAACCTCGGCGTGTACGGTACGCCACCGGGAATTCCAGGGGGAAACCGCTGGCCGGTCAGCGAGCGGATGAAGACGACAGAGCGGTTTACGCGCCTGAACAAGGATTACCTCCTGTACGAGATGAAAGTGGAAGATCCGGTGGTGATGACGCGGCCCTATACCGTGCGATACCCGATCAAGCTCGACAACAACTATGAGTGGTGGGAATACGCCTGCCACGAGGGCAACCGGACGATTCGCGACTACATCAACTCGTCGCGCGCCGAGCGAGGCCTTCCGGTAGGCGACACCAACACGGTGCCGACACGTTAATGAACGCCAGGACTGCACTCGTCATAATCGTCGCCGCCGCTGCGGCGTCCACCGTCACGACGCCGGCCGCGATTCCCGATCCGGTCAAGACGGACAGCGGACTGCTCACCGGCGAGACACTGAAATCGGGCGTACAGGTCTTCCGGGGCATCCCGTTCGGCGCTCCGCCGATCGGAGGTCTGCGCTGGCGGGAGCCACAGCCGGTCCAGAAATGGGAAGGCGTCCGCGAGGCGAAGTACTGGGGCAGCCCGTGCGTACAGAATCCGGCACCGAACCGTCAGCCGGTCAACGTCACGATCGATCTGCCGGATTCACCGCAGCCGAGCGAGGACTGCCTGTACCTGAACGTCTGGACGCAGGCCAACCGCGCGAACGACCGGCGGCCGGTGATGGTCTGGATCTACGGCGGCGCCTACACCGAAGGCGGTGGCAACACCCCGCACAACGACGGCGAGAACCTCGCGAAGAAGGGTGTCGTCCTCGTGAACTTCAATTACCGCCTCGGGATCTTCGGCTTCTACGCGCACCCGGAGCTCACGAAGGAATCGCCTCACAGGGCCTCCGGGAACCAGGCGCTGGCGGACGCGATCGCTGCCCTGCGCTGGGTCAAGGCAAACATCGCCAACTTCGGCGGCGATCCCGACAACGTGACGATCTTTGGTGAATCCGCCGGCGCGGCCATCGTCGGCATGCTGAGCGGATCCCCGGTCGCGAAGGGCCTCTTCCACAAAGCGATCACCGAGAGCGGCGGGTGGATGGGCCTCGGAATGGGAGTCATGCGGACGCGCGAGCAGGCTGAGGCCGCCGCTGGTCCACGCGCCGGTGGTGCCGGGCGCGGCGGCCGCGGTCAGGGAGGTGCCGCTGCGCCGCCACAGGCGCCACCTGCGGCGCCCGCACCAGTGCCGCCGCTTGCCGAGCTGCGTGCCAGGAGTGCCGCCGAGATCAGGACAATGGGACTCGGCGGCGGGCAGCCGATCGTCGACGGATGGATCATTCCTGAGGACCTCTCGATCACCTTCGCGAATGGCAGACAGAATCCGGTCGACGTGATCGCCGGATTCAACAAGGACGAGCACACGGGCTTCGGCGGCGCCGCCAACACCAACACCGCGCAGCGCGACGCGATGGCGTGGCACGCCCGCATCTTCGCGGAGAAGCAGACGCAGCTCGGCCGGAAGGCGTACTTTTACGTGTTCACGCACGAGCCGCCGCACGAGCCGGGCGTCCCGAATCTGCGCGCCACGCACGCGGCGGAGATGGTCTACGTCTTCAACAACCTCCACGCCCCGCGGATGATTCCCGACCGCAGCTCGCCGAAGCTGGCAATGGAGTCGGCGCGGGACCGCGAGGTCGCGGACCAGATGTCGTCGTACTGGGTCAACTTCGCGCGCACGGGCGATCCCAACGGCAGGAACCTGCCGAAATGGGATCGCTTCAAGGATCGCAACGCGCCACCGCACGTCATCGGGGAAATCAGGGAATATCCGAGCGCGGACGTGCTGAACAAGCTCGACGAGGCGTACGTGCAGAAGGTCCTCACCCCGCTCGGCATCAAGAAGTAGGTGCGAGAAGTGCGACGAGGAGCTGCAGTTGGTGCGTTGGCGCTGGCTGCCCTCCTCGCGCTCCAGCCGGCCGCCGGCCAGTCCAGACAATCCCCTCGCCTGCCGCAGTCCGTGCGGCTCTACGTTCTGGACGGCGGAACGCTCGAATCGGACCCCGTCCGTTATCGGCTGACAAAAGAAGAAATTTCGGCCGCACAGTTGTCCGTCACGGCATTCCTGATCGCGCATCCGAAGGGAACGCTGATGTGGGATACCGGCGCGATCGCGGACGACACATGGGCACCGAACGGTACGCCGGTGCGACGGCGCCTGGTCCTGTCCAATGGCCAGGAACGGATCGTCACCCTGCGCACCACGATGAAGGCGCAGCTTGCCGCGATCGGCTATGCGCCGTCCGACATCACGTATCTTGCGCTCTCGCACTACCACTGGGATCACACGGCCAACGCCAATCAGTTCGTGAAGTCGACGTGGCTGGCGCGGCAGGTCGAGCGCGACGTGATGCTGCCCGAGAAGGTACCGGACCCGCCGCAGCCGTCGACGTTTGCGGAGCTGAGAAACGGAAAGACGGTCCTGATCTCAGGCGACGATCACGATGTCTTCGGCGACGGGACGGTGGTGATCAAGCTGTCGAAGGGGCACACGCCGGGACATCAGGTGCTGTTCGTCAGGCTCGCAAAGACCGGCGGCATCGTGCTTTCAGGCGACCTCTATCACTACCCGGAAGAGCGCACGCTCAACCGGCTGCCGACGTTCGAATTCGACATGGATCAAACACGCCAGTCACGTGAAGCGCTCGAGGTGTTCCTCAAGAAGACCGGTGCCCGGCTGTGGATTCAACACGACTTCACGGCAATGGCGAAGGTGCGGAAAGCGCCGGCGTTCTACGACTGACGGTCGGTGTGAGCGGGCTGCGCCGGGCCGACGGCGTCAGGAACTTCGCACCAACCAGCGAAGATCCCTCGCACCGTCACAAACCTTCGAGTCCCGCCGTTATACGTGTAATCGTGGTTGCGATTGCCAACGCTTCAGACTCCTGAGCCGCAGGACGAAGTACTGAGGCTCTTTGCCGCCGAGGGGACGGCCGTCTACCGCTTCTGCCGCTCGATGCTCCGCACGGCGGACGAGGCCGAAGACGTCGTCCAGGACACATTCCTGAAGCTGCTCCGGCATCTGCAGTCCGGAGGCGACCGCAGCAACTTGCGCGCATGGCTCTTCACCGTTGCGGCAAATGGCTGTCGCGACCGCATACGCACCCGCTCGCGATGGCTGCCGTGGAATGCCGAGGCCGACTCGCGAACAGTGTCGCCGCAAGACGCGACCGGCGAGATCGCGTCGGCGAGGCAGGCGCTCGCCTCGCTCGCGCCGCGCGACCGCCTGCTGCTCTCGCTGCGCGCCCATGGCCTGTCGTACGCAGAGATCGCCCGCGCCGCCGGCATCCAGCCGGTGTCCGTCGGGCGACTGCTCGCCCGTGCGGTCGATCGATGGAAGCGCCAGGTCGAAACACGCGGATCCTAGAGGAGAACGATCGTGCGTTGCCTGACTGATGTCCAGATTCAACAGCTCGCGGACGGCGAGGCCGCGGCCGAACTCGCGGCGCACGTGGAGAACTGCACGGGTTGCGCCGCGCGCCTGGACGAGCGGCGCCGCCTGATGGCCACGCTGGCGTCCACGATCCCGGCGGACGTGCCGCCCGTCGCGCTGGCGTCCCGCGTGCGCGCCGCGGTGCACGCGGCCGGTTCTGCCCGGGGCGCAACAGTGCTGCGGCCGTCGTGGGGCACGCGAAGGCCGCTGTGGGCGTCGGCCATCGCCACCGCCGCCGCCGCGGCAATCATCATGTTTGTGGTGCTGCCTCGAGTGGACGCGCCCGCCGCGCTGTCAGCAGCGCAGATTCTCGACCGCTCGCTCGAGCAGATGACCGGCGGCACCGGCGTCGAGCTACTCGAGTACGAACTCGTACTGTCATCGGATTACCGCGGGCGTATCGGTCTGGCGGATGGGCCCTATCGGATCGTCCAGCTGTTCGACCGCGGCAATCCTGCTCGATACAAGCTGTTGCAATTCGATCGCAACGATGTGCTGGTTGCGGCAACCGCGCAGGATCCTGCCCGCCGGCGCCGGACCGAGATGCATCGCATCGATGGCCGCAACTTCATCGTCCACGTCACGTCGCTCACTGGGCCGATGGCGTCGGCCCCCCAGTTGCTGCAGACGCAGGCCGCGGCCATGCTGCGTTTGATGCAAATCAATGCCGACGAGCACCTGCGCGTGGTCGAGGATTCGAGCGGCGTGCATTACGTCATCGAGCTGCCGGAGATGCCGGTCGCATCGACAGGCACGCCGCTCGTGCTCAGCCGCGCACGCGTCGACATCGACGGCGGCGATTTCCGCGTGCGCGAGTTCTTCGGGCGCGGCGCGATGCTTGGCGTGCCGTTCGAGGTCTCTTTCAGGTTGATCAGGCAGATTAAGGCTGCCAGCCTCGCGCCCGGCGAGTGGGAGATCGAGCAGCGGCCGGATGACGTGGTGATTGAGGGCGAGAGCACCGGAGAGGCGGACGACTCGATAACAGTGGTGCTGCGGGAGCTTGCCAGGATGCAAGGACGCTGAGATGAGCGCTCCGGCAATCGCGCTCGAGGGCCTGACGAAGTACTACGGGCGCGTGGTTGGCCTCGAACGGCTGTCGCTGACGGTGGAGCCAGGCGAGGTCTTCGGGTTTCTCGGCGCCAACGGCGCCGGCAAGACGACAGCCATCCGGCTGATGATGGACCTGCTGCGGCCGACGTCAGGCAGCGCAGCGGTGCTCGGGTTCGACTGCCACCGCGAGGCGCTGGAGGCACGCCGCCGGATCGGATACCTCCCCGGCGAGACGCCACTGTATCCGGAGCTCACCGGGGCCGCGTATCTCAAGTTCCTGGGCTCGATTGGACCGCGCCCTCCGGCTCCGGCGCGGCTCGACGCGCTGTTCCGCCGGTTCGACGTCAGCGACCTCGACCTGCAGCGCCGCATGCGCGACTACTCGCACGGCATGAAGCGGAAGCTGGGCATCATTCAGGCGCTGATGTCCGAGCCGCAGGTGCTGATTCTGGATGAGCCGACGTCCGGGCTCGATCCGCTGATGATCGACGCCTTCGCCGAAGAGATCGCCGGGCTGGCGGCCGCCGGACGCACCACCGTTTTTCTGTCATCGCATGTGCTCTCCGAGGTCGAACGGATCTGCGGGCGCATCGCGTTGATCCGCCGCGGATCGCTGGTGACGGTGCGCACGCTGGACGAACTGAGAGGCACACACCCGCGCCGCGTGACGATTCTCTTCTCGCAGCCTGTCACCACCGCGATCCCCACTGTGCCGGGAGTGACGACCGTGTCCCGTCGCGACCGTGAGTGGGTGCTCGACGTTCCGGGACCACTGGGGCCGCTCATCACCGCACTCGGGGGACTTCCCGTGGACGACATCCGGTACTCGACGCCGACGCTCGAAGACATCGTCCTCGGCCTATTCGCGGAGGGACAGCCGTGCTGACTCTGCTGGCGCGGTCGTTCGGACGAGTATCACGGATGTGGGCCGCCAGCGCGCTGCTGCTCGTCGGTTTCCAGGTGGCGCTGACGAGCGCGGCGCTCTCACTGCAGGAGTCGGGCGACTACGGCCGGCTGTTCGACGCCGTGCCGGCGTTCGTGCGCAACTGGCTCGGACCGTCCCTTTCCTCGTTTTCCGGAATGACTGCGCTCGTGTTCTTCGAGCCGCTCGTGATCCTGCTGCTGGTGCTGTTCGCGGTGTACATCGGCAGCGAGCTGGCTTCGGATGTCGAAGACGGGCTGGTCGATCTCATGCTCGCACGCCCGCTGCCGCGGTGTTGGCTCGTGACGCGCTCGCTGATCGTCATGACCGTAACGGCGCTGACGCTCGTCCTGGTACTTGCCGCCGCGAACGTCGCGAGCGTGGCGCTGATGGCCCCCGACGGCGTGCCAGGTCCTTCGGGAAAGACGGTGCTCAATCTGGCGGCGCACCTGTTCGCGCTCACCTGGTGCTTCGGCGGTGTGACGCTTGCGGTCGCCGCCCGCCTGGAGCGGCGAAGCGGCGTGCTCGGCGTGCTCACTATCGCCGTCATCGCGCTGTTTCTGCTCAAGGTGCTCGTCGAGTTTTCGAAGCGATTCGAGCCGCTCCGCTGGCTGACGCCGTTCGACTACTTCCAGGGCACGCAGATCCTGCTCGACAAGGCGCCGGTTACCCTGGACTTGACCGTGCTCGGAACAATCGGCCTCGTCGGCGCGGCAATCGCCTACTGGCAATTCGGGCGCCGCGATCTCTAGAACGATCGACTCTGACAGCCGTCTACGACGACCGAAGTACCGCTGATCCAGCTGGCCTTCGGCGATGCGAGGAACGCGACGACGTTGGCGACTTCCTCCGGACGCCCAAAGCGGCCGAAGGGCAGCTCCCGCTTCACGAACTCGGCGATGCCACCCGGATCCTGCTGCTGCCGTTTCCACCACGATCCGCCCTCGAACATGATCGATCCCGGCGACACCGTATTGACGCGGATGTCCGACGAGGCGAGCTGCTGCGCGAGCGACTTGCCCAGGCTGATCTGCGCCGCCTTCACGGCGTTATAGCTCATGCGGCCGCCGGCTTCGCGGCCGTAGATCGACGCGATGATGATGACGGAGCCGCCGCCGCGGCGCTGGATGTGCGGAACGGCGAGACGGGTGACACGAATCGTCGTCACGAGTGCCTGATCGATGGCTTCCTGCCATTCCGCATCCGACGTATCGAGCAGTCCCCGGCCTCCAGCCATCGACACGTTGTTGACGACGACGTCAACACCGCCAAACGTCTCGACCGTGCGGGCGACCACCTGACCGGCACCGGCTTCAGTGCTGACGTCCGCACCGACGGCAAGCACCCGCCCGGCTCTGCCGGCGGTCTGCTCCACTTCGGACGCCGCCTGCCGGAGCCGTGCTTCGGTGCGGGCGCAGAGCGTGATGCGGCAGCCCTCGGCGGCCAGCGCGTGCGCGATCGCCAGTCCAATCCCGCGGCTCGAGCCGGTAACAATCGCAACCTTATCGTTGAGCTGCAAATCCATCGCCTTCGCATCATAACTGAGCCATTCGAGCCGGCATTCGGGGTGCATAGTCCGCCTGCAGGCGGACAAGACGATCCGCGAGGCTTCGTTCTTCACTGGGGCCTTGGGCCTGCGGCCTGAGGCCTGGAGACAAGACATGAGATGGCAGGGGCGCGCGGGGAGCGGAAACATCGAGGATCGTCGCGGGATGGGTATGGCGTTGCCCATCGGCGGTGGCATTGGCGGACTTGTTCTGGTCCTGTTGATTTCAGCGCTGACTGGAACAAATCCGATCGACATCATCAATTCCGCTCCGTCGTCGTCGGAATCCGTCGGAACAGCTGGAAGCGAGAGCCTCGAGAACGACCCTCAGGCCCAGTTCGTCTCGGTCGTCCTCAAGAGCACAGAAGAGGTGTGGGGCGAGGTGTTCCGCCAAAGAGGCGCCGGCTATCAGGACCCGAGGCTGGTGTTGTTCACCGATGCGACGCAGTCGGCGTGCGGTGTCGGCCAGTCGGCAATGGGCCCGTTCTACTGCCCGGTGGACCAGAAGGTGTATCTGGACCTGTCGTTCTTCCGCGATCTCGACACACGGTTCGGCGCACCCGGCGACTTCGCCCAGGCCTACGTCGTCGCGCATGAAGTCGGTCATCACGTGCAGACGCTGACCGGCGTGTCCGAGCGCGTGCACGCGATGCGTCAGCGCAGCAGCGAGCGCGCGGCCAACCAGCTGTCCGTCCAGCAGGAGCTGCAGGCCGACTGCTACGCCGGCGTCTGGGGTCACTACGCCGGCCGCCAGGGCCTCCTCGATCCCGGAGACGCCGAAGAAGGCCTCCGCGCCGCGGCGGCAATCGGCGACGACCGCCTGCAGAGACAGTCGCAGGGGCGCGTCGTGCCGGAGTCGTTCACCCACGGATCCTCCGAGCAGCGTGTGACCTGGCTTCGCCGGGGAATGGAAAACGGACGGATGGAGGCGTGCGATACGTTTAATACCGGCACGTTTTGAATAGAATAAGTGCCTGAAGCCGGGCCAATTGGTTGAATCCGGCGCGATAAGGGGTTCAACTCGATGCGCATCGGCATCCCTGCCGAGATTTATCCGGGCGAGACGCGTGTGGCCGCCACGCCCGAAACGGTGAAGAAGATGAGCGCTGGCGGCCGTCACGCGGTGATGGTCGAAACGGGCGCCGGCGTCCAGGCCAGCATTCCCGACACCGAGTTCGTCACCGCGGGCGCCACCCTCGGGTGCGCCGCCGACATTTACCGCCAGTCCGACATCATCCTCAAGGTGCGGCGCCCGGAGAACTCCGAGCTGCCGGCGCTGCGGCGCGGGGTCATCGTCGTCGGGCTGTTGAGCCCGCATCTTGGCGTCGAGCCGCTGGCCCAGACCGGCGTGACGGCGTTCGCCATGGAGCTGCTGCCCCGCATCTCGCGGGCGCAGGCCATGGACGTGCTCTCGTCGCAAGGCAACATCGCCGGATACAAGGCGGTGCTCCTGGCGGCCCACGAGTACGGCCGCTTCATGCCGATGCTGATGACCGCGGCGGGCACCGTCAAAGCCGCCCGCGTCCTCATCCTTGGCGCCGGCGTGGCCGGCCTTCAGGCGATCGCGACCGCGAAGCGGCTCGGCGCCGTCATCGAAGCGTTCGACGTCCGGCCGGCCGTCAAGGAACAGGTGGAATCGCTGGGCGCCAAGTTCGTCGAAGTGGAGCTCTCCGAGGAAGAGAAGCGGTCTGCCGAGACGGCCGGTGGATATGCCCGCGAGATGAGCGACGACTACAAGCGCCGCCAGGCCGCGCTGATCGCCGAACGGGCGAAAGCCGCCGACATCGTCATCACCACGGCCCTCATCCCCGGCCGTCCGGCTCCGCTGCTGGTCACCGACGACACGCTGAAGGGCATGAAGCCAGGCTCGGTCGTTGTCGACCTTGCCGTCAGGCAGGGCGGCAACTGCGCCGGCAGCGAAGCCGACGTCCTGACGATTCGCCACGGCGTGAAAATCCTGGCGCCGTCCAGCCTCCCCTCAACCGTGGCTGCCGACGCGAGCGCGCTCTACGCGCGCAACCTGCTGAACTTCATCAACCTGCTCACCGATCCAAAAACGGGCGAACTGAAGCTCGATCGGTCCGACGAAATCATTGCCGGCACGCTGGTCTGTATCGACGGCGCCGCTGTCAGGAGTTAGTTCTGGTAATGCAAAATTCAAAATGCAATATGCAAACTCGGAGTGATCAGCGACATTTGAATCCTTTTTGCATCTTGCATTTTGCATTTTGCATTACGCCTTCCAGCGTCAGGGGCGTCTAATGCACGGAGTTGCCGTCGATCCCATCGTTACGAACCTGACTGTCTTCGTGCTGGCCGTGTTCGTCGGCTATCACGTCGTCTGGAACGTTACCCCGGCGCTGCACACGCCGCTCATGAGCGTCACCAACGCCATCAGCTCGGTGATCATCGTCGGCGCGATCCTCGCCGCCGGGTCGACGACCGGCGGCCTCGGTCCGCTGCTCGGCGCGGTGGCGGTGGCGCTGGCGGCCGTCAACACCTTCGGCGGCTTCCTCGTCACCGAGCGGATGCTCGAGATGTTCAAGAAGAAAGCGCCGAAAGAGAAGCGGACGGAGAAAGCCGCGTGAGCTCAGCCAACGCCGCCGCCCTTCTCTCCCTCGTCGCCAGCGTTTTCTTCATCCTCGCGCTCAAAGGCCTCTCGCACCCGCTCAGCGCCCGCGGCGGCAACCGCTTCGGCATTGTCGGCATGTCGATGGCCGTCGTCATCGCTCTGGCCCTTGCCGACCAATGGCAATGGGTGTTTGTGGCCCTGGCCGTCGGCGGTGTGCTCGGGTGGTATGTCGCCAACCGCGTCGAGATGACGCAGATGCCGGAGCTGGTCGCGGCGATGCATTCGCTTGTCGGCCTGGCCGCGGTGCTCATCGCCTTTGCGGTCGTCAGCAACCCGCTCGCGTTCAGCATCCCGTTCCCGATTCCGCGCGGCAACCGAGTCGAGCTGTTCATTGGAACCTTCGTCGGCGCGATGACCTTCTCGGGATCGGTCATCGCGTTCGGCAAGCTCGCGAACCTGGGCAAGACGTTCCGTCTCTTCTCCAGCTCCCCGATCGTGTTCACGGGCCAGCACCTGGTCAATCTCCTGCTGGCGATCGCGATGGTCGGCCTGGGCGGTGCGTTCGTGATGGCCGGCGCGGACCAGCAATGGCCGCCGTTCATCGCGATGACGACGATCGCATTCATCCTGGGCGTGCTGATCATCATTCCGATCGGCGGGGCTGATATGCCCGTCGTGATTTCGATGCTGAACAGCTACTCGGGCTGGGCGGCGTCCGGAATCGGCTTCTCGCTGAACAACCCGCTCCTCATCGTCGCCGGCGCGCTGGTCGGTTCATCGGGCGCGATCCTGTCCTACATCATGTGCAAGGCGATGAACCGCTCCTTCTTCAGCGTCATCCTCGGCGGATTCGGCGCGGCTGAAGGCGCATCCGCTGCCGCCACCGAGCAGCGCAGCGTCAGGTCCGGCTCACCGGACGACGTGGCGTTCCTGCTCGGCAACGCGGAAAGCGTGATCATCATTCCGGGCTACGGGCTCGCCGTCGCGCGCGCGCAGCACGCGGTGAAGGAAATGGCGGAAAAGCTGATTGCCAGGGGCGTGAACGTCCGCTACGCGATCCATCCCGTTGCCGGCCGCATGCCCGGTCACATGAACGTCCTCCTCGCCGAAGCCGAGGTTCCGTACGATCAGGTGCTGGAGATGGAGGACATCAACAGCGATTTCGGCACGAGCGACATCGCCTTCGTCCTCGGCGCCAACGACGTCGTCAATCCGCTCGCCGAGCAGCCTGGCAGCCCGATCTACGGGATGCCCATCCTCGAAGCGCACAAGGCCCGCACGGTGGTCGTCAACAAGCGGTCGATGGCCTCCGGCTACGCCGGCATCGATAATCCGCTTTTTTATCTGGACAAGACGATGATGGTCTTCGGCGACGCGAAGAAGGTCGTGGAAGACATCGTCAAGGCAATCGAATAGCGACGCGGCAATCCCTGATCCCTGATCCCTGATCCCTGATCCCTGATCCCTGATCCCTGATCCCTGGTCCCTGATCCCTGATCCCTGATCCCCTACTGGCGCCGCAGACGAACGTCGCTGCGATCGCCGTCGACGGTCAGGCGCGGGCCGCCGCCATTGATCGGACCTTCGATCCGATCGTTGATAGCCCGCCTGCTGAGCGGGAACTCCGAGCTGAATGTGATGCGGCGGCCGGTCCGCGCGCTGACCGAGAGCCGTTGCCTGTCGGGCACGCTGACGTCGACTTTGCCGCGGCTGATCTCCAGGTGTGAATCACCTTCGATGGCGAACGCGACAATCCGGCTGTTGGTGCGGTCGGTGTTCAGATTGAGACTGCCGCGCAGGGTGTCCAGGCGCATTTCACCGCGATCCATTTTGATCTGAACGTCGCCGGACAGGTCGCGGGCGTCGAGCGGCGAGCGGTCGGTTTGCAGGTGAAAACGTCCGGTGAAACCGGTCAGGCTGACGCGCGATCGATCGACGGTCAGGCGCAGAACCAACGACCGCGGCGCCTGGATTTGATAATGAATGTGCGGCAGCTGGCGATAATTCCAGCGTCCGCCTTTCTCGGGCACGTTGTCGAAGTTCGAACGAATCGACAGGCGCTGCGCGCCGCCCGTGATCTCGATACGCGCGGCTTCGACCACGCGCCGGGCATAGTCGGGGTCTTCTCTCGCATCCGCCTCGATACGCGCGGAAACCGCGACTTCGGAGCGATCCCACGACGTCAGCGTGACACTGCCTTTGTCCGTGTCGAAGACCAGTTCCCCGCCCGGTTGAAACGGAACCGACTGGCGGAACGCCCTCGTCTGTCCGGCGCCGGGCACCGCCGACGCCAGCACCACCACCACGCTCAACGCAATCATTCCCTTCATACAACCCTCAGCCCAAATACGCGTCGTACGGGGCAGGGGGTGCAGGAGCTCAGGAAGCACGATCGAACACAAGTCGCTGATCGATTGTCGAGACGGTCAACGTGCGGCCGTCCCGCGACACCTCGTACGTAGCGCCGTGCGCGGGGAGCTCAGCGTGCCGCGTCATGACTTCAAGAGTATGGGAATCGGTCCATTTCACCGCCATGCGGTAACCGTGTTCGTGCGTGCGCTCGATTCCGTCCGTCACGATCGTGTTCACACCCCGGTCTTCACGACCGAGTTCGTCGATAGCGTCATGCGCAATTGTTACCGTCTGTCCGGATACCGACACATCGAGCGCGGCACGACGAAACAGATTCACCTCGTTCCGCTGTGAGCGTGCAATATCGGCGATCCATCGCCCGGCAAGGGGACTCGATGCGAGCCGCCGCGATTCAACATGCGCCTTCAGCTTCGGCCAGCTGTCGAACCCATATTCACGCGCCAGCGCATGCTGCGCGTCGGCAAGCTTCCAGCCAGGCTGCTGTTGGCATTGCGCCTCGAGCAGTTCCTTCGCCGCTTTCTTGAGATACTCGAGGTTCGGTTGGGCGGGCAGTTCGCGAAACATGACTCCTCCTTATGCGCCCGGCGTCCGCCCGCGGGCAGGGAAGAGTCGACGTGATTCGTAGAAAGTACGCCAGGCGGGATCATCCCTTTCCGCGGACGGGAGGCAGCCTGGACTGCCGTCACCGAGCCTAACACATATCGGTGTCCGGTCGATGTCGTCCGGCAGCCGCGCCTATCAACGAGCGCGGTGCCAGCTTGACTCCTGTCCTGGACGATGCCATCGTCGTCGTCGAAGCCGGGCGGAAAGATGGCTGACCTGTGGACCATCGGCAGTTGCCTGTGGAGCTGCGCCACCGACTTGGCGACGCTGGAAGCGTCGCACTCGCAGACGTTCTGGATGAGCGTGACCGCGCGTTGACGAACATCGTTACCGAACGATTCGAACACCGCTTGACCGAGGAATGCGGCCAGCTCCGCGCCGAAATGAGCATTTTGCGCGCGGAGCTTCGCGCGGATTTTCGGATCGGGCTCGCCGACGTCCGTGCTGACTTCATCAAGTGGTCGTTCATCTTCTGGATCGGCCAGGCGGTGACGGTCGTCGGCACTGTCGCAGGTCTGCTCGTCGCTTTCCGTTGACCCGCCCGACCTCGGATGTCCGATAATCCGGGCATGCAGATCCGGCTGAATGGGCGCGTTTCTCTCCTCTACGGAACAATTGCGGCGCTGGCCGTCGCCGTCGTGGCGGCGCAGAGTCAGCCTCCGACGCCGAGCCGCGAGGACTTCCTCAAACGCTCGCGCGACTTCAGCGCCGGCATGGAAAAGAAAGGACTGGCCGAACCGTTCAAGGGTGTGACGACGAACGGCACAGTCGTGCCGAACCTCTTTTCGATCCGATCGACCGGCGTCTCGACCGAGCCGGTCCGCAACGCCGCCGCGGCGTTCCTGAAGTCGCTCGACGCACAACAGCGACAGAAGACCGTGTTCAAAGAGAACGATGTCGAATGGCGGAAGTGGGCTAATCAGCACGTCTACTACCGCGACGGCCTGTCGTTCGAGGAGATGAGTCCGCCGCAGCGCGAGGCGGCGTTCCGGATGCTCGAGGCGTCGCTCAGCGCCAAGGGGTTGAAGCTGACGCGCGACATCATGCGGCTCAACGAGACCCTCGGCGAATTGAACGGCAACAACTTCGTCGAATACGGCGAGTTCAAGTACTGGGTCACGATCATGGGCGAGCCGTCGGCGCGCGAGCCGTGGGGCTGGCAGCTTGACGGCCACCACCTCAATCTGAATTACTTCGTCCTCGGCGATCAGGTGGTGATGACGCCCGCCTTCTGGGGATCGGAGCCAACCGTCGCCAAGACCGGGAAATACGCTGGCACGGCGATCCTCGCCGACGAGCAGGGGCGCGGGCTTCAGATGATTCGTGCGCTCACGCCCGAGCAGCGGAAGCAGGCCATCGTCCAGGTCGCGAAGACCGGCAACAACATCATGACGCAGGCGTTCAGCGACAACGTGGTGCTGGACTACGCGGGCGTGCGCGTCGCCACGTTCTCACCGGCCCAGAAGAAGCAGCTGCTCGATCTTGTGGGTCTGTATGTCGGCAACCTGCGCGCGGGTCACGCAAAGGTGCAGATGTCGGAGGTCGAGCGCCATCTCGACTCGACGCATTTCGCATGGGTCGGTGGTACGGAGGACAACGCGGTCTATTACTACCGCATCCACAGTCCCGTCGTCCTGATCGAGTTCGATCATCAGACGCCGGTGAACCTGCGGCATCTGTATCCCGGCGGGCAGCCGTATCGCGAGCACATCCACTCAGTGGTGCGAACACCGAACGGCAACGACTACGGGAAGGATCTCCTCAGGCAGCACTACCAGCAGCATCCGCACTAACGGGTCCTTGGTGCTTCGTTCTTAGTCCTACGTCCGTTCCTAGTCCGAAGTCCGTCCTTGGTCCAAGTCCTTGGTTCAGGGCTAAGGACCAACGGACTTAGGACGGACCAAGGACGTAGGACGGACCAAGCCCCAAGCACAAAGGACCAAGGACTAACTGGCGCGCTCGGCGAGCCTGGCAAGAACAGCGCGAAAGGCCGGGTGCGTCCGCAGATCCGCCAACAGCGGCTCGATTGGTATCGTCCAGCCGGCAAATCCGGGCGGCGCATCGGCCAACAGCCCGGCCAGGGCTGCAATCGCTTCGTCTCCACGTCCGGCAACCGCGTGGGCCGACGCCGTGGCCATCGCGGCTTCCGCGGCTCGTCCGTTGCCTCGCAGTTCGTCGAGCGCGCGCCACGCGCGATCGAGCGCCGCCCGGGCCGCGTCGTGCAGGCCGCATGCGGCGTGCGCTTTCGACAACGCGACGAGCGATCGGGCGTGCTCTGGATACTGCTCCAATGCCTTGTCGAACATCGCCGCGGCACCGGCGAAGTCCCCGGCGGCGAGGTTGACGAACCCGTGTCCGTCGTACGCCTCCATCGCGTACTCGGGAGCGTACATCCGGCTTCCGGGAGCCTTCAGCTCGCGGTCGAACTCGGCCCGCGCGCCTGACGCGTCGCCTTCGGCCAGACGAATCAGCCCGAGCAGCCAATGCAGGCCGTTGGCGGGAAACCGATCCGCCGTGGTCGCCGCACGCTGCCGCACCGCCAGCCCCTGCCTGAGGATCTCCTCGGCAATCGCCAGCTCGCGCCGCGCCACGTGAACCATCGCCGATCCGAAATAGGCGTATCCGAACTCGGGAAAGACCCGCACCACGTCGTCGAAGGACGCCAGCCGTTCGCTCCCCCAGGCGGCAACCCCGAGGCGAAAACGATGGCGCCACTCGTTCGGCTCCAGCGCCACCGCCACACGCCCGTGCTCGAGCGCCTCCGCGGTCCGGCCCGCGCTGGCGAGGAGAAACGCGAGGGCGGCGTGCGCCTCGGGCAACTCGGGATCCATCTCGATTGCACGGCGGCCGTAGGCGATGGCCGCGCGGAGCGCCGCGCTGTCCGGCCGGTTGCGCGCCCGCGACGCCTCGAACCGCCACAGATGCGCCTGCGCCAGGCCGACATAGGCCTGGGCATAGCGCGGATCGAGCGCGATCGCGCGCTCGAAGTCGCGGACCGCACCGGGAACGTGCGCCGGATCGAGCGCCTCGAGCTTCAGCTTCCCTTCCGTCAGCGCGCGGTACGCGTCGAGGCTGGACGTTTCGCGCACGCCGGTCCGCCGCGCCACCGCGGATGGCATCGTCACCGGGAGGGTGCGGAGGAGATGACGAACGATTGCATCCTGCAGCTGAAACACCTCAGCGACCTGTCCGTCCGCCTTCGCATGCGCGACGGCTTCACCGGTGGCCACGTCGATGACTCGTGCCGTGATCCGCAGGCGCTCGCCGCACCGCTGGTAACTGCCGGCGACGAGCAGGTCGAGCTTCGAGGCACGGGCCGCCTCGATGGAACCGGAGCGCGCGTCGTCCGGCAGGCCCCGGCGGTCCATCACGCGGAAGTCCCAGGACGATCGGAGATCGTTGGCAACGGTCTCGGCAATCCCGGCCCCCATCCACGCATCGGCTGAGCCGGCGGTGACGTTGTCGAAGTCGGCGACCCCGATCGTTCGTTTCGGCGGGTGTCGTGCCGCAGCGGTCGCGGCTGCCACGGGCACCCCCGCCGTCTCGACGGCGGCGATGAAGCGATACCCGCGCCGCGGAACCGTCTGCACGAATCGCGGCGCTGTCGCGTCGTCACCGAGCGCCTGCCGCAGTTCGGATACCGCCTGCGTGATCGCGTTGTCGGTGACGGCGACATCCGGCCAGAGTTCGCGCAGGATGTCTTCCTTCGTCACCAGCTGCGACGGCCGCGACGCCAGCAGTCGCAGCAGGTCGAGGATTTTCGGCGACAGCTGCAGCGGACGATCATCGGCAAAGAGACGATACGCCGCGGCGTCGAAACGAAACGAGCCGAAGCTGTAGGCGGTGGGCGCGCCCATGCTTGAAGCTGCACAGTCTACGGTACGCGACACGATTTTTCAGATCGATTCAGGGTTTCATCAGGACTCGCGGGGCGGGCCGCCGTTAAGGTGGTTGAACCGTGATGACGGCCCTCTCACCTCCTCGGCCGGCCGCGCTTCGGCATCTGCACGCTACCGACGCTGAGGGCGCGCGTTTCGTCGCCGCGAATGGCGTGGTGACCGTCGCCGGCATCGCTCTTTCGCTGAATGGCGCTCCGGCGGTGTGGGCGATTGGCCAAATTCTTCTCGGTCTCGCGATGGTCGAGTGGTTCGTCCTGCTCCACGAGTGCGGCCACCACACGCTGTTCCGCAGGCGCCTGTGGAACATCGCTGCCGGCCATGTGGCCGGTTTCTTCGCGTTGATTCCGTTTGCCGCATGGACCCACGTCCACCGGCTGCACCACAAGTGGACCGGCTGGCAGGACCTCGATCCAACGACGGCCACGCTGGCGCCGCGCGAACGGGGACGATTCCAACGCGCCGTGGTGCGCTTCTGCTGGAAGTACTGGGTCCCCATGTTCGCGACTGTGTACCGGGCGGGAACGTTCTGGAACCCTGTACGCATCGCCCGCTACGCGGCGGAGTCGCGCCGCGCGCCACAGCTGATCGGCGGTGTCCTGGCGGTGCTCGCCGTGTATGCCGCGCTCGTTGTCTGGCTCGGTCCGGCCCTGCTGGTCCGCTCCGTGGGGCTGGCCGTCGTCATCGCGTTCGTCCTCGAAGACCTGTTGATCCTCAGCCAGCACACGCACGTCCCGATGGAGGTCAGCGGGGGCGGCCGTGTGGCGCCGCACTCGGCACTGGAACAGGAACGGTTCACGCGCTCGCTGAGACTGCCGCGCGGCGTCTCGCGGGCGGTTCTGCACTTCGACGCGCACGAACTGCATCACATGTATCCGTTCGTGCCCGGCTACCGGCTTCGCGAAATCGCTTACGAGCCGCAGAACGAAATCGGGTGGCGCCAGTGGGTCGTCGCCGCGCGCCGCATTCCCGGCGACGTGCTGCTCTTTCAAAACCGGCGGGAGACGGGGTTCGACCTGTGAGCGCCCACAGCCTCGATCCGCTCGCGTGCGGGCTTTTCCTGGTCGCGGCGTTCGTCCTCGCCGGAAGCGCGCAGGCGCTGTGGCTGGCCAGCGAGGCGTCGCGCCGATGGTCATGGCCGCTTGACGGAGGCCGGATGTTTCGCGGCCGCAGGCTCCTCGGCGACAACAAGACCGCACGCGGCTTCGTCGTGATGGTGCCGGCCACGGGTCTTGCGTTCATGGTGCTGGCGCTCGCCGGGTCAGGTACACCAGGGCTCTGGCCACTCACGGCGGCGCAGTATCTGGGCCTCGGCATGCTCGCCGGCGCGGGATGCATGCTCGGCGAGCTACCGAACTCGTTCATCAAGCGGCAGCTTCGAATCCCACCCGGCTCACGGGCTGCCGGTCGTGTTGCAGGACCGCTCTTCTTTGTCGTCGATCGTCTCGATTCCACCCTGGGCGCGCTGGCCGCGTTGATGCTCTCGGTATCGGTGCCGCCGGCAACCATCGTGTATGTGCTGCTCGCGGGCATTGCGCTGCACGGAGTGCTCAGCGTCGTAACGTTCCGGCTGGGCGGAAAGGCGCGGGCGGCATGAAGCCTCTCGTGCTGCCGCTCGAACAGGCCCCGGAGGCCAACGCCGCCGGTGGCAAGGCACAAACCCTTGGCCGGCTCATCGCGTTGGACATGCCGGTCCCTGACGGCGTCGTCATTACCTGCGGTGGCCTCGAGATGTTCCTCGAAGCGAACGGACTTCGAGCCACGATCGACAGCGGGCTGGAGCCCGAGGCGATCCGTACGCTGGTGATGGCGGCATCCGTTCCACACGTACTCGAGGAACAGATACGGTCCGCCGTTGCTCCACTCGGACAGGCGCCCTTCGCCGTGAGGAGCTCGGCTATCGGCGAGGACGGCTCGAGCGCCTCGTTTGCCGGCCAGTTCGACTCGATTCTCCACGTGCACGATGACGCGCTCATGGACGCCGTGCGCGCGTGCTGGGCATCCTGGTGGTCCGAACGCGCGCTGGCATACCGACGGATTCACGGGTTCAACGCCGCCGGCATGGCCGTCATCATCCAGCGTCAGGTCGATGCCGCTGCTGCCGGCGTTCTCTTCACGAGAAATCCTGACCCGTGTTCCGCCAATGCGCCAGACATGGTGGTCGAGTACGGCACTGGTCTCGCGGATCGGCTCGTTGCCGGTGAGATCGACCCCGGGCGGCTCTACCTCTCACGGATCACTTTGACCGTCACGGACGAATCGTGCACGGAGGAACAGGCCGGCGCACGGCGGATCCTGACAGCCTCGCTGCTGCGCCAGCTGGGCGCGATGGCGCTCCGCGTCGAGGAGGCGTTCGGCCTCCCTCAAGACGTTGAGTGGACGGTGGATGCCGGCGGCCGCCTTGCAATCGTTCAGGCACGGCCGATTACGACGCGCACCCACGAGGTGACTCGGGCGGCGGTTCTCTGGAGCAACGCCAACGTCAGCGAAAACTTTCCAGAACCGATTTCGCCGCTGCTCTACTCGTTTGCGTCCGCCGGCTATTACCACTACTTCCGCAACCTCGGACGCGCCTTCGGCGTGTCGCGCCATCGACTCGCGGCGATGGACGGACCGCTGCGCACGATCATCGGCGTTCACGGCGCGCGCATGTACTACAACCTCACGAACATCCACGCCGTGCTGCGGATGGCGCCGTTCGGCGAGCGCCTGGCCGGGGCGTTCAACGTGTTCGTGGGCGTGCGGCGCGTCGCGGAACAGCCCGCCGGCATGCGCACCTGGGCGGACACGCGTCATCGCGTCCTCGCGGCGATGGAAGTGCTTCGCATCGCTGCAGCGGTGACCTGGCAGTTCCTGTTCCTCTCGCGCCGGCTGCGCGCATTCGAGCGCACGGCTGACGATTTCGCGTCGCAGACGACTGGCGAGGCGCTCCGCGAACGGCCGCTGCCCGAGCTGGGCACTCTTCTGGCGGCCTTTATCGACGTCCGCTGCCACCGGTGGAAGAACGCGTCGCTCTGCGACGCCGCCGCGATGGTGTGCTACGCGCTGCTGAGGCACCTGCTCGCGCGCGGCCGCTTCACCGAAGCGACGCACACGCGGCTGCTGCGCGCTCTGCCAGGCATCCCGTCCAGCCAGCCGGCGCTTCGGCTCTGGGCACTCTCGAGACGCATTGTCCAGGATTCAGCGCTCCGGGCGTTGTTTGAGAACCGATCGGCGGCCGCCGTGCTTTCCGCGCTGGAGTCAGACAGCGCATATGCACCATTCCGCACAGAGCTCCATGACTTCCTGACGACATGGGGGTTCAGGTCATCGGGCGAGCTGATGCTGACGAGTGCCACCCTGGAAGAGGAACCGGAGCCGGTGATCGCTCTGCTGCAGCAATACGTTGGCGCAACCGGCGAATCGCCCGAAGCCGGCATTGCACGGATGGCCGCGGAGCGATCGTCGGAAACGCGAACCGTCGTGCGTTCTCTCATGCGTCGAAAGCCGTGGCTCGTGCTGCCGACGCTGCTCGTGCTCCGGTGGACACAGGCAGCTGTCGCCTGCAGGGAACGTGCGCGGCTGAAGCAGGCGCTGCTCTACACACGCTGCCGGCGCGTGGCGCTGGCGATCGGCGACGCGCTGGTGACGAGTGGCCGGCTGCCGGACCGCGACGCCATCTCCATGCTGACGTGGCAGGAAATCGACGAAGTCTGCAGCGGTCGAGCGATGTTTCCGCGCGATCTCGCATCGCTGACGGCGTTGCGCCGCCAGGCTCACGCAACGGAGAGCGCGTGTATCCCGCCCGACACCTTCTATCTCCCGCCAGCGGGAGTCCACGCGGCCACGGATCGCGTGGCGCGAACCCTTCCGGGTCGCGAGGCGAGCCTGAAAGGCTCGCCCCACACGACACTCCACGGAACCACGGCGTGCGGGGGCCGTGTCTCATCGCGCGCCGCGGTGCTGACGGGCGTTCACGAAGCCCACCGGCTGCAGCGCGGCGACGTGCTCGTCACGCGGCAGACCGACCCGGGATGGGCGCCGGTCTTCTGCCTCGTGTCGGGCCTCGTCATCGAACGCGGCGGCATGCTCTCCCATGGCGCGATCATCGCCCGTGAATTCGGCCTCCCCTGCATCGTCGGCGTCGCGAACGCGACCGGGACGATCCCGCACGGCGCCAGAGTCACCGTCGACGCGGACGACGGCTTCTGCCGGATCGAGGCCGCGGCATGAGGACCATGGCGGCCTACTTCCGCGAGCGGTTCCCGCTGGGTGTATTCGTGCCCGTGTTCATCCTCCTGACGGTGGCCGCCTTCTGGTCGGTCGCGAACGCGACCGGCCTTCGCCTCGCGGTCGCACTGCTGCTCGGGATCGCCCTCGTCGTGCAGTTCCGGTTGTGGGACGACCTCGAAGACCGGGACCGTGATCGCGCTACTCACCCCATGCGCGTCCTCGTCAACGCACCGACAGAGCCGTTCCGGATTCTGCTGCTGCTGCTCACGGCATCGGCCATCGCGTTCAGTGCCGGAGATTGGGCGGCACTTGTCGCCACGCTCGTGCTGAACGCCACCGGATGGTGTGCGTACCGGCTGGCCCGCCGGCGGATATCGCTGAACGGCTGGCGCTTCGGCCTGCTGCCGCTCAAGTACCCGGGGTTCCTCACCGTGATGGCCTTCTCGCTCGGCGACATCATCCCCATCCGCCTCGCCGTAGCAGCGGCAACGACGTATGTGTGCGCGTCGGGGTACGAGTTGCTCCACGACAGCCCGGCGCGTGCCGGAGGCGCCTCATGAGCACCACAGCAACCGCAATTCAGTCAGCCGCATACGAGCTGCCGGTTTTCGAATCGGTGGGATGTCTCGCCTGCGGCGGCAGCAGCTCGACGCCGTTTCTGACGGGCGAGGATGACCTGACGGGCAAACCCGGCCGCTTCACGTTCGTCACGTGCTCGGCCTGCGGGCTCGTGTACCAGTCGCCGCGGCTCACGCTCGAAGGCATCCGTCCGTACTACGAGGATCAGTACATCGCGCACCAGCCGCACGCCCGGTGGGGCGTGCTCGCGCCGCTCTTCCGCGCGGCCATGGGTTCCCTCGATCGCGCGAAGCTGCGGATCGTCGAGCGGCACGCGATGCTCGGTCCCTCGTCACGCCTCCTCGATGTCGGATGCGGAAGCGGCTCGTTCCTCGCCCGCGTGAGGGACGAAACGGACGCTGCCGTGGCCGGAGTCGATTTCGTGGACCTCTCGCATCGTGCCGAGTTCGACGGCGTGGAATTCCATCATGGCGTGTTCTCCGAACAGCACGTTGGCCGCGGCCGGTTCGACGCGATCACGATGTGGCACTTCCTCGAACACGACTACGACCCGCCGCGATCGCTGCGCCACGCGTTGAGCGCGCTGAGGCCTGGAGGTCTGCTCGTCGTCGAAGTGCCACGTCTCGACAGCCTGTCGTTCCGCCTGTTTGGTTCGCGATGGCCCGGAGTCCAGGCACCGCAGCACACGGTGCTTTTTGACAAGGAACGGCTGGTGCAGATGGTTTCGTCGGCTGGTTTCGAAGTGGTGGAACACCTTCCGTACGGCGCGTTCCCGCCCTACTTCTATCTGTTCTGCGGGACCGCCTTCGTGTTGCGGCGCGGCCGCGGACTCAATCTCGATCGCGCCATCTATGCTTACTTCGCCGGCCAGCTGCTGACGCTGCCCGTGCTGCCGTTCCTCAAGCATGTGAACTTCGCCATGCAGACGGTGATCTGCCGGAGGCCGCGATGAGCGCCCGGCGAGATCCACGGACGGTTGTCCTGGCGACGATCTCCGGCCTCTTCGTCACGGCATCTGCGCTCCTGGTGCTCCCGATCGCCTTCGTCACGCTGTTTCAGGCACGGCGCCTCTATGCCCGCTACTGCGCGTACGTGGCGCGGGTCGTTCTCCGAATCTGGCGCATCCGTGTTCGTGTGCACGGTCAGCCGCAGGACGGCACACGGCAGGTCGTCTACATCTCCAACCACTCATCAACGATCGATCTGTTCGTGCTCGTCGCGCTGGCGCTCCCGAACACGCGGTTCTTCCTCAGCGGGTTCCTGCAGAAG
>JAICQE010000205.1 GCA_025938035.1 Vicinamibacteria bacterium
ATTGCGGACGTCCGCCCCTTCCGTCCGCTTGACATGGACCCCGGTGAGCCACGACGCGGTGCCGCGCGTGTGATCGCCGTTGGCGCCGTCGTCATGCGCGTCGGCCTGATGCTGCGCGAGGCCGCTGACGACGACCATCCGATCGCGGAACGGCTCGAGCGGTTTCAGGATCTGGGAGAACTCGAAGGCAGCGCCTTCGCCGAGCGGCGTCCAGTAGTTGATGCCGCTGAAGTTCCGCGCGACGCCGTTCGGCATGTAGACGAAGCCGAGGCGGCGGAGCGGCCGCGCCGCGGTTCGCGACTGCGCCGTCAGCGCCGGAACCATCGCATCGAGCAGCGGCAATGCGAGCGTTGCGCCTACACCCCGCAGGAACGTGCGGCGTGGTAACGAAACCTTCGATACGAACATCTTCACTCCCACCGGCCACGGAGGCACTGAGGCGCGGAGAATTCTGATCCTCCGTGTTTCCGTGTCTCCGTGGCGAGTCTGATCATTCCCCTGCTCGACGCATCGTGAACGGTGCGCTCTGCGCGATGCCGGTAATCAGCGACGCGAAGCGATAGTCGTCGCGCGCGGCGTTGCGAACGATGGTCCGGACGGCCGGCGCATCGTAGTGTTCGAGGCCTCGGCCCAGCGCATAGGTCAGCAGCTTCTCCGTGACCGTCGGCACGAATCGCTCGGAGCGCAGCAGCATCTGCTTCAGCCCCGCTGCGCCCTGGAACTTGCTCCCGTCCGGGAACACGCCGGAAGCGTCGATCGACGCGGACGACTCGCCGAGCGTGCGCCACTTGCCGACGGCGTCGAAGTTCTCGAGCGAGAGGCCGAGCGGGTCCATCATCGCGTGGCAGCTGGCGCACACCGGATTGCGACGATGCTGCTCCATCCGCTCGCGCATCGACAGCACCACGCCGTCCCCCTTCGTCGGCTTGAGGTCGCCGGCGTTGGGGATCGGCGGCGGCGGTGGTGTTCCCAGCAGGTTCTCCAGGATCCACTTGCCGCGGACGACAGGAGACGTCCGATCGGGATACGACGTGACGGTCAGGATGCTGCCCTGCCCGAGGATGCCCGAGCGCGCGCTCTCCCGGCCGAGGGCGACGCGCCGGAAGTGACTGCCCTTCACGTTCGGGATGCCGTAGTGGCGCGCGAGCCGCTCGTTGAGGAACGTGTAGTCGGCGCGCAGCAGATCGAGCACGCTGCGGTTCTCGCGGACGACGCTGTCGAAGAAGAGCTCGGTTTCGCGCCGGAACGCCTGACGCAGCGTGTCGTCGAAGTCCGGAAAGATGTTCTGCACCGGAACCACCGCCTGCAGGTTGCGCAGGAACAGCCACTGCCCGGCGAAGTTGGTGACAAAGGCGTCGGCACGACGGTCGGCGAGCATCCGCCGCACCTGCGCGGCCATGACCGCCGGGTTGCGGAGCTGGCCCCGCTCGGCCGCCGTCAGCAGCTCATCGTCCGGGATGCTGCTCCAGAGAAAGAAGGACAGCCGCGACGCCAGCTCGACGTCGCTGACGCGGTACGGCGTGCCGGGTGCGGTCTTCGCCGGATCGCGTTCGACGCGCAGCAGGAACTCCGGGCTGACGAGCAGCCGCCTGATCGCGCGCTGGATGCCGTGCTCGAAAGCTTCGTTTGCGTTGCTGTCGTGTCCGCCTTCAGGCGCACCCTGCCGATAAAACGCCATGAGCGGCGCGACGTCGGCATCCGTGATCGGACGACGGTAGGCGCGGCGAGCCAATGCGGTCAGAATGCGCTTCGCGCACTGATCGTTCGGACCGTTCGAAGCGTTCGAAACGTTCGAAACGTTCGAAACGTTCGAGACGTTCGAGACGTTCGAACCGTTCGCGGGGCGGCAGACGAAGATTCGTTGGCGGCTCGGCGTATTGCCGGGTCCGGTGACGGTGTACGGCCCGGCAATCTCTACGCTGCGCAGGTGCACGCCCTTGCGGGTTTCGGGAATGTTGACGCCGGCGGGATACGGACGCTGAAACGGCAGCCTCGTCGTCTCGTCGAGCGCAGACGTGGTGTTCGTGAACGTCACCGTCAGCGCGCGCGGCCCCGCCTTGATGGGCACGCGCAGGTTCCAGCTTTCGTCGGCCTTGTTCCGCTCCTCGCGTTGACGCGCCGTCACGCGGATCCCGCCGTCGATCTGTGAGATCGCCGGGCGCTCCGGCTGCTGGCCGTCGCCATCGCCCCGCCCGCCGGACGGTTGTCCACCTCGGCCCGCAGCAGCCTGTCCACCGCGCCCGGCAGCAGGTTGTGCGCCCTGTCCGGCAGCAGGCTGGCCTCCCCGCCCCGGGGCGGGACCCGCGCCGCGGCCCGCGCCTGGCGGCGCTGTGCCGACACCTGGCAGCGTGAAGCCGCCGACACGCGCGCCGTCGACGCTGATCTCGACGTGCTGATCTTCGGTGTACGCAGGCACGCTTTCATTCAGGTCACGCGCGATGCGCACGCGAATCTCGTACTCGGCGTCCGCCGGGAACACGTAGTTCACCTGTGTTCCACCGCGCGTGCCAAACGGCAGGCCGGGCAGATGAACGTCCTGCGACAGATCGTCGGTGATGCGGAAATACTCGATCGAGGCCGGCGGCGCCGGGGTGCCGACGGCCAGGCGGCTCACGCGCTGGGCCGCGCCAAGGTATTGCTCCATCAGCGTCGGCGACATCTTCAGCACGCCGGCGATGTTGTCGAACCCGTAGCTGGCGTCGTCTGCCGGCAGCATCGACGACACGTCGAGGTCGAGCGCGAGCAGATCGCGGACGGCGTTGCGGTACTCGGCGCGGTTCAGGCGATGGAAGGGTTCGGTGCGGCCCGGATTCGGGCGAGCGGCCGCCGCGCGATCGAGCTCGCCTTCGAGCCAGCCGAGAAACGCCGCGCGAGCCGGAGCGTCGGGGCGCGGCGAACCGGCAGGCGGCATCACGCCCGCGCGCATCTTGAGCACGACCTTTTCCCAGGTTGCCGCATTGCCGCCGACGTTCCACAGCGTGTCGGCATCGAGCGCGATCGGCACCGTGCCGGCTTTCTTCAGCTTTTCGTTGTGACAGCTCACGCAATACTGCGTGAACACGGCGCGCTGGCTGGCAACAGCCGCGGGCGTCGCCGTCGTCGTGTCCGCCGTCGGAGTGTCCGCCTTCAGGCGGACCCCGGGCGCCGCTGCCGACTGTGCCTGGACGGGTGCACGGTTCAGCCACAGGCTACCCAGCCAGACCACGCCAAGCAGACACACGCCCGCCCGCCACTTCTGCGCCACGGAGAGATCCTAAACTAGTTGGTAGTTCGTGGTTGGTGGTTGGTAGTCGTGGTTGGTCGTCGGGTCGTAGTGTCCGCCTTCAGGCGGACCCCTGCGGTAGAGGCCGACCTTTAGGTCGGCCTGAATGGGCGTTCTGCTAGTCAACCGTAGGCCGTTCCGCAGCGTCGATTACGAGGATCGGCACCTGACCCTCGGTCGCCTCGAGCTTCAGACCGAGCTGACCCTCGATGGCATTACGGAGTGGTGGCTTGGGTGAGTCGGTGCCATTCGGGTCGAGCCCGCCTCGATTCAATTCGGGAATCCCCGGGAACCGCGGCGCCTCGAACTCGATTAGGAAATCGAACAATCCTTCAAGCCCGGTCCGATCGACGACCGTCGCACTCAGGTCGGACGCGAGACGCTCGACCAGCAACGAAATCGGCTGGCCACTGACGCTCAACGTCATCACGCCGCCACCCGCGAGACTCATCATCGACCTCGTGGTGCCGCACCGCGGCGTCATGTCCGGCGGTCCGGAGGCTTGATTGCGAGAAGCAGGAGGAGGCGGCGGAGGAGCAGGAGAGGTGGGTGGCGGCGACGCGGCGGCCGTCCTTTTCCGCTCCTCGATCTGAGCGACACATTCCGGCGTCGTCGGCTTCAGCGCCGATCCGAGCTTTCGATCGGGACGCGCGAGCAGGAGACTGTACACCTTCCCGGGCCGCGTCGAAGGATGCGCGCGGAATCCAAACCGGTCGGCCAGCAACGCCTTGACCATCTCGTTGAACTCGGCGGCCGTCGCGTCGCGGCCCGCTCGCGCGTCGATGACGAAGTAGTCTTCGCGAATCCATTTCGGTCCACCGTCGACCTGGTATTCCTTGACGTCGTAGCTCCTCGCAATCAGCGCCAGCACGGTCGTATTGGCAGTGAACCTGCCGCCTGGAAACGTGCGAATCCCGAAAGGAATGGCTGGCGGCAAGGGCATCGGAGCGCCGGATGCCGCTGCCCGCCCCGCTTCACGTCCTGCCTCGGCTGGCGAAAGCGTCGGCTTGACCGACGTGACCTCGAATGTGAGCGGTCCAGGATTCGCCTGCGACTGGGCAAGAAGATCAGCGGCGGCGGCGACGGAGACAAGAAGCAGAGCGACCGCCATCAGACGTCGTGGCTGCGGTAGGCGCTTCGCCATACGGATCCTCCCCTCGTTACTGACCTCGTTGAAGACTCAGATCATGCCGGCGCAGGATGACCTGCGCCATTCGCAGGCTTGCGGCGTCGATCATCCGCCCCTGGTACGAGGCGGCGCCACGGCCTTCAGCAATCGCCGACTCGTACGCCGTCACCAGGGCCGACGCGCGGGCAACCTCCTCCTCCGTTGGCGAGAACGCCGCGTTGACGGTCGCCAGCTGCCCTGGATGGATGCACTGCTTGCCGTCGAAGCCCAGCGCCACGGCAATCTGACACGCGCGAACCAGACCGGCAGTATCGGTGTACCCCGCATATGGCCCGTCCATGCAGCGCAGGCCGTTCGCGCGCGCCGCAGCGACGATGGTCAGCATAACGGCGTGGTAGCGGTGGCCCGGATACGCCGCGTCGTGCGCGTCGAGCTCGCCGATGGCCGTCGCCGGCATCTGCATCGACGCCGCGAAATCGCCGGGCCCGAAAACCAGTCCCTCGAGCCGCGACGAGGCGCTGGCGATTTCACGAACGTAGAGAAATCCGGCGGCGCTCTCGATCTGCGCTTCGACGCCAATGCGCTGCGTCAGACCGCGCGCGTCCTCGATCCGGGCGAGCACGTCGTCCACGAACGCGACGTCCGCGGCCGACCCGACCTTGGGAATCATGACGACGTCGACGAGATCGGCAGCGTTTTCCAGGACGTCCATCAGGTCGCGGTCGGCGTACTCGCTGTCGAGGCTGTTGATCCGCACCATGCGCACGCGCGGGCCGAAGTCGAGCTCGCGCAGCGCGCGCACCACGTTCGCACGGCTGGGGGCTTTCTCGTCCGGCAGCACCGAGTCCTCGAGATCGAGGCAGACGGCGTCGGCCGCGCTTGCCGCGGCCTTGGCGATCATCGCCGGCCGCGACGCGGGTACGAACAGCATCGAGCGCATGAGCCGTCCAGGGGCTGCCATTGCTGGATCTCAGTAATTCAAGATGCAAAATGCAAGATGCACACTACAGCGTGGGCCCGTGTTTCAGTGTGCATTTTGCATTTTGAATTTTGCATTTTGCATTTCACGAGTCAGAACGACCGTGGCATCCCCAGCACGTGCTCGCCAATGTACGACAGGATCAGATTCGTCGAGATTGGTGCGACCTGGTACAGGCGCGTCTCGCGGAACTTCCGTTCCACGTCGTAATCGGCGGCAAATCCGAAACCACCGAACGTCTGCAGACAGACGTTCGCCGCTTCCCACGACGCGTCTGCGGCCAGCAGCTTGGCCAGGTTCGCTT
Source organism: Vicinamibacteria bacterium (assembly GCA_025938035.1). Next base: position 5,675 of record JAICQE010000205.1, read on the forward strand.
CCGCGCCGGCCGGGCGGCCCTCGTCGAACAGCCGCGCCGCTTCGTAGCGCATCAGATCGGCGGCGCGCACGTTGGCGTAGGCGCGGGCGATTGGAAACTGAATCCCCTGGTTCTGCCCGATCGGCCGATCGAACACCACGCGTTCGTTCGCGTAGGCGCGCGCGCGCTCGATGAACCAGTACCCGTCGCCGATGCACTCCGCGGCAATCAGGATGCGCTCGGCGTTCATGCCGTCGAGAATGTAACGGAACCCTTTGCCGTCATCGCCGATCAGGTTCTCCGCCGGCACCTCGAAGTCCTCGAAGAACACCTCGTTGGTCTCGTGGTTGACCATGTTGCGGATCGGGCGGACGGTCATGCCCTTCTCCGTCGCGCCACGGAGATCGACGAGAAAGATCGACAGCCCCTCGGTCTTCTTCTTCACCTCCGTCACCGCCGTCGTCCGCGCGAGCAGCAGCATCAGATCGGAGTGCTGCATCCGCGACGTCCACACCTTCTGACCGTTGACCACGTAGCGGTCGCCGCGGCGGACCGCCGTCGTGCGCGTTTTCGTGGTGTCGGTGCCGGTCGTCGGCTCGGTGACGGCGAACGACTGGAGCCGCAGCCGTCCGGCGGCAATCTCGGGCAGGTAGCGGCGCTTCTGGTCGTCCGATCCGTGACGCAGCAGCGTGGCCATGATGTACATCTGCGCGTGGCAGGCGCCGGAGTTCGCGCCGGAGCGATTGATTTCCTCGAGGAGGACCGACGCCTCGGTGACGGTCAGACCGCCGCCGCCATAATCCTCGGGAATCAGCGCGGCGAGCCACCCGGCGTCGGTCAGCGCTTTGACGAACGCTTCGGGATACTCGGCGCGTTCATCCACGGACTGCCAGTACTCGCTGCCGAACTGCGCGCACAGCTCACGCACGGCGCGCCGGTAGTCGGCGAACTGCTCGAACCTCGGGTTGATGTCGGCCACGGCGTCAGATTCTATCGGGACGCGGCACCGGGGGCCGCAGCGAACCGGCCGCGTGTCTCACCCCGCCTTCCCGAGGACACGCAGCAGCTCGATCGGCAGCGGAAAAACGATCGTCGAATTCTGTTCGGATCCGATCTCGGTGAGCGTCTGCAGGTAGCGCAGGGTGATCGCCGACGGCTGCCGATCGAGCACCGCCGCCGCCTGCGCGAGCTTTTCGGACGCAATGAGCTCACCTTCCGCGTGAATGATTTTCGCGCGCTTCTCACGCTCGGCTTCGGCCTGACGCGCCATGGCGCGTTGCATGTCCTGCGGCAGATCGACGTGCTTCACCTCCACCGCCGAGAC
>JAICQE010000031.1 GCA_025938035.1 Vicinamibacteria bacterium
AACATCCAGAGCGCCAGCATGTTGAACAAAATGTGGAAGAAAGATTCGCGGCTGTGCAGGAACATGTACGTGACCAGCCGCCAGAGCTGACCCTCGCCAGCCACCGCTGCCGGCCGCATACCGAGCCACTCCTGCAGCGCGCCGGAAAACCAGCCGGCCACAAACATCACGATGTTCGCGATGATCAGCGCCTTGATGGCAGGGGTGATTCCGCCAGGCCCGAAGGAATAAGACAACCCGGAGGGCGCCGGGTAACGGCCTCGCATCGATCCAGTCTCTTCTAACTGGGGCCTACGGAGCAACATCCGTGCCCGTGCTCTCAGACGTGGCAACATCCGAAGCGCGAGCGGTGATATGCGTGGTGCGCGCCGCAGGCAGCGGAAGCGCAAGCGCGGCGGCGACCAGCGGCGTGAACGACATCAGCATCAGCGTACGTTCGATACCAATACGGTCGGCGACCATGCCGACGAGCGGCACGGCAAGCCCGCCGACGCCCCACGCGAACCCCATCATCAGCGACGACACGGTGGCGGCGGAGATCGGCGCAATCGTCTGCGCAAAAGTGACATTGACCGGCAGCGTGGACTGCAGTAGGAAGCCGCCGGCGGCAATCATCGCCACGATCGACCAGCCATCGAGGAGCGGGGCGACGGCGAGGAAGGGAACCGCGGCAACCAGCGACAGGACGATGAGCCGGCGCGCGCCGAACCGATCGGCAAGCGGCCCCCCGACGAAACCTCCGGCGCCTACGGCGAACAGGTAAATCGACGCCGCCGTACCTGCCTCCGCCAGCGACATGCCCCGGCGAGTCAGCATGATCGGGACGAAAGTGCCGAAGCTGATCGCAGTGAGCGTGCGCAGCACGACGATCACGTACAACAGCATCAGCGGGCGCGCGTACGGAGCGAGTGCGCGGATTCCGCCTCCCGGCCCTGATTCGTGCAGACGCTCTACCGGCGGCACCCGCCGCAGCAGAATCCCCATCAGCACCGCCACACCGGGAATCACCAGCCACGGCGTCGCCGAGAGCCCGAATCGCTGGACGAACGGCGCAAAGAGGAGCGGAGCCATCGCCTGGCCCAGGCTGCCGAACGTAATGTGAAAGGACATCGCGAAGCCGCGATGCTGACCCGCGTACCTGTGGACGAGCGCCGCCGCCGGCGGATGAAACGCCGCTCCGCCAAGGCCGCCAAGGATCAGAACCGCCGCGAGCACCCATACCGTCGGCGCAAGACCGACCAGTGGCAGGACGCCGACGGCCAGCAGCGGACCGCCGATCAGCAGGGTGCGCGGATTCCGCCGGTCGGCCACATGGCCAAAGGCAAGCTGCGCCACCGAATTCGCCAGCTGAAAGGACATCTGCAGCATCCCCGCGCCGGCGAGCGACAGATTGAGATTCGTGATCAGCAGCGGCAGCAGCGGCGTGAGGACATTGCCGTACCCGTCGACGAGGAAGTGCACGCTGGCGAGAACGACGACCGTGCCGTGGAGGCCGAAAGGGCGAAGACCTTTCACCTTCGACGTCGCAACCTCCGCAGCACCATCCCCATGCCATCGTGGAACTCACGTATGCGCAGCACCCATGCCGTGATGGCGAGGGCGCCAAGCGCGGCGCCGATGTCCGCCGCGACCTGCAGGATCTGCCACGGGATCGGCGGCGGCACCACGGCAGACAGCCACTGATCGGTCAGAAGCGCGACAGCGCCCATCACGGCAGACGCCAGCGCGATTCGAACGAACGACGACAGGAGGCGGCCCTCGTTCAAACCGCCGAGGGCGCGGCGCAGCAGGACGAACAACACCGTCGCGTTGAAGAGCGCCGCTACTGACGTGCCCAGCGCGAGGCCGCGATATCCCATGACGTCCACCAGGACGATGTTCAGGCCGGCATTCACGAGCACGGTAATCACGCTGACGACGACCGGTGTGCGGTTCCGCCCGAGGGCATAGAAGATCGGCGACGCGATCCGGACGATGGAGTAGCCGACCAGGCCCAACGCGTAGAAGCGGAGAGCGGCCGCCGTCGCGAGCGTGTCCCGCGGGAGGAACTGCCCATGCTCGAAGATGACGCGAACAATAGGCACGGACAGCACGACGAGCCCGACGCTTGCCGGCACGTTGAGCGCCAGCATCAGCGTAAGACCGTCGGACAGCGTGTCGCGGCTGGCGCGAGTGTCGTGCGCGACGACGTGCCGCGAGATCGCCGGAAGCACGGCGGTCGCGATGGAGACCCCGAAGAGGCCGATGGGCAGGTACATCAACCGAAAGGCGAGGTCGAGCCACGTCTGCGCACCCGTACCCTCGCCGACTGCCAGAAACATGTTCACCAGGACGTTCAACTGCGTCGCCGCAAGGCCGAGCGTTCCGGGGCCCATCAGGAGCAGCACCCGACGAAGGCCCGGGTCGCTCCAGTCGAGGACTGGGCGGACGCGAAATCCCTCGCGCCGCAGCGTGGGCAGCTGCAGGGCGACCTGCGCCACGCCGCCGAGCACCGTGCTGACCGCGATGATGATGATCGGCAGTCTCAGGTCGTTGAGCGACAGCGTGCCCGGCGCGGCGCCGGCGCCGCCCGGGATGACGAATGGCACCACCAGCACGGCAGCCGCGATGGTGACGACGTTGAACATCGCCGGCGAGAGCGCGGGGATGAAAAAGTGGCGAAGCGAATTCAGCATTCCCATCACCGCCGCCGCAACGGCGATGAGCATCAGCACGGGAAACATGATTCGCGTCAGCGTGATGGTCAGTTCGAGCTTGCCTGGCACCGCGCCGTACTTGCCCGCCAGCGCGGTGACGAGCGGCTCCGCGAAGAGGATCCCGAGTACGGCAATGGCGCCGGTAATCACCACCAGCGTCGTCACCAACAGGTTGGCGAGGCGCCAGGCCGACGGCTTGCCGGATTCGGCGAGATGGCGAGTGAAGGTCGGAACGAACGCGGCGCTCATCGCGCCTTCGGCGAACAGATCGCGGAACAGGTTCGGGAAGCGGAAGCCGACGCGGTAGGCGTCCATCGCGTCGCTGGCGCCGAAGTAGTGGCTGAGAACCTGATCGCGGACCAGCCCGAGGATCCGGCTGGTCATCGTCGCGGCTCCGGCCGACGCGGCGGAGCGCGCGATCGTGTCTGCGGGCGGGGGAGGATCACCCCTCGACTCCGCTCGGGGTGACCCTGAGCTCGTCGTCCCTCGGCCTTGCTCGGGACGACCCTGAGGCTCTGGAAGGGTCGAAGGGTCAGCCGCCAAGTTTACGGCGCACCGCTTCGTTGACCGTGCGGCCGTCGACGTTCTTCCCCGACAGCTTCGGCATGACGGCCTTCATGACCTTGCCCATGTCCTTCGGCGAGCTGGCGCCGGTGTCCGCGATCGCCTCGGCAACCGCCGCGTCGATCTCGTCGGCGCTGACGGCTGGCGGCAGATAGTGCTCGAGAATCGCGATCTCGCCCGTCTCTTTCTCGACCAGGTCGGTACGTCCCGCCTTGGCGAACTGGTCGATCGAATCACGCCGCTGCTTGACCAGCGACGCCACGACCTGCAGCACCTCGGCGTCGTTCAAGTCGCGTCCCTTCTCGACCATCCCCTTGTTCATGATGGCCGCCTTCAGCATCCGCAGCGCGGAGAGGCGTGCCGTGTCCTTCGCTTTCATGGCCGCCGTGAGATCGGCGGCGATACGTTGATTGAGGCTACTTACTTGTTCCACTTTTCAACTTTTCCACTTTTCCACTTTTCCACTTACTAATGATCTTGGTCCGAATCGCCGTAGGTAATGTGCCAGCCGTTGGTCTCATCGTAGAACCCCTTGGGCACCTGGACGGCATTGACCTTGACGCTCACTTCGAGCGTGGACTTGACGTTGAAATAGCCGTTTCTGCGGATGATGCGCCGGAACGGCCCGTTCATGACGTAGCAGCGCACCTTGTCGGAGTCCTCGGCGCGTGCCGCGCGATCGACCCAGCGCAGCAGCGTCTTGAGGCCGGCCACGTCATCGGGATCGACGAGGAAATCCACCAGCAGCGTCACACGGCCGAGCGGCTCGTGGCGATGACGATAGACGGCGTAGCCCTGCACCTCGCCCTGCCGCTTCAGCGCGACGATCTGATACCGCACGTGCGGCGGCTCGAGATAACGCCAGTTCAGATACGCGGCGTCGCGCCGCACGGCCAGGTCGAACTTCGGCGCCAGCTGTTCCCACAGCGCGGTGAACGCGCGATCGAACCGGCGAATCGGCTCGCACTCGGCGCGCAGCGGGCGCGAGCGCGCGGCGACCTGAACGAACGGCCACGTGACCGCGGAAATCAGCCGGTTGACCGGCGTCGGCAGGTGCGGCAGCCGCACGGCGCGCCGCGTCAGCGGCTTCACCAGGCACGGCACGAGATGCGCCGGCGGCCAGTGCAGCCTGTCGAGCAGATCGCGCGCTTCCGACGACGCGCCCAGCGCCAGCACCGCGCCGCTGTTGCGATCCCACGCGCGCACCAGCGCCTCGCCGAGGCCCTGACGATCGCGCTCCGGCGCCACCATGGCGTCGGCACCCCAGGCCCCGTCAACCTCGAGCCCTTTCAGCGATACGCGGACGGGAAGCGTCGGGTAATGGCCAACGACGGTCGGGCCTTCGCGCGCCACCCAGATCTCCGGCTGGCCGGAGGAGTTGTAGGGATTGCGGCGATGCTGCCAGTCCCAGCGCAGACGCGTGGCATCCGCCGCGTCGGCGCCCTGCATGCGGCGATACAGCAGTTCGACACCACGACGATCTTCAGGACGGTATCGATCGATCTCTGACATGAGGAAACGGCGGAGGGCCCTCGCCTATTGTAAGGTCGCCGCGCCGCTTCTCACGCCCTATGCCCGTAGCCACCTTCCGTTCGCGCGCATGTCACGCGCCCCTTCCGCCTGAAGGCGGACGCAACGTTTGGCGGAAGCTACGTTTCGCGTCAGCGCGCGGGTTGCGGCTGCGGCGGTGGCGGCGGCGTGATCTCGCCGGGTCGTGAAGTGCCCGGCAGCGTCTGCAGCGTCGTGACCGGCCGTGCGGGCGCCGGAGGCTGCTGCGTCGTATCGGGCTGGCCGAACGGCGCGCCCGCCCCGACCCGGACGACCGAGGGTCCGGGCACGGCCGGAGCCGTCGGAACTCCCGGGAGCACCGGAGCCGAGATGAGGCCCTGGCGCTCGTCAACATCCTCCGGGAACGGCCGCTGCTGCTGAACGGTCGCAGCACCGAAGGTCACAGGCGCCTGGGTCCGGGGCGCACTGCTGGTCGCCAGAATGACGACGCCGCCGAGCGTCGAGGGTCCGCCCGGTTCCTGGCGCGCGGTGACGACATAACCGGCCGCCGTCCGCAGGAGGATGTCGAGCGCCGCGCGCTCGGGCATGTCGGTGAGCTCGAGCGTCACCGGGGCGCCGCCGACGCGATCGCCGTTGACGATCCGCGTACCGCCGAGACGTGCCCACTCGACGAGAATCGTCCGGATTGGCGCGTTCTGCGCGTTGAGCGTCACCCGACCGTTGTTGAACTGAAGGCTCACGGCCTGGCCAGACGAGGTGGACGCCACGCCCAGGAGCATGGCGGCGCAGACGAGCGCGGTTCGAAATTGCATGTTCGTAATCCCCATCAAGTATACGGGGCGGTCCTGCCGCTTCCTAGCACTGCCGGACGTGCTCGACAACGGAGCGGATGATGTCCTCCAACCCCATTGTCGGCGCGAATCCGATCAGACTTTGAATCTTCGTGATGTCCGGCACCCGCCTCGGCATGTCCTCGAAACCGGCCTCGTAGGCCACGTCATAGGGCACTTTCACAATGGGCGATACGCTCTTCGTCATCTTCTTGACGCGTTCGGCGAGGTCCTGAATGGCCACCTCGGTCGTGCTGCCGATGTTGAACACATCGCCTACCGCCCTGGGCTCGTTGGACAGTTTCACCAGCGCGCCGACGACGTCGCCCACATAGGTAAAGCTGCGCGTCTGCGTGCCATCGCCGAACACCGTGATCGGCTGGCTGGCCAACGCCTGCCTGACGAACGTCGGGAGCACCATGCCGTACTGTCCGGTTTGGCGTGGCCCCACTGTATTGAATAGACGAACGATCACGACCGGCAGCTTTCGTTCCTTCCAGTACGCCAGAGCCAGGAACTCGTCGATCAGCTTGCTGCATGCATACGCCCACCGGTGCTTCGCCGACGGGCCGAGGACGAGGTCGGCAGACTCCCGGAACGGCACGTCGGTGCTCTTCCCGTAGACCTCGGATGTCGACGCGATGAACACCAGCTTCTTCTTCTTGTTGGCGTGCTTCAGCACGACTTCGGTTCCGTGCACGTTCGTCTCGAGCGTATGCACGGGTTGCTCGACGATCAGCTTGACGCCCACTGCCGCGGCGAGATGGAAGACCACGTCGCTGCGATCGACCATCTCCGCCAGCAGCGGCTCGTTCGTGACCGAGTCGATGACATAGGAGAAGCCCGGCGTGTTCTTCAGATGCGAGATGTTGTCGATCGACCCTGTCGACAGGTTGTCGAGGACGATGACCTCGTGCCCGTCGGCGAGCAGCCGCTCGGCGAGATGCGAGCCGACGAAGCCGGCGCCGCCGGTGATGAGCGCAATCATGCGACGACGTTCCCGTCTTCGCTGACGCGACCGTCTCCGCCAGGGCTCCGGCGGACAGGCCGGTGCGCAGCAGCGACGACGCGTTGGAGGTCAGCGTCCGTGAGGCCAGGATGCAGCGGCAGCGACAACAGCTCGCGCGCTGCCCGTGCGGCGACGGGCGTTTCTGGTGCGGGATACGCGGCCAAGGCCGCCTGTTCGTTGAGTGGCACTGGGTAATGAATGAGACTCTCGACGCCCGCCGCGGTCAATGCCGCCTGCAGCGCCTCCCGCGCAGATGCGCGGACCGGGAATAGATGATAGACGTGCCCGGGATCGCGTTCCATCACGGGCGTGACAGTCGAAGGCAGCGTTCGGCGATAGACGGCGGCCAGCTCGCGTCGCCGTCGGGTCCAACCCTGCAGCAATGGCAGGCGGACGCGAAGGATTGCCGCCTGCAGCTCGTCGAGGCGGCTGTTCACGCCCGGCTCGGCGTGAACGTAGCGGCTCGTCTGACCGCCATTGCGAAGACGTCGGACGCGCTCGGCGACCTGATGATCGTTCGTGACGGCCGCTCCACCGTCGCCGAGCGCACCAAGATTTTTCGTCGGGTAGAAGCTGAACGCGCCGCCCACGCCGAAGGTGCCCACTGCCGCGCCGCCGCAGGTGGCGAGGTGCGCCTGGCAGCAGTCTTCGACGATCGCCAGATTGTGCCGCTTCGCGACCGCAGTGAGCGCCGGCATGTCCGCCGGCTGACCGTACAGGTGCACCGGCACGATGGCCCGCGTGCGGCCGCCGATCGCTGCGGCACACGCTGCCGGGTCCATCGTCAGCGTCTCGTCATCGACGTCGACGATGACCGGGTTCGCGCCGGCCGCAATGACGGCCAATGCGGTGTAGGCCGCAGTGATGGCCGGCACGATCACCTCGTCTCCCGCGCCGATACCAGACGCGCGCAGCAGAAGCGCGATCGCATCCGTTCCGCTGCCGGTGCCGACGGCGAAGGAGGCGCCGCTCGCCGCCGCGAATTCCGATTCGAAGGCGTCGACCTCCGGCCCGAGGATGTACCAGCCGCGTGCGGTCACTCTGGCGATCGCGTCCCTGACGGCCGCGGCGTCTTCGCGAAGATGAAGATCAAGGAACGGAACGCTCGGCTGGCCGCTCACGACGCTGGCACGGCGGCTGATGCGGGCACGTACCGATCGAAATGCTCGCGGTAGAACTCGACCGTGCGGCGCAGCCCCTCGGCGAGGCTGACGGTCGGCGTCCATCCGAGCGTCCGCTCGATTCGCGTCGAATCGGCGTAGAAATCGCCGATGTCGATGGCTTTCTTCTCCGGCGGCCACTCGACGAACCGGCACCGGCCCGAGCCGGCAATGCCGACAAGCAGTTGCACGAGGTCGCGGTGCGCAATCGGCTCGAGACCGCCGACGTTCAGCACCTGTCCGTTGCACGCCTCGTCCGCGCCGGCACGCAGGAACGCCTCCGCCGCGTCGTCGACGTACACGAAATCGCGCAGCTGCGACCCATCGCCGTAGATTTGAATCTCGCGATCCTCGATGGCGAGGCGGATGAACCACGCGATGAAGCCCTGTCTGTTGTGCTTCAGCAGCTGCCGTGGACCGTAGACGTTGGTCAGGCGGAGGGAGCACGCGCGGACGCCGAACACGTTGTTGTAGAGCAGATGGTAGTACTCGCCGGCCGCTTTGTTGATGCCGTTCACGTCCGCCGGCCGTACGAGGTGTGATTCCGACACCGGCAGGCTCTCGGCTTTGCCGTAGACCTGGCGCGTGCCGGCGAACACGATTTTCACACCCGCGTTGTAGTTGCGGCACGCTTCGAGGATCGACAGCTGCGCGCGGCAGTTGATCTCCAGGTCGGTATGCGGATCGCGCATGCTGTCGATGTGGCTGACCTGTCCCGCCAGATTGAAGATGACGTCCTGCCCGCGAACCAGATAATTCATCGTCGACTGCTGGCGGACGTCGGCGATGTTCACGCGAAGGCGATCCTCGAGGCCGCAGATGTTGAACAGATTGCCGCCGTACTCGTCGATCAGCGAGTCGACGATGAGGACGCGGGCGCCGAGATCGGCGAGCTTCCATGCCAGGTTGCTGCCGATGAAGCCCAGGCCGCCGGTGATCATCACCGGCCGATCGCGATAAAACCCGCCGTAATCGGTGGCGCGGACGCCGGCGGCTCGGGTCACGCGGCGATTCTAGCAGACGGTTTTCGCCGGATCTTGTCCACGATCATGAGCTCGAACCAGATGACCGCGAGGTGCAGATAGGTCTGGAGAATGCGGCCGGGCCTGAAGAATTGCGACTGGCCCCACCGGCGTGCGTAGTGGTGCACCGACACTTCGCGGAATCCGGCGCCGGCGCGCTGGGCGTGCTTGACCAGCTCGACGCAGATCGATCCGCTGGTGCTGCGCAGGTTGATGCCGGCGAGGACGCGGCGGCGGATCAGGCGGAAGTCGCAGTCGACGTCGTGAATCGGCAGCCAGAACAGCCAGCGCATGAAGAACCGGTGCAGGTTGCCGGCGTGCACGCGATACGCCGGGTCCTGACGCGTCATCTTGATGCCGTTGACGAAATCGGTGTCGTCGGTGAGCAGCATCAGCAGCACCGGCAGCTCGCGCACGTCGTACTGGCCGTCGCCGTCGGTGTAGAAGATCAGATCCTTCGTTGCCGCCGCGAACCCGCTGCGCAGCGCGCCGCCGTAGCCGCGGTTCGTGTCGTGCGTGACGACTTTGAGCCGCGGCGTCCGCGCCGCCAGCTCGCGCAGGACATCCGCGCTGTCGTCGGAGGAGCCGTCGTTGACCACGATCACCTCGTAATCGTCGGTCAGCTGCTGCAACTGGCGCTCCGCTTCGACGACCAGTTCGCCGATCGTCATGCTGTCGTTGTAGCAGGGGAAGAAGACGGAGATGGACGGGCGAGTCATTGATGATCGATGAATGATGAATGATGATTGAAGTGGGTCAACGATATTGATTGAATCGGCTGCTGAAACGCAGCAATCATCAACGATTCGATCACATCATCAACCATCAATCATCACTCATCGATGATCGTGCCCCTGCATTCGCAGCGCCGCAATCTGCTCCGACACCAGTCCAACGAGGAACACGATCACGGCAAAGAGGAGCAGGACGACGGCACCGTTGGGAAAACGGCCGACGGACACGAAGTTGGCGATGCCGTACATCGCACCGCCGGCGAAGGCCACGGCGCTGATCGGCGCGAAGATTCGCAGCGGGCTGAAGATCGTGATCAGCTTCAAGAGGATCATCACGAACCGCGTGCCCTCGCGCGCCACGCGCATCTTCGACTCGCCGACACGCGTGCCCGCATCGATCGGCTCGAATGTCACGTTGTAGCCGGCCTTGATGCACGCCAGCGTGGTCGTCGTCGGCGTCGAGAAGCCGTTCGGCAGCAGGTGGAGGAATTCGCGCAGCACCTCCCGGCGGATGCCGCGAAACCCCGAGGTGAGGTCGGGAATGCGCCGGCTGGTGAGGTAGCTGGCGAGCCAGTTCAGCGCGGCGTTCCCGGCCCGGCGCGTCAGCGTCGCCTGCGTGGCCGCGCTGCGCGCGCCGATCACGAGGTCGAATTCGCCGAGCCGGGCGGCGAGCCGCCGCGCGTCCGCGGCGTCGTGCTGTCCATCCGCGTCGACGATGAGCACGAATTCGCCGGACGCCTGCCGTGCGCCCGTCTTGACGGCAGCGCCGTTTCCCTTGTTGTAGGGATGCCGGATCACGCACGCGCCGGCAGCGCGGGCCTGTGCCGCCGTCGCATCCGAGGAGCCGTCGTCCACGACGATGATCTCGCGCCATGGCGCCGCATCACGCAGGCCGCGGACGACGCCGGCAATCGACAACGCTTCGTCTTTGGCGGGGATGACGATCGAGACAGCGGCGGGATCAGCCAAGTCGATTTCTTCGCGCCCTTCGCACTCTTCGCGTCCTTCGCGATTACGTCGCAAAACGGAAGTTGATGATATCGCCGTCCTGCACCACGTACTCCTTGCCTTCCAGGCGCACTTCGCCGTGCTCGCGCGATGCGGCCATCGACCCGCGCGTGGTGAGCGAATCGTAGGACACCACCTCGGCGCGGATGAATCCGCGCTGGATGTCGGTATGAATCTCGCCGGCGGCAAGCTGCGCGGGGGTGCCGCGCGCGATCGACCAGGCGCGGCATTCGTCTTCGCCGACGGTGAAAAACGACATATACCCGAGCAGATCGTAGGCGCCGCGAATCACGCGATCGAGGCCCGATTCGCTCAGGCCGAGATCGGCGAGGAACGCCTGCTGATCGCTGCCTTCGAGCTGCGCGATCTCGAGCTCGATTTTCGTACAGAGCGCAACCGTTCGCGTCGCTGCGTGGGCGCCGAACGCCGTCAGCCCGGCTTTGGCCGCTGCCGAGGCCGCATCGGAGCCGACGTCGGCGACGTCGGCTTCATCGAGGTTGATGACGAGCAGCAGCGGCTTGGCCGAGAGGAACTGAAATCCGCGCAATCGCTTCAGATCGTCCCCGGCGAGCTGCAGCGCGCGCAGCGGCGTGCCCTGCTCGAGCGCCTCCTTGCAGCGGTGGACGATGTCGCGTTCCTTCTCGAGGTCGGGCGTCTTCCCCTTCTTGAGATCCTTCTCGAGGCGTTCGAGACGGCGTTCGGCGACGCCGAGATCGGCAAGGAGCAGCTCGTCCTCCATCGCCTGCGCATCTCGCGCCGGATTGACCGATCCGGACGGATGCGGCACCGCCTCGTCGCGAAACGCCCGCACGACGTGCACGAGCGCGTCGGCGTTCTTGTAGCCCGCGACGTCGACCAGGCCCTGAGCGCCGCTCCGCGCCGGAGCGATCAGATCAGTGAATTCGACGGTTGCCGGTACCCGCTTGCGCGGGTTGTACATCGCCGTCAGCGTGTCGAGACGCGAGTCGGGGACTCTGGAGATGCCGATCGCCACGTCGCCCTTGCCGCGCGGGGCGTCCTTCACGCTCGTCATCAATTGAAAGAGAGTGGATTTTCCGCTCGAGGGAAATCCGATCAGGGCCGCACGAAGCACGTGAGCCAGCCTACTTCACTTCCGTGGCGCGCATTTTTTCGAAATGCCCGCAATGTTGGGGTCAGGCCAGCCAGACCTCCATCCGGCAGGGTAGAAACGATAATTTAGCGAAAATACAGGCCGTCGAAACTAGGGCGAAACAAACACGTAACCCATACGGGATCAGCATCTTGCGGTTGACAGCATCTCGATCGCGCTCTACTATCCGTGTGGATTTTAGTGGACTTAAGTGGACCAAAAGGGGCTGAGAGGCAGCTCGGCCGCCCGGATCGACGAGAAGGGGCGGCTGAAGGTGCCCACGGTGTTTCGGGGGGTCATCCACGACCAGCATGGAGCGGACGTCTTCGTGACGAGCGTCACCGGGGAGAACGTCCGCATCTATCCAATGCCGGTCTGGCTCGAGATTGAGCGGAGGCTCTCTCAGATGCCCGGTAACCATCCGTCACGCCTCAAGTTTCTCGACCGCGTCAATTACTACGGGCAGGAGGGGGAGCTCGACGGTCAGGGCCGTGTCGCGATTCCGCCGCACCTGCGCGAGAGCGCATCTATTGTCGGCGAGGTTCGTGTGTTCGGACGCATCGACTACATCGACGTCTGGAACGCAGAGCGCTTCGCTCAGAAGCTCCAGCGCGAGGCGTGGACCGACGACGATGCGTTGCTGCTGTCGGAGCACGGGATTTGAGCTGGTTGGTGGTTGGTAACTAACCACCAACCAGCTCACACGCCGGTGATGGTGGCCGAGGTGCTCGAGCATCTCGCCCCTGAACGCGGCGGGGTTTTCGTTGACTGCACGGTGGGCCTCGGGGGGCATGCGCGGGCGCTGCTCGAGGCTGGGGCGTCGCGGTTGATCGGTCTCGACCGCGACCCATCGGCGATTGAACGCTCGCGCGACGTCCTTGCTGCGTTCGGCGCACGGGTCGAGCTGGTTCACAGCGACTACCGTGAACTGACCGGCGTGCTCGACGCGCGCGGCATTGACCGGGTGGATGGGGTGCTGGCGGATCTGGGCGTGTCGTCGATGCAGCTCGACGCGCCGGACCGCGGGTTCAGTTTCAGGCGCGACGACGTGCTCGACATGCGCATGGATACATCGCGGGGGAGCACCGCGGCGGAAATGGTGGCGTCGGCTGACGAGCAGACGCTGGCGGACGTGATCTACACGCTTGGCGAGGAGCGACACGCGCGGCGGGTGGCGCGGGCGATTCTGGCGGCGCGATCCCAGGCGCCGATCGCCACCACCGGCCGGCTCGCGGACGTCGTCCGCCGGGCGATTCCGCGCAAGGGGTATTCGCGGATCGATCCGGCGACGCGCACGTTTCAGGCGATCCGCATCTGGGTGAACCGGGAACTCGAAGGGCTCGACGGCTTTCTTGGCCGGGCCGTGGACCGTCTCGACGACGGCGGCCGCATGGCGGTGATCACGTTCCATTCGCTCGAGGATCGGATCGTGAAGCACACGTTCCGTGCGCTGCAGTCGCAGGGGCGGATCGCGATCCGGACTAAACGGCCGGTGGTTCCGGCGCCGGCGGAAGTCGAGAGCAATGCCCGTGCGCGCAGCGCCAAGCTGCGGGCGGTTGAGAGGAAGTAGCAAGTAACAAGTAACAAGTAGCAAGTGAGTTTCAAGTCCCAACTTGGAACTTGTCACTTGACAGTTGGCACTTGCCCAGCACGACGGGGAATCGACATGAGTGAATCGTTCGAGTGGGCGATCAAGAAGGACGTCCGGAACAATCCGATCGTCCGGGAGGTCGATCTCGAGCGCCATCGGGAGATGTGGCGCTCCGTCGGCCTCAGCGTCTTCCTCGTCGCCGTGCTGCTGTTCACCGCCTGGCAGCAGTTCGAGCTGCAGCAGTACGGGTACCGCATGGAAGAGACGCAGGAGCTGCTGGACGAGGAAGCGGTCATCAACCGGCGGCTGCGCCTGGAGATGGAGATCATGCGGTCGCCGAAATTCGTCGAGCCGAGGGCCATGCAGGACCTGCGAATGGTTGAACCCGGCCCTGGGGAGGCGATGGTCATCGAACGCGTCGTCGAGCCGCCTGCGCCACCGACGTCAGTCATCGCTCAGCGGTAAGGGGTTCACCGTGGCCAATCAGCTCGACAATTCCTGGCGCCGGACGCTGAAGCGCCGTCTTGCGGTTGCGACCGGAGTTCTCGTTATCTGGTCCGTGGCCATCGAGGCGCGCCTCGTCTACCTGCAGGTCCTGCAGCACGACGCCCTCCTGGCGGCCGCCGAGGACCAGCAGCTCGAGACGATCGAGCTCGAACCGAAGCGCGGCGACATCCTCGATCGCAACGGGCACCTCCTTGCCTATAACGTGGACGCGGAAAGTGTCTGGGTCGTACCCGGCAAGGTGACGAACGCGAAGCGGCTGGTGGAGGAACTGTGCGGAGCGCTCGTTCGGGGGTGCACACGTCAGGAACGGGAGACGTACATCAGCCGGCTGACCAGACGCGACGCGAAGGGCAAGCTGAAGAAGTTCGTGCGGCTGGCGCGATGGATCTCGCCACAGGAAGCGCTGCGGGTCTCGGAACTCAAGCTTCCCGTGACTCTTCGCCGCGAGACGCGCCGCTACTATCCGCACCGGGAGCTGGCCGCTCACGTCTTAGGTTATGTGGGCGACGAAAACACCGGCCGCGCCGGTATCGAAGAACAGTACGACGGGCTGATCGGCGGGCAGACGGGGCAGGCGTTTCTTCAAATAGACGGGAACGGGCGGCCGTTCAGCCGCCTCGAGGAGCCGCCGACGCCGGGTGCTTCGCTCATCCTGACCATCGACGAGCAGATTCAGCACATCGCCGAACGCGAACTCGCTGAAGGCGTGCGAACGAGCGGCGCGGAACGTGGTTCCGCGATCGTCATGGATCCGTTCACCGGCGAGCTTCTGGCGATGGCGAACTACCCGACGTTCAACCCGAACAACTTCAAGGCCTACAAGGATGAGGTCAAGAAGAATCCTGCCGTCCAGGACGTCTACGAGCCAGGGTCGACGTTCAAGGTCGTCACCGCCGGCGCGGCGCTGGAGGAGAAGCTCAACAAACCGTCCGACCTGATCAACACAAGCCCCGGCGTCATCAGGATCGGCGGCGACGTCATCGACGAAGCGAAGGGCCACAATTACGGAACGCTGACCTTCGAGGACGTCATCGTGAAGTCGAGCAACGTCGGCGCGATCAAGATCGGCCTGCGGCTCGGCGCCGCTCGCCTCAGCTCGTATGTGACCCGATTCGGGTTTGGCGCGCGAACCTCCAAGTACGACTTTCCGGGTGAGAGCCGGGGCATCGTATGGGCCGCGGCGGACCTCAAAGACAGAGGGGTGGCCTCGGTCTCGATGGGCTACCAGATCAGCGTCACGCCGCTGCAGATGGCGGCCGCCTTCAGCGCCGTCGCCAATGGCGGCGAACTCGTCGAGCCCCGTCTCGTGCGCGGGGCGGTCCGCAACGGCGTGCGGCAGATGGTTCAGCGCAAGGTCGTCCGCCGTGTGCTCAGCACCGAGGTCGCGACGCAGCTGACCACCATCATGGAAGGCGTCGTCGAACGCGGCACCGCCAAGACCGCGCAGGTCGAAGGCTTTACCATCGCCGGCAAAACCGGCACCGCGGCAAAGGCGATCCCCGGGCACGGTTATTCGACGACCGACTACAACGTCTCGTTCGTGGGCTTCGTGCCCTCCCGGAACCCGCAATTCACCATCCTCGTGGTGATCGATTCGCCGCACAAGGTCTCGCCGTACGGCGGCACGGTCGCCGGTCCGGTCTTTCAGAAGATTGCGGCGGCGGTGCTGCGCCACCGCGGCGTGCCGCCGTCGCTGAATCCGCCGGCGCCGGTGCTCATCGCGCGCCGTGATCAGCATCAGCCGCAGCCGATCTCGGGACCTGCGGAGCCCGCGATCGTGACTCTGGCCGCCGACGCCCCCGAATCGCCGTCCGTGTTTCCAGACCTCGTCGGAATGAACGCACGCGATGCGGCGCGTCTGCTCGCCCGGCTGGGCGTCAGTCCGCGGCTGCAGGGAAACGGCACGGTCGTCAGTCAGCGCCCGGCCGCGGGCAGTCCGCTCGATGTCATGGACTCCGCGACGCTCTGGCTGGAGCGCCGCCCGCGGCAGCAGAAGGCAGCGGAAGAGACTCAGCCTCTGGCGACAGGTACTGGCGGCATCTCCCGGGGCACGCCGTGACAGTCGGCGAGTTATTGCGCGCGTTCGCGCGCGCGATGCCGCCGCAGGATCGCCCGGCGCATGTCAGCGACGCCCGTTCGCTCGAAGTCGAGTGTACGGGCGTGGCCTATGACTCCCGGCGCGTGACGCCCGGGATGGTGTTCGTCGCAGTCCCCGGCCTCAAAGCCGACGGGCTGCAGTATGTGCCGCAGGCCATTGCTGCGGGCGCGGCGGCGATCGTGACGGAGCAGCCCGCGACCGGCGTGCCAGTGCCGTGGGTGGTCGTCACGTCCGCCAGGCTGGCGCTGGCGCTGCTGGCGGCGGAGTTTTTCGAGCATCCGAGCCGCGCGATGCGCGTCGTCGGCATTACGGGGACCAACGGCAAGACCACCACGAGTTATCTGACCGCGGCGATTCTCGAAGCGGCAGGACTGCGGTGCGGAATGATGGGGACGGTGACCTACCGCATTGGCACACGTTCAATCGACGCGACCCGGACGACGCCGGAGGCGCCGGAACTGCAGGCGTTCATGCGCCGGATGGTGACGGAAGGATGCGGTGCGTGCGTGATGGAAGTGTCGTCGCACGCCCTGTCGCTGCGGCGCGCCGACGGGATTCAGTTCGCCGCGCGGACCTTCACGAACCTGACCCGCGACCATCTCGACTTCCACGCGAACATGGAAGAGTACTTCGCGGCGAAGCGCCGGCTGTTCGAGATGGCGCCCGCGGATGCACCGTCGATTATCAACGTCGACGATCCACGCGCGCAGGCGCTCCTCGACGTCTCGCCCCGTGCGATCACCTATGGCATCAACAAGGCAGCGGACGTGGCGCCCGGTCCGCTGTCGTTCTCTCTGGAGGGGCTGCACTTCGACGTGCGTCTGCCCCAGGGCGTGGTGCACGTACGCTCGCGGCTCGTCGGCCGGCCCAACGTCTACAACATCCTGGCGGCCGTGGCCACGGCGTCGGCGCTCGACGTGCCGATCGAGGCCATGGACAAGGGGATCCGCCAGCTGCCCGGTGTTCCAGGCCGCTTCGAGCTGGCGTCGAACCGCGACGACGACGTGACGGTGATCGTCGATTACGCGCACACCGACGACGCGCTGAGAAACCTGCTCGAGACGGCGCGGCAGCTTGCGCCGCGCCGGCTGGTCACCGTGTTCGGCGCCGGCGGCGATCGCGATCGCACGAAGCGGCCGCTGATGGGCATGGTTGCTGCCCGGCTGAGCGACGTCGTGATCATCACGTCGGACAACCCTCGCGATGAGGACCCGCAGCGAATCATCGACGAGGTGAGGCGCGGCGCCGATGCCGAGACCCGTCAGAGCAACGCGGACGTCCGGACGATCGTCGATCGGCACGACGCGATCCTGCACGCCATCAGCGCGGCCGAGAAGGGCGACATCGTGCTCGTCGCCGGCAAGGGGCACGAGAAGTACCAGGAGATCGCCGGGCGGACGATGCCGTTCGACGACGTCGCAGTGGCGCGCGAGGGGCTGGAGGCGCGGCGGGTGAAGTCGCGCGCGGGGTGAAGGTCCGGCTGACGCTCGGATGGATTGCGGGCGCGGTCGGTGGACGGCTGACGGCCGCGCGCGCGGACACGGAGGTTCGTGAGGTCGTCATCGACAGCCGGGTCGCGGGGCCGGGCGATCTGTTCGTGGCGATCAAGGGGCCCCGGTTCGACGGGCACGATTTCGTCGCGGATGTGCTGGCACGCGGAGCGGCGGCGGCCATTGTGGACGGTCGGCCTTTCAGCGGGCCGGTGATCGAGGTCGGCGACACCGTCAAAGCGCTGCAGGACCTGGCGCACGCGGTGCGGGCGGCAGCCGGGACGAAGGTGATCGCCATAACGGGTAGTGCGGGCAAGACGACGACGAAGGAAACGATTGCGGCGTTCCTCGAGCGGCGCCGGACGGTAGTGAAGAACAAGGGCAACTTGAACAACCACATCGGTCTTCCGCTCTCGCTGATGCAGGTGCGGCACGCACCCGATGTGGCTGTGATGGAACTGGGGATGAACCACGCAGGGGAGATCAGTACCTTGGTCGCGATTGCCGAGCCGGACGTCCGCGTCTGGACGAACGTCGGCGATGCGCACCTCGGTTTCTTCGCCTCCCCCGAAGCGATTGCGGATGCAAAAGCGGAGATCCTCGAGGGCGCGACTCCGTCAACAGTGCTCGTCTGCAATGCGGACGATCCGCGCGTGATGGCGCGCGTCGCGGCCTTTCCCGGCCGCACGATCACGTTCGGGGCGTCCGATCGCGCGACCGTCCGGGCCACGTCGATCGACGATCGCGGACTGTCTGGAATGCGCGCCCAGGTGACGACGCCAGCCGGCGGGACGGTCATCGAAACCCCCTTGCTCGGGCGCGGCAATCTGTCGAACGTGCTGGCCGCAACCGCCGTTGCCGCGGAGTTCGGCGTCACCCTTGACGAGATCGCAGAGGCGGCTGCCCGGCTCCGTCCTGCCGACCGCCGCGGCGCCGTTCATCGTCTCCGCTCCGGAGTGACCGTGGTGGACGACTCGTACAACTCGAGCCCGTCGGCCCTCGCCAAATCGCTCGACGTCATGACGCATGAGAAGAGCGCGACGCGGAAAGTCGCGGTACTCGGCGAGATGCTGGAGCTTGGCGACCACGCGGAGCGGCTTCACGCCGAAAGCGGACGCGTCGCCGCGCAGAGCGGCATCGATATCCTGTTCGCGATTGGTGGTCAGGCCGCACGGGCGCTGGCAGCGGCCGCGATCGACGCCGGCATGCCCGCCGATGCCGTGACCTGGTTCGCCTCGAGTGAGGAAGCCGCACCGGCAATCGCCGATGCCGTCAGCGCCGGCGATCTCGTGCTGGTGAAGGGCTCCCGCGGAATTCGCACGGACGTGGTCGTCGATCGTCTCGCGGCGGAGCGTGCCTGATGCTCTTTCACCTCCTGCCGCAGTTCGCAGACGTGTCGTATCTCGGCGTCCTGAACGTGACGCGCTACATCACGTTCCGAACGGCGGCCGCGAGCCTGACGGCGCTGGCGATCAGCCTGATGCTGGGCCCGTGGATGATCCGGAAGCTCCGCGATTTCCAGGTCGGCCAGGTGATCCGGCAGGAAGGGCCGGAATCACACCGCGCGAAAGCCGGAACGCCGACAATGGGCGGGCTGTTGATCCTGTCCTCGGCCCTTGTTCCCACGCTGCTGTGGGCGGACCTGCAGAACCCGTACGTCTGGATCGCCGTGCTCTCGACGCTTGGCTTTGGCGCGGTCGGCTTCGTGGACGATTACCTGAAGATCGTCCGCCGCTCCCATCACGGTCTGCGGCCGCGCTACAAGATGGGCGGACAGATTCTCGTGGCACTGGCGGTCGGCGGCTCACTGCTGGTGCTGGCCGAGCAGACACCCACGCCCCTCTACAACACCCGGCTGATCTTCCCGTTCTTCAAGAACCTGATTCCCGATCTCGGGTTCATGTATCTGCCCTTCGCGGCGTTCATCCTCGTGGCGTGGTCCAACGCGGTGAATCTGACCGACGGGCTCGACGGCCTTGCCATCAGCACGTTCGGCGTGGCGGCCGCCGCCTTCACCGGTCTCGCGTATGTGACCGGCCACGCGCGACTGGCGGCGTACCTCGACCTGGTGCGCTTCTCGGGAACCGGGGAGCTGACGATCTTCTGCGGTGCCCTGGTCGGCGCCAGCCTCGGATTCCTCTGGTACAACTCATTTCCCGCGCAGATCTTCATGGGCGACGTCGGCTCGCTGGCGCTCGGCGGCGCGCTGGCGACGGTGTCGCTGCTCATCAAGCAGGAGCTGCTGCTCGTCATCGTCGGCGGCGTCTTCGTGATGGAGGCGGCGTCGGTCGTGATTCAGGTCGCGTCGTTCAAGCTGACCGGCAAGCGCGTGTTCAAGATGTCGCCGCTGCACCACCACTTCGAGCTGAGCGGGTGGAGCGAGCCGAAGATCATCGCGCGCTTTCTCATCATCGCAATCATCTGCGCGTTTTTCAGTCTGTCGTCGCTGAAACTGCGGTGATGGGATGGCGCAGGGCGAGTTCTAGGTCAGCGGCAGGCGCGTGGTCGTCGTCGGTGCGGCGCGCAGCGGGATCGCGGCCGCCGAACTGCTGGTGCGGCGGGGGGCGCGCGTGACGCTGACGGAAACGCGGCCCACGTTCGAGCAGGCCGAACGGCTGCAGACGCTCGGCGTCGCCCTCGAAGTCGGAGGCCACCGGTCGTCGACCTTGCAGGCCGCCGATCTGATTGTGACGAGCCCGGGCGTGCCGCTCGGGCAGCCGCTGTTCGATGCTGCGCGCGCCACGGGCATCGAGACGATCGGCGAGCTGGAGCTGGCGTGGCGCTGGCTCCGCGGATCCGTGATCGCCGTGACCGGCACCAAGGGCAAGTCAACGACGACGACGCTCGTCGGCCGCATGCTCGCGGCCGCGGGGCGGGACGTGCTGATCGGCGGAAATATCGGCGTGCCGCTGAGCGCACAGGTGGAGGCTTCGACGCCGCAGACGGTCCACGTGGTGGAAGTGAGCAGCTTCCAGCTCGAGACCACCACGACGTTCCGGCCATGGATTGCGTTGTGGCTGAACTTTGCAGCCGATCATCTCGACCGGCATCCGTCCATCGAGGCGTATGCGGAGGCGAAGGCACGCATCTTCGCCAACCAGACGTCCGACGACTGGGCTGTCGTCAACGCAGATGACCCGGTAGTGATGGAACAGGCCCGGCGCACACGCGCGCGGCGAGTGAGCTTTTCGCCGGCCGGGTCGGTCGACCAGGGTTTCGTCGCGGAGCGCGAATGGATCGTGAAGCGCAGTGCGAATGGAAGCGAGCGGCTGATCCCTGTGTCCGCAGTGGAGCTGACCGGCCGCCACATGCTGCACAACGTGATCGCGGCCGCCGCGGTTGCGGACGTCGCCGGCGTCGAGCCGCCGGCGATGGTGAACGCGCTCCAAGGCTTCCATGGGCTCGAGCATGTGATGGAGCCGGTCGCGACCGTTCGCGGCGTTCGATTCGTCAACGACTCGAAGGCGACAAACGTCGAGGCGGCGCGGCGGTCGATCGAAAGCTTCGACGGCCCCGTCGTCGCGATCATCGGTGGGCAGTTCAAGGGCGGCGACCTGCGCGAGCTGCGGGAACCGCTTGTCGCACGGCGAGGGGCGGTGGTCGCGATTGGCGACGCAGCGCCGCTGGTGCACGCCGCGCTTGATGGGGTCGTTCCGGTAGACGACGCAGGCTCGATGCCGGACGCGGTGCGCCGGGCGTACGCGCTCACACGTGGGTCCGGGGTTGTGGTGCTGGCGCCGGCGTGCGCGAGTTTCGACTGGTTCCGCGACTATGCGGAGCGGGGCCGGGTGTTCAAGGACGCGGTGCGTGCGCTGGAGGAGGAAACGCGCACGCGCTGAATGGTGGAGTCCGGCTTCAGCCGGATTCTCACGTAGTGTCCGCCTTTAGGCGGACTTGAAGAGGTCGCAGTCATCAGTCGGCCCGGCGCGAGTGGGAGCTCACCGCTGGGAACGCCGACTACCCCGTGTCGGCGAGGTGGGTGTCCCATTCCACGGGCCTACTGGTGACTGCGGCCAGGGATCTTAAGCGATCTTCGGCCTGACAGGCTGGAGGGTTTGTCGGTCGTTCGGGCAACGGTCTTTATACGTGCAGGCAACGTGGGACGGACCTTGTCAGGTCCGTCAGGTGATTGATTGGCGCGAAAACTCAAATCCGACCGGATTCTCTTTGTCGCCGCCATTGTGATGGTGTGCGTCAGCGTGGTCATGGTCTACAGCGCGTCGGCCCCGATTGCGCTCGACGACTTCAAGGACCCCTACTACTTCCTCATCAGACAGGGGATGTGGGCGGTCCTCGGCGTGGCGGTGATGGCGCTCGCGATGCGGATCGACTACCGCTCGTACCGCAACGACCCGTTGATCTGGGGGGTGCTCGGAATCCTCGGACTGATGCTGGCGGCGACGCTGTTCTCCGACCCGATCAACGGCGCGCGCCGCTGGCTCAGCATCGCCGGACTGCGCTTCCAGCCATCCGAGTTCGCCAAGCTGGCGTGCGTGCTGTTTACGGCGCTGATGCTCGAACGGCGGATGCACCGCATCAACGAGATCTCCTATTCACTGACCCCGATCGCCATCGTCACCGCGGTTCTGGCAGGTTTGATCTTCGTCGAGCCGGACGCCGGCACGGCGATGTCGCTGGTCATGGTCGTCGGGGTGATGGTGTTCGCGGCCGGCCTCAGCTACCGGTACATGGTGGGTGCCGCGCTCGTCGCGATCCCGGCGCTCGCCGTGGCCATCGCTGCCGAGTCCTACCGCATCAAACGCTTTTTCGCGTTTCTCGATCCGTGGGCGGACCGGCAGGGCGACGGATTCCAGGCGGTGCAGTCGTTCATCGCCATCGGCACCGGCGGCATTACCGGCCGCGGGCTCAACGAAAGCGTGCAGAAGCTCTTTTATCTTCCCTTCGCACACACCGATTTCATCTTCGCGGTCATCGGCGAGGAGCTGGGCTTGATCGGCACCACCGCGACGCTCGCCTGTTTCTGTGTCATCGCCTGGCGGGGGCTGCGGATATCAGCCAGAGCCGAGGATCGATTCGGATCGCTGTTCGCCCTCGGCATCACCACGATGATCGTCGCGCAGGTGCTCATCAACATCAGCGTCGTGCTCGGGCTGCTGCCGACGAAAGGAATTCCGCTGCCGCTGCTGAGCAATGGCGGTTCGTCGCTGCTCGTGAGCCTGTTGGGCATCGGAATCCTGCTGAACATTTCGCAGCATGAATCGGCGGACGCGTAGGTGGAATCTGGAAATGCTTCTGCATTCAACATTCTGCATTCAGGTGAATGCTTTCACTGCTGATTGCTGGCGGCGGCACGGGAGGGCACCTGTATCCGGGGATTGCGGTCGCGCGCGAGCTGCTGGCGCGGCTGCCGGATGCGAAGGTGACCTTCGTCGGGACGGCGGCAGGTATCGAAGCGCGGGTGATTCCGCGCGAGGGTTTCCCGCTCGAGCTGATTCGCAGCGCGGGGTTGAAGGGCAAGTCGATTGGCGCGCTGGCGCGTGGCGTGGCGCTGCTGCCGCTCGGGGCGCTCGACGCGGCACTCGTGATCGGACGGACCCGGCCGTCGGTGGTGCTGGGCGTCGGCGGCTACAGCTCGGGCCCGGTAGTGATGCTCGCGGCCGTTCGCGGCATCCCGACGCTGCTGATGGAGCAGAACGCGATTCCCGGCGTCACGAATCGTTCGCTGGCACGGTTCGTCCGGGCCGCGGCTGTGACCTACGAGCAAACGATCCCCTTCTTCGGCGCGAAGGCGTTCGTCGCGGGCAATCCGGTCCGTCCGGAGTTTTTCGAGACACAGGGGGCATATGACGTACACAGTCAGCCGCCGGGTGCGGCTCGGATCCTAGTCTTTGGCGGCTCTCAGGGCGCGCACGCGATCAACATGGCCATGGTGGAGGCAGCGGCGCGGCTGGCAGCCGCCGCATCACGACTGGCGATCACGCATCAGACAGGAGAGCGCGATGTGGAGGTGGTCCGCGATGGGTACCGCCGCGCAGGGGTCGAAGCCCGGGTGGAGCCGTTCCTGTTTGCCATGGACCGGGAAATGAAGTCGGCGGATCTCGTGGTCTGTCGTGCCGGCGCGACCACGCTCGCCGAACTGACCGCCGCCGGCCGCCCGTCCATCCTGATTCCGCTGCCGACGGCAACCGACGACCATCAGCGGCGGAACGCGGAAGCGCTCGTCGCGCAGGGGGCGGCGCGGATGATCGAGCAGCGGGAATTGACCGGCGATCGTCTCGCCGCGGAGATCGTGGGGCTTGCGGCCGATGTGTCCGCCCGCCTCGAGATGAGCGGGCGTGCGCGAGCCATGGCGCGGCCTGATGCCGCGAAGGTCATCGTCGACAAGGTGCTGGAGCTGGCACGGTGAACCCGCCTTCGCCGGGGCTTCCATCGCCCGGGCTACGGCGGGCAAGTCGGGGACTGATGCTTGGCCGCACGCGGCGCGTGCATTTCGTCGGCATCGGTGGCATCGGGATGAGCGGTATCGCGGAACTGCTGGCGAACCTTGGCTACGAGATCAGCGGGTCGGACGTGAAAGGGTCGGACGTGACGGCGCGTCTTCAGCAGCGCTTCAACGTCCGGATCGCGGAAGGGCACGCGGCGGCGAACGTCGGCGAGGCGGAGGTCGTGGTCGTCTCCTCGGCGGTGCGGCGGACGAACCCGGAGATCGTCGAGGCGGAGCGCCGCGGGATTCCGGTGATTCCGCGCGCGGAGATGCTTGCCGAGCTGATGCGGCTGCACTTCGCCATCGCCGTCGCCGGGTCGCACGGGAAGACGACAACGACGTCGATGATTGCGCTGGTGCTCGAACGTGCCGGGCTGGATCCGACCGCGGTGATCGGAGGCCGGCTGAGCGTCTTTGGCAGCAACGCACGGCTGGGAGACAGCGAATACATGGTGGCCGAGGCCGACGAAAGCGACAGATCGTTTCTGATGCTGTGGCCCTCGATTGCCGTCGTGACCAACATCGATCGGGAGCACATGGAGAGCTACCGCGGCTTTGACGAGCTGCAGCAGGCGTTTGCGGACTTCGCCAACAAGGTGCCGTTCTACGGCAGCGTTGTTGCCTGCGCCGACGACTCGAACCTGATGGCCGTGCTGCCGCGCCTGAAGCGCCGCGTGGTGACCTACGGGCTGGACGATCCGGCGGCGGCTGTCTTCGGCAAGGACGTGGCCCTGGGCGCCTTCGGTGGCCGATGCAGCGTTCAGCGCCAGCGTGCGACGGGCGTGGAACCGCTCGGCGTTCTGGATCTGCAGGTGCCGGGGCGGCACAACCTGCAGAACGCGCTGGCTGCCGTCGCCGTTGGCGAGTGTCTCGGCCTTGCCTTCGAGCAGGTTGCGGGTGCGCTGCGTGATTTCTCCGGAGCGGAGCGGCGGTTCGAGCGGCATGGCGAGCCGGGCGGTGTTCTTCTCGTGGACGACTACGGTCACCACCCGACCGAGATTGCGGCCGTTCTGTCGGCTGCCCGCGCAACGTTGAACCGCCGCGTGATCGTCGCGTTCCAGCCGCACCGCTACTCGCGGACGGCGCAACTGCTCGAAGAATTCGGCCCCGCTCTGAAGGATGCGGACGAGATCGTGCTCACGGGCGTCTACGCCGCCGGTGAAGAGCCGATTCCCGGAATCACGCTCGACGCGGTCGCGGCGGCGGTTCGCCGTGGCTCCGGCAGGCCCGTGCACCAGGCCGCCACCCTTGACGATGTGGTTGCCGCGATTCTGCAGGTGGCGCGTCCGGGCGACGCGGTGATCACGCTTGGGGCCGGCTCGATTGGCCTGGTGCCGCGAATGCTCGTGGACGCGCTGACGCGCCAGGGGACGCGCCACTGATGCCGGTTGCGGCGCCAGCGGACAAGCGCTTCCGGCGTTCGCACGTCCATCCGGGCAAGAAGCGCCGATGGATCCCGCCGTGGCGAACGCTCGCAATCGGGCTCGCGGTATCGGTGGTCCTGATCTACGCCCTCGCGCGCGCCGCCGGCCTGGCGATCAGCGCAGACGCGCTGACCGTCTCGAAGATCGAGCTCACCGGGACCCACCGCATGGCGCCCGGTGAAGCGCTGGCGCTGCTCGACGGCCTGCGCGGTTCGAGCATGGTGACGGTCGGTCTCGAACCGTGGCGTCAGAAACTGCTCGCCGCCCCGTGGGTCGCCGATGTGGCGATGCGCCGGATCTTCCCCGGCACGGTGACGGTGGTGATCACGGAACGTGAGCCGTTAGGGATCGGGAGGATCAGGAACTCGCTCTTTCTGATCGATCGCGAGGGCAGCATCATCGACGAATTCGGCCCGAAGTACGCCGACTTCGATCTGCCGATCATCGACGGGCTCTCCGCAGGGTCCGGCGCTCCGGACGACGCGGATGACGCGGCGCGGGCGGCACTGGCGGGCCGCGTGCTCGAGGACTTCCAGCGACGGCCGGACCTGGCCCGCCTCGTTTCGCAGGTGGATGTCTCGAACGTGCGCGACGCCGTCGTCATCCTCAAGGACGACGCGACGCTCATTCACACGGGCGACGACCACTTCGTGGAACGCGTCCAGTCCTACCTCGACCTTGCTCCGCGGCTGCATGAGGAGGTTCCGCTGATCGACTCCGTCGATCTGCGGTTCGGGGAGAGGGTGTTCGTGAAGCCGCAGGGCACGGCAGGCAAGCAGGCCGAGGCGTCGGGAGCTTCCGCCTTCAGGCGGAAGAAATAGCAGGAGGCGCATGGCACGCAGAGAGCGATATCTGGTAGGACTCGACGTCGGCACCTCCGCGGTCGTCTGCATCGTCGGCGAGGCACTCGACGACGGCAGCCTCGACATCGTCGGCATCGGCGCCGCGGAGTCGCGTGGCATCAAGCGCGGCGTGGTCGTCAACCTCGAGGGGGCCGTCGACTCGATCAAGAAGGCGATCGAGGAGGCCGAGCTGATGGCGGGCATCGAGATCGATTCGGTGCACCTGGCGCTGTCGGGCCCGCACGTCAAGGGCTTCAACAGCCGCGGCGTCATTGCGGTCGCCGGAAAGAACCGCGAGATCACCCGCGACGATGTGCGGCGCGCCATCGACGCGGCCAAAGCCGTCGCCTTGCCGACCGGCCGGGAGATCCTGCACGTGCTGCCGCAGGACTTCGTCGTTGACGAGCAGGACGGCATCGGTGCACCGGTCGGGATGACCGGCGCCAGGCTCGAGGTCAACGTGCACGTCGTCACCGGCTCGGTGTCGTCGACGCAGAACATCGTGGCGTGCGTCAATCGCGCCGGCGTGGCGGTTGCGGAAACGGTGATCGAGCAGCTCGCGGCGGCGGAAGCGGTGCTGACGCCCGACGAGAAGGAGCTGGGCGTCGCGCTGGTCGACATTGGCGGCGGCACCGCCGACCTGGCGATCTTCGAGCGCGGCAGCCTCTGGCATACCGGCGTGGTCGCCATCGGCGGGGATCATTTCACCAACGACATTGCCGTCGGTCTGCGGACGCCGATTCCCGACGCGGAGAAGGTGAAGCGCAAGAACGGATGCGCGCTGTCGTCGATGGTGGACGAGGACGAGACGATCGAGGTGGCCAGCGTCGGCGGACGCAAGCCGCGGGTGATGGCCCGGCGGATTCTCTCGGAGATCCTGCAGCCGCGCGCCGAGGAGACGTTTCACCTCGTGTGGGACGAGATCCGGCGGGCCGGCTACGAGAAGTCACTGAACTCCGGAATCGTGCTGACCGGCGGCGGCTCGATTCTCGAGGGCATGCCGGAGATTGCCGAGCAGATCTTCGATCTGCCGATTCGCCGTGGCAGTCCGGCCGGCGTCGGCGGGCTGGCGGATCACGTGAACAGCCCGGTATTCGCCACCGCAGTTGGCGTGGTGCTGTATGCGCATCGCAATCGAGTGCCGGAGGCCGCGCGCGGCGGCGCCGGCGCGTTCAGCCGCGTCGCCGGCCGGCTGCGCGGGATCTTCAAGGAGTTCTTTTGACGACGGGCCACGGAGACGCGGAGACACGGAGAACCACATCTACGGACCTCCGTGTCTTCGTGACTCCGTGGCAAAGACGTGAAGGTGGAAGTTGGGATTTGGGGTTTGGGATTTGGGATTTCCGACTAAGCCAACGGAGGCTCACATGAAAGAGGCGGACAAGCTGCGACTGACGCTGGATCCGGACGGCCGAAGGGCGGCCAACATCAAGGTGGTTGGCGTCGGTGGGGGCGGCAGCAACGCCGTGAACCGGATGGTGGAAGTGGGCCTCGGCGGCGTGGAGTTCATCGTCGCCAACACCGACGTGCAGGCGCTCGACCACAACAAGGCCGGCGTCAAAGTGCAGATCGGCCACAAGCTGACGAAAGGGCTCGGCGCCGGAGCCGACCCGAACATCGGGCGGCAGGCGGCGCTCGAGGACACCGACTCGATCATCCACGCGCTGTCAGGCGCGGACATGATCTTCGTGACGACCGGTCTGGGCGGCGGAACGGGTACGGGCGCCGCGCCCGTGATCGCCAGTCTGGCCAGCGAGCTCGGCGCGCTGACCATCGCCGTGGTGACGAAGCCGTTTCGCTTCGAGGGCAGGAAGCGGGCGATGCAGGCGGAGGCCGGCCTCGAGGCGCTGCGCGAATGCGTCGATACCGTGATCACCATTCCGAACGAACGGCTGCTCTCGATCATCGATCGCCGGACGTCGCTGACTGAGGCGTTCACGCTCGCGGACGATGTGCTGCGGCAGGCGATACAGGGAATCTCCGACCTGATTCTGGTGCCCGGCCTCATCAACCTCGATTTCGCCGACGTGAAAACCATCATGTCGGGGATGGGCGTGGCGATGATGGGCACCGGCGTCGCCGACGGCGACGGCCGCGCGATGCTCGCCGCGCAGAAAGCGGTGTCGAGTCCGCTCCTCGAGGACGGGTCGGTGACCGGCGCGCGCGGGGTGATCATCAACGTGACCGGTGGCCCGGACATGTCGCTGATGGAGGTGAACGAAGCCTCGTGCGTGATCCAGGAAGCGGCGCACGAGGACGCCAACATCATCTTCGGCGCGGTGGTGGATCCACACTTGGATGGCAGGGTGAAGATCACGGTCATCGCCACCGGTTTCGACAAGGGGCCGCGAACGGTGCAGAAGACGCCCACCGACATGACCAACTACACGGAGCACCTCGCCGTCACGGCACGGGCGGCAATCGAACGGGCGGCGGAGGCGGCGCCACCGCCGCAGGCCTCGGTGAGCGCGCCGACGGTGACCGTCAACAGGCGCCAGCCAATCGAGCTGAACCTGCCGCTGAGCGCATCGGGTAACGGCACCGCCCCCGCCGGCGATGCCCTCCAGCTCGATTCGCCGCTCGACTATCCGGCTTTTCTGCGCCGGCAGAGCTGAGCTCTCACCGATCCCGTGGCGCGAACCGTGTCGGGTTCGCGTGGCGAGCCTGCAAGGCTCGCCCCACGGGATCGGCGCCTTACCCTGTACACTAAATAGACCCACGGCAGGCGCGAGCGGCGTCGGCTCAGCGCCAGCTCCCGCACGGCCGGACGTCCCGCAGGATCGGCGTTCACGGCGTCAACATTCACGGCGAACATGAAGGAATGGCAACAGCGCGAGCGTGCACTCGAGCTCCTGTCCAGGGAGGTGGGATACGTCCGCAAACCTCATGGCGGGAAGCTGCGGATTGCGCTGGCGTTTCCCAACACCTACTTCGTCGGGATGTCGAACCTCGGCTTCCAGACCGTCTACAAGCTTTTCAACGAAGAAGCCGACATCGTCTGCGAGCGTTTCTTTCTGCCGCCGAAGAGCGAGCTTGCGGCGCAGATGGCGGCCGGCGCGCCTCTCGTCACGCTGGAATCGCAGACGCCGGTGCGCGATTTCGACGTCGTGGCGTTCTCGGTCTCGTTCGAATGGGACTACACCAACGTCCTGACCCTGCTTCGTCTGGCCGGAATCCCCGCGCGCGCTGAACAGCGAACGCATCACGATCCGCTGATCCTGATTGGCGGCGCCGTGACCTTCGTGAACCCGGAACCGCTCGCGCCTTTTGCCGACGTGATCGCGGCCGGCGAGGGCGAAGCGCTCATCCCGGCGCTGCTGAAGGCATTCAAGCAGGCGTCCGACCGCGACGATCTCCTGCGGCGGCTGGTAGCGGAACGCGGCTATTACGTACCCTCGTTCTACGACGTGGAGTACGCGGGGAACGGCTCGATCGCCTCCTTCGCGGCGCGGCCGGGAACGGACGCACCGGCGGTCGTGAAAAAAGCGGCGCTCAAGACCACCGAGGCCGTGGATCCGCCGGCGACGACGATCTTTACGCCCGAGACCGAGTTTGGATCGCGTTTCCTCGTCGAGGTCGTGCGTGGATGCGCGAATCTCTGCCGCTTCTGCTGGGCCGGCTACAACTACCTCCCGGTGCGCGCGTTTCCGAAGGACCGGATTCTGGAGCTGGCCAGGCGGGCGCAGCCGTATTCGAGCCGTGCGGGTCTGGTCTCGATCGCGCTGTGCGACCACCCCGAGATCGAGGCGATTCTGACGGAGCTGGTCGCGATGGGCTACGCCATCAGTCCGGCGTCGCTGCGACTCGACGATCTGACGCCGACCATTCTCGATCTGCTGCGCCGCAGCGGAGAGCGCACGATCACGATTGCTCCCGAGACGGGCTCGGACCGCCTGCGCCGCGTCATCAACAAGACGGTCACCAACGACGAGATCCTGAAGGCCGCGGACATGATCTTCGCGGCCGGTTTCGAGAATCTGAAGCTGTACTTCATGATCGGGCTGCCGACGGAGACCGACGAGGACCTGGTCGCGATGCGCGATCTGACGCTGCAGCTCCGCGACATCATGATGCGCCACGCCAGAGGGCGCGGCCACGTCGGGCGCATCGTCGGCAGCGTCAACCCGCTCGTTCCCAAGCCGGGCACCGCGTACCAGTGGCTGCCGATGGAAGACGATCGGTCGGTCGAGCGCAAGATCGCTCGCACGCGCAGCCTGCTGGCCGGGATCGACAACGTCTACTTCAACATCAAGTC
>JAICQE010000028.1 GCA_025938035.1 Vicinamibacteria bacterium
ATCGATGACGCCGCAGCAAAGGGATTCCGCGTTTTTGGCGCGAGCGGCGACGAGAATCGGAACGCTGCAGAAGGAGATCACCCAGGCGTCGAACGACGGCTTCACGCTAATTGCGGTGGCCAGAACCGGCGAGCACATCGCGATTCTCGAACGCCGCGCACCGTGATAGCGTGCGCCCTACCAGATATGATCGATCCATGAAGCCCTTTGGCGGAATTTTCACGCCGATTGTCACACCGTTTACGGCCGATGACGCCGTGGACGAGCGCGCGCTGCGGAGCAACGTCGATCGCTGGATGAAGACGCCGCTGACCGGTCTTGTCGTGCTCGGGTCCAACGGCGAGGCGCCCCAGCTGGACGATACCGAGGCCGATCGGGTGGTGGAGCTCGTGCGGGAGCGTGTCCCGTCGAATCGTCCGCTGATTGCGGGCACCGGCCGCGAATCGACGAAGGCGACGATTGCCGCCACCGCCCGTGCCGCGGCCGCCGGCGTGGATGCCGTGCTCGTGCGCACGCCGTCGTTCTTCAAGGCGCAGATGACGGCGGAGATTTTCGTCCGGCACTACACCGAAGTAGCCGATGCATCGCGCGTCCCGGTGCTCCTCTACAACGTGACGATGTTCACCGGCGTGACCATGCCGGTCGAGGCGGTCGAGCGTCTCGCCGCGCACCCGAACATCGTCGGCATGAAGGAATCGGGCGGCGACATCGGCTACATCAGCGAGCTGGTGACAAGGACGCCGGACGACTTCACGGTGCTCGCCGGCTCGGCGACGACGTTCTTTCACGCCCTGTGCGCCGGATGCGACGGGGCGATTCTCGCGCTGGCGGCGCTCCTGCCCGAGGCGTGCGTGCGCATGCAGGCGCTCGTCCGCGAGGAGCGGCTTGCCGAGGCGCGCGTCCTGCAGCACACGATCACGCCGCTGGCGCGCTCGGTCGGCGGTACATATGGCGTGGCCGGACTGAAGGCCGCGCTCGACCTCTCTGGATATAACGGCGGCGTGCCCCGGCCGCCGCTGCGCCCGGCGCCGCCGCACGTCGTCGAGACGATCCGCGGTCAGCTGGCTGAGCTGGGCCCCGTCGGAACTGTTCGCGGAATCACATTAGTAGCGGAGTCCCATTAATACATGTCCCTTCCGGATACCGAACGCATTCTTCTGGGCCCCGGCCCAAGCCTCATTCCGCCGCGCGTGCTGCGCGCCATGGCCGCACCGGTGCTGAGCCATCTCGATCCCGATTTCGTGCCGCTGCTCAAGGAAGTCGGATCGTCGGTGCGCCGGCTGTTCCGCGCAGACGATCAGGCGCTCGCGCTGGCGACGTCGGGCACCGGCACGTCGGCGATGGAAGCGGCGGTAGCCAACTTCGTCTCCGAGGGCAAGCGCGGCATCGTCATCGTGACCGGCTATTTCGGCGACCGGCTGGCGCAGATCTTCGAGCGCTACGGCGCCAGCGTCCGGCGCATCGACGTGGAGTGGGGGCGGGCGGTCGATCCCCAGCGGCTTCGCGACGAGCTGCGCCGCGAGGGCGCCGACGTGGTCGGGATGGTGCACGCCGAGACGTCAACCGGCGTGCGGAATCCGATCGAGGAGCTGGCGGCGATCGTCCGCGAGCACGGTGCCCTCTCGATCGTCGATACGGTCACGTCGCTTGGCGGCCATGACGTCGATCTGGCCGGCTGGGGAGTGGACGTGTCGTACTCGTGCGCGCAGAAGTGCGTCGGCGCGCCGTCGGGGATCGCGCCGTTGGCGGTCTCCGGTCCGGCGCGTCAGCGGATGGTGAAGTGCCGCAGCTTCTACCTCGATCTGAAGCTGCTCGAGGATTACTGGGTCGGCGGGAAATATCACCACACGATGTGCTCGTCGCTGGTCTACGCGCTGCGGGAGGCGCTGCTGATGATCGACGAGGAGGGCCTCGAGGCGCGGTGGGCGCGCCACGAGCGTCATCATCACGCGTTTGCCGCCGGCCTGGAAGCCATGGGTTTGTCACTCCTGCCGCCGGCCGGCGAGCGGCTGTGGACGCTGAACACCGTTCGCGTGCCGCCCGGCGTGGACGAAGCGGTGGTGCGGCGGACGCTGCTCAACTCGTTCAACATCGAAGTCGGAGCCGGCCTCGGTCCGCTGGCAGGGAAGATCTGGCGCGTCGGGCTGATGGGTGCGAGCTCGACGCATCAGACGCTCCTGCAGTTCCTGGCGGCGCTCGAGGAGGCGCTCGTGTTGAGCGGCCAGCGCGTGCCATCGGGTGCCGGCGTGGCGGCCGCCAGCGCGGCGCTGCGCCCGCAGCTTGCCAACGCGTGAAACTCAGGAAGGCCCCGATCCTCCGCGGACTCATCGCTGCAGCGGCGGTGGCGTTTGCTGTCGTGGCCTACGTCTACCTGACCCTTCCCGACGTGCGCGTGCTGGCGACGACCAATCCCACCAGCACCGCGTTCATGAGGCTGCGCCAGGCCGAGGCCGAGCGCGAAGGCCGCAAGCTGCGCCATCGCCACCAGTGGGTCCGCTACTCCCGCATCTCCAAGAACCTTCAGCGTGCGGTGCTCGTGGCGGAAGACAGCCGCTTCTTCCAGCACGAGGGCGTGGACCTGGAAGAAATCAAGAAGTCGATCGAGATCAACATGGAGCGCGGCGGTGCCATCCGCGGCGCCAGCACGATCACGCAGCAGCTGGCGAAGAATCTGTACCTCTCGCCGTCGAAGGATCCGCTGCGGAAGCTGAAGGAGCTGATCATCGCGCGGCGGCTGGAAGCGGCGCTGCCGAAGGCGCGGATTCTGGAGATCTATCTGAACGTGATCGAGTGGGGCGACGGTGTCTGGGGCGCGGAGGCCGCGGCGCGGACCTACTTCGGCGTGCCGGCCTCGGCATTGAGCCGCGAGCAGGCGGCGCTCTTGGCGGGCGCGATCATCAATCCGCGCGTGCTGAATCCCGCGCGGCCGAACCGGCGCCTGCTGGCGCGGCAGCGGATCGTTCTCGGGCGGATGGGTGGCGTCGAGCCGCCCGCGCCCGTACCCATTCCTGCACCGGCCGATGAGGGGACGACTGATGAGCTCGAACCGCCAGCCGACCCGGCCGTTCCGCCAACGGAAGAGGTGCCGCCGGCGCCGGATGCGATTCCTTACACGCCGGTGCCCGCTCCTGCAGACGAAGCATAAAGAAATTCCTCTTACTGCCGAGTGCAGTCCGTCGAGCGTCGCGCCGAGATCAATTTTCTGAAGACTGACGCCGGCGCAAACGCGTATAATTTCGCTCGGCTCTCTCTCACAATTGAACGGCGGGCGAAGCACCAGCGATTGGCTCGGTCGCGGTGTCTTCGGCTGGTGTCGATGCTCAACTATACCGAACAGATCTCTCTGCTCATGAGGGACGTGGTGCAGCGCGTCCCGACGCTGTCGTTCATCGACATGGACAAGGTCCTCGTCTTCGCGCGTCAGGGACGCAGCGACGCGGAGGGAGCCTATGCGACGTGTCACTGCGTCTGTCTGCCGCCGAGCGAGCCTGGCTACTACTTCTGGAAAGATCGCCGCACGGGCAAGCTGACGCGCCGCTCCGAATGGTTCGTCACCAAGTCGCCGTCGGTCACCGTCGGCGGCGCGCCGATCGACTACATGGTCTCGTTCTCGCTGCCGCGCTACTGCGACCAGAAGCTGTCGCGTTCGCGCAAGCGGGTGCACTACGCCGGGCAGCCGGACTGGATCGCGAAGCTCGACACGATCATCCACGAGCTGTATCACATCGATCCGCAGGGCCCCGGCATCCGGCGCATGGAGCGCGCCGATGGCACCTACTCGGCGAACTGCCACGGCCACCGCTTCTTCGAGAACGTCGTCGAGATGGTGAACCAGTACCTGGCGACGAAGCCGGATCCTGCCACCTACGAGTTTCTGAGCTACGACCTCGCCGGGCTCACCGATCGCTTCGGCGGCGTCGTCGGCACGACGTTCAAGTCGTATCCGTCCTATCCGCAGCGCTATACACAGGTGCTCGACCCCCAGCCCGAGTCGGGGTCCGAAATGGAGTGCCGCGTGGAGCCGCTGAAGGTACCGCGCGTGCGGACCGAGTTCACCGACGCCGATATCGTGGTGCGGGAGTTCCGTCGCACCGTGTCCCGCCGCACCATCAGAGGCCCTCGCCGCCGCGCCGCTTGACTATGGAGTCCGGCTTCAGCCGGATTGATCACGTAGTGTCCGCCTTCAGGCGGACCGCCCCCGTTACGTAGTGTCCGCCTTCAGGCGGACCTGCCGCTCACTTATCTCAGAGGATACTGACTCGCGATAATCTCTCTTGTCGCGATATTCCACTGCAGATCTGGCCTCGCATCCGCGGTCTTGCGTGCCACGACGCTGATACCCATGAACGCGGGCTGGCCAAGAATTCCGACGGTCGACTGCTCCGTTCCCAGCGGCAGGACGGTGCAGGGCAACCCGGAATTACAGCGCAGAATCTCGAAGCCCGTCGCCCGGTTCAGCAGTCCGTAGAATGCACCGTCCGCATACCGCCAAAAATCCCACGGTAATTCGTGTGGAGGCCAGGTCGGGTGGGTGGCAATGAACAGGAGTCCGCCAGGCCTCATCACTTTGTTGATTTCAAGGACGGCCTTCCACGGCATCACCAGGTGCTCGAACGTCGAGATCGTCGCCACCGCATCGAAACGGACGTCTAACGGGCTGAGAGCCGTGGCCAACTCATGGATGTCACAGGTCACGTCAACGTCCGGCCCTGAATGAATATCGACGCCGACGTACCGTTTACACCCGACGAAGT
Source organism: Vicinamibacteria bacterium (assembly GCA_025938035.1). Next base: position 4,755 of record JAICQE010000028.1, read on the forward strand.
GACTGCGGATCGTCGACTTGCGTGCTCCGAGTTCGAGAACGTTGCACGGTCCGAGTTTCTTCACTTCTTCGACGAAGACGCGGAAATTGACGTGATACGGGTCGGAGCTCGTATCTTCGCAAAGAGGCCGACTTGCGACGTCGATGACCTTCAGAAGGAATCGCCGCAGCCACGGCGGCGGAGGTTTCAGGGACGTCCTCACGCCTCGGATCCTACGCGAACCGGCAAGTCGCCCACCACGAACTGCTCCTGCGATGCTCGAGCACGGCGAAGATGCCGAGCAGAGCGAAGAACAGGTGTGTTTCAGGGCCCCACAGGATGTTGTCGGCGAGCACGGCGACGAGCCCGACGCCGGCGCCGAGCGCAACCGACGGGTCGAACCGTTGCCAGAAGATCCAGCCGAATGCCAGAGCCGTGACCGACAGCCAGAGGCCGGCGAGCATGTGCGACGCGAACGGGATGTTCCAGGAGAAGAGTGGAGTTGCCAGCGCCACCACAATCGTGTTCAACACGGACGTGCTCGCGTTGTGCGCCTCACCGGCGTTGAACGCCCAGCCGTGGCCGCTCAGCAGATTCCTGACGATCCGGAAGACGATGTATGTGTCGTCGAAATTCCAGTACAGGAAGTGGTACGTATACGCGGCCCCCAGCAACAGCAGCGCGAGTGCACTCGTGCCGCCGACGATTCGTCGCGGCACAGCAGAGTTGATGGCAGCGATTGGACGTATGGTGAAGGGCAAGTTCGATCCTGGGCAGCATATCGCCGATGGGTCGAGCAGGCGAGGTCCGGCCGATCGGGGGCCGAGTGCAACAGGCCGGCGCCACGCGCACGAAAGTACGGCACATTTCACATCCATCCCTGCTTGATCGTGTGAGCACCCGCCCGTAGTCTGGCGCGCGCAGCAGGGATACGACGTGGCGCACTTGGCGGCGACGAACAGTTCGCTCGGACATTTCCCGACTGGAGAACGATGGACGTTCGATCAGTCGGTCACGGAGGTGTTCGACGACATGCTGCGGCGCTCGATTCCGCAGTACGACGTCATGCGCCGCGCGGTGTTCGACGTCGGCTCCCACTTCGTACAGCCCGGCACGGACATTGTCGATCTCGGGTGTGCCCGCGGCGACGCGCTGGCGGCGTTTCTGCAGGTCTACGGCGGCGCCAATCGCTACGTTGCGACGGACACGTCCGGTCCGATGCTCGACGCGGCGCGGGTTCGGTTCGAGAGTGCCATCCGGAGCGGCATCGTCGCGGTCATGCACGCGGACCTGCGTCACGAATATCCGGCCGTCTGGGCCAGCCTGACGCTCTGTGTGCTCACGCTGCAATTCACAGCGGTCGAATCGCGGCAGCGCATCGTCAACCGCATTTACGCCACCACGGCACCCGGCGGGGCGTTGATCCTGGTTGAGAAGCTCCGCGGAGGCACGCCTGGATCGGACCGATTGCTTGTCGAGAACTACCACGCCATGAAGGCGGCAAACGGCTATACCGCGGAAGAGATCGAGCGAAAGCGTCTGGCGCTCGAGGGCGTACTCGTGCCGGAGACCGCGAGTGGGAACGAGCGGTTGCTCCGCAAGGCGGGGTTCTCGGACGTCGAATGTTTCTGGCGCTGGATGAATTTCGCCAGCTGGGTCGCGGTCAAGGCTGTCTGACGCCTGTGGCTGCGACCGGGAGATGACCTGTGGGGAGCTACGCGCGCAGCGGAAGTCTCGACAACGCGACGGCGACACTCACGCGGCCACATGCCGCGCGCACGGACGTGTCGGTCACCTCGACCAGCTTGTCCGGCTGGCGCTGGGCCGCTGTCGCCGCATTCGTACTGTTCTCGGCCTTGAATTTCCTCGATCGACAGCTTCTCGCCGCCGTCGCGCCGATGTTGATGACGGAATTCGGTTTGACCAACGCCGGGTACGGCACCGTTCTGGCCGCCTTCTCGTTCACCTACATGTTCGTGGCGCCCGCGGCCGGCATGCTGATCGACCGGGTTGGGCTCACCAAGGGCGCGCTCTTCTCGATGGGGACGTGGTCCATTGTTGGCGCCATGACCGGTCTGACGACCGGCTTTGCCAGCCTCGTCGCCTGCCGCATGGCGCTCGGCGCCACGGAGGCAGCAGGCATACCGTGCTCGAGCAAGGGAACCGCCGTGTACCTTCCGCCGAGGGAGCAGGGATTCGGCCTCGCGGTGCAGACGATTGGCGTCACGGTCGGCATCATGGCAGCCCCACTGCTGGTCGCCGTGATCGCCCCGCGGTACGGCTGGCGCGCGACGTTCGTGGTCTGCGGACTTCTGGGCCTGCTGTGGTTGCCGCTGTGGATCGTTCTCTCGCGCAAAGTGCCCGCGCACGAAGCGGCGAACGTGAACAGAGCGGCGCTGACGGTGCGGCAGGTGCTGGCGGACCGGAGACTCTGGGCGATTCTTGGCGCGAACGTCCTCATCATGGTGGTCCACTCCATGTGGATGAACTGGACGACCGTCTATTTCGTTCAGGTGCACCAGCTCACGCAGACAGAGGCCAACCTCTACTTCGCGTGGATCCCGCCGCTGTTCGCGACGCTGGGCGGGCTTTTTGGCGCCTGGCTCACGCTGCGGTCGACGTCGGCCGGAATGACCGCCGCTGCCGCGCGGCTCCGTGTCTGCGCCCGCTTTGCGCCGCTGTTGCTGGTGACTGCCCTCGTGCCGCTGATGCCGACGCCGCTACTTGCCGCCGTCGCGATCAGTGCCAGCTTCTTTCTGGTCATGACGGTCCTGAATAACCTGCACGTGCTGCCGATCGATCTGTTCGGCCCTGGCCGCGCGGCGCTGACCTCCGCACTCCTCGCCAGCTCCTACGCGATGATGCAGGTCTTTCTGTCGCCCGCGATGGGCGCCATCGTGGACAGCTTCGGCTTCTCCGTGCTGTGCGTGGCGGTATCCGTGCTTCCGGCGCTCGGCGTGCTGCTGTTGCGCTCGGCATGCGTCGCTGCCGACGCCGAACAACGAGCCTAGCCCGCCAGATGCCCGTCGGAGCCATCGCTGTGCCGCCGGTAGGTGAACCGCAGACGCCTGAAACGCCGCTGGCGGCCTTGCGTCAGTTTCCGTCCCCATCGGCCGACGCCCTGCCGCTGTGGTCGCTGGGTGTGAATGGGGTCTCCATGCACCAATACCTGCGGTGGGCGGATGACCTTGGCCTGTTCACCACTATGGCCGACGTGGAGATGATCACGCGAGACGAGATCGTCGCCCGGACGTCCCTGACCGAACGCGGCGCCAACGCTATCCTGGGTATTCTCTGCAGCCTGGGGCTGGTGCATCGCCACGGTGACGTGTTTCAGCTCGCGTCGGTGGCCCGTGAGTTCCTCGATCGACGCGCACCCTATTACCTGGGGCCATCGCTGTACGGGATGCTGCGTGCGCCGCTGCCGCCGCAGCTTTTGAAGGGACAGCCCGTCCGGCGGTATTCCACGTTCACGGGCAGCGTTCGCGGCTGGATCCGATACGTACTCAAGCCCAACCAGTTCGGACGCCGCGCGGCGCTGCTCTCGCAGCACCGCCGGAATCTCCCGGTGAATCTCACCGCAGTACGAACCGGTCGCTTCGATGGTGTCCGTCACCTGGTCGACGTCGGAGGCGGGTCGGGCGCGTTCGCGATTCCTCTCGCCCTGGAATATCCGGCGCTTCGTATCAGTCTGATGGAGTTGCCGCGCGGGCTGAGGCACATTCGGCCGTTGCTCGACGCCTACCAGCTCGGCGACCGCGTGACGCTGGTGGGTTGGAACGCCCACCGTATGCCATGGCCGGTCGACAGGTGCGACGCCATCCTGTTCGGCAACATCCTGCATTTTTGCGACGACGACGAGTGCCTGCAGATGCTCGAGGAAAGCCGCCGGCTTCTGCCGCGGGAGGGGAAGCTCTTTGTTCACGAAATGCTCTGGAACACGACCATGACCGGACCACTCTCGACTGCGCTCTGGAATTTCTGGATGACGACGTTCAATGCAGGACGGCAGCGCACGCTGGCCGAGATCGGCGATTTATTGCGTCAGACGGGTTTCGAGGTCAGCAGCGTCGACCCGACGGCCAGCGGCTTTACGCTCATCGTGGCGGATTGACTCGTGAAGGCTTCCCGAGCGCCAGTCATGGACACTGTCGATCCCGTCACCGACCGAACGCCTGAACTCCTGAATCTGATCGCCGGCAGCTGGACATCCGATGCGCTTGCAGCGGCGCTTGCGCTGGAACTGCCGCGGCTGCTCACCGAGAAGCCCCGAGACGCTACCGAACTGGCGACGGTAACGCGCTGCGAACCGGCCGCGCTCGCGCGCCTGCTGCGAGCGCTGGCGACGATCGACATCTGCGCCGAGGGCCCCGATGGGTGCTTCGCGATGACCCCGATGGGGGCTCGGCTGCATGAGGACCATCCGCAGTCGCTGCACTTCTGGTCGATCTCCTGGACGCGTGCGATGCGGCCGCTCTGGAGCCATCTGCTCGAGAGCGTGCGAACGGGCCAGAGCGTGACGAAGGCGGTGACCGGCTTCGAAAGCTTCGAGCGCCAGGAGCGGGATCCCGCCGCTGCCGCGAGCTTCAACAAGACGATGGCCGAGCTGACGCGGCTCGTCGCCGGTGACGTCGTCCGGGCGTACGACTTCACTCCTGTGCGTACCGTCGTCGATGTGGGCGGCGGCTATGGCGAACTGCTCCTCGAAATCCTGCGTCAGGCGCCGCACCTGACGGGCGTCCTCTTCGACTTGCCGCACGCAATCGATGGTGCGCGGCAGCGAGTCGCCGAGGCCCGGTTCTCCTCACGGTGCCGGTGTCTTGCCGGCGACTTCTTCGATGGCGTTCCGCCGGGAGCCGATCTCTATGTTCTCAAGAGCATCATTCACGACTGGCCGGACGAGCGGGCCCAACTGATCCTGGAGAACTGCCACCGGGCCATGCCGGCGAGGGGACGTCTCCTGCTCGTCGAGCGGGTACGTCCGGACCGCTCGCAGAGTTGCGAGACCCATCGGCAAATTGCCCGCAGCGATCTGACGATGCTGCTCGGACTCGGGTCGCAGGAGCGCAGCGAGGGTGAGTTCCGCACACTGCTGACATCCGCAGGCTTCCGCCTGACACGCATCGATCCGGGGCCGTTGACGTTCAGCCTGATCGAAGCGGTTCCACTGGTTCGCTGATTCCCCGTCACCCCGCCGAGGCATCTGTTCGGTCGGTGGCCGAGCCGCGCTCGTCGAGCATCTGCCGCATTCGTTGCATCCGCTGCTGCAGACGCTCGTAGACGAGCTGCTGTGCCTCGCGGAAGCGCTCGAGGGCTGCCTCGCGCTCGGGTAGCGCGGATGACTCAGGTTGTGCTTGAGTAAGGCACGCGTGCGCGGCGGCCAGCGCGCTCTCGGGGAGCGATTGAACCAGCCGCAGCAGGTCCTCGCGCGTGACCATGGGGCGCATTATTGCACCGCACCGATAACGCATGAACCAGCTGATTCCCGACTTCCAGCGCGGGCCGTTCTCCACCGTTCATCCCGATTCCTCGTCGGAATACGCACGTACCGCTATTTACGGCGGTCCGTGCGTTGCGCCTGTCCGTTCCGCGGAGGCATCCTTCACGCTGCCGTGATCGGCGAGGAGGCGCTGATGAAGCACGCGTGTGCGCGTCATCGCCGAGCTCGAACCAATGCAGGACTGCGCGGTGGAGCAGTGGCCGGAGCTGCCGCGATCGCCGGCGGGCAGGATCGACAAACTGCGAATACGCGCGACCTTCTGGCAGAACACAGCGGCGGCGGTTGCCAGTCAGAGAACAGGGTGGCGCTAAAATTCGCTGCCGGAGGCGGCCATGGTCGACAATACGAAGTTTGTCGGTTGGATCGGTAGGCGGAGGCGGATCAGCACCGCCGTCCTCGGCGCTGCGCTCGCCGCGCTCACCGTGGTATCCGGACCCTCTCTTCAGGCCCAGAAAACCGGCGGCGTGCGGTTCGAAGTCGCGTCGGTGAGGCCGAATAACTCTGAGACACCGGCAGGAATCGCCGGCGGAGCGGGTGGTCCGAACATTGGCGTCAGGGGCGGACGCCTTGTAGCCGTCAATCTTCCGCTCCGCGACATCATTCGGTACGCCTACCAGCTCGAACCGTTTCAGCAGATGCAGGGCAGTCCGCGATGGTTCGAGGATCGCTTCGACATCAACGCGGTGATACCGCCGTCCGTCTCCTCCGTCGAAGGACCGCGCCTGATGCTGCAAACGCTACTGGCCGAACGCTTCGCGCTCCGTGTTCGATGGGCGACGGAGGAGCAGCCGGTCTACGCGCTTGTCGTCGCTCGCCGCGACAAGCGGCTCGGGCCCGGGCTCAAGCCGTCGACCATGGATTGCGAGGCGTGGCGCGCCAAGCAGCCCGAGACGCCGCCGCTGGAGTCGGTGCTGTCGGGGCGCGCGACATGCGACATGATCTTTCAGCCGTTCCGCGCGCGCATTTTCGCAGGGGCGCGGACGATGACAGATCTCGCAAGCTTCCTCGCGCGGCTTCCGCCGGTGGGAGCGCCAGTGCAGGACCGCACGGGATTGACCGGGCCTTTCGATTTCGAGCTTGTTTTCGCCCCGGGCCGGCCCGGGGCGCCGGCGGATTCAGCTGCCGCTCGCGACGGCCGTCCGTCCGTTTTTGTCGCCCTCGACGAGCAATTGGGATTGCGGCTCGAGCGCACCCGCGGCCCAGTTCAGGTGCTGGTCATCGAACGCGCCGAACCACTGAGTCGACCCTGAAGAATTGAGCGCGCGGATGGTGGGCAGGCGGGCGACTCCGCCCGCCTGTCCCGGCGTGATGCGCGCCGGCCGTTCAGGATACCCAGCAGGACGGGCACGACCAGTGACAGACGAAATGGTCGTAGCACTCCTGATCGCCGCTGTCCCAGTAGATGGTGCAGTCGTTTGGATCGCCGGCGCTGCAGGACGAACACGACGTTCCGATCCAGCAACCACCGCCACAACTTTCGGCGCAGGCTGCCCAGGCGTTGGTCATGCCCACGGACATGCCTCCGGCCATGACGGCTCCAGCTCCGAGCCGCAGCAGCGCACCGTTTGCGATTCTCGTCATACGGTCCTCCAGTTGAATTCCAGACACGCGACCTTCGGCTGACACGGGATCCAGGTGGTCCGGAGCCGCAGCCGATTCCCATCAACCCGATATTTTCCGAACCAGAGCCTGAATGCCTGGCAGCGCCTCTCCTCCTGACAGCTGGCCGACAACCCGAATCCGTCCTGTCGCGTCGCGAGCACCGACGAGGAACGCCGGCGTCGACAGAACCCGGAATCGATGCGCGATGGCGGCGTGGTCCGCGACGCGCACCAACGCTCTACCGGACGCCACACATTCCCGAACACCGTCATGGCCGTCGAGACGTGCACCTGTCGCAGCGGCGATGTCCCACACCCGCCGTTCGTCAAGAGCGTTCTGCTTCGAAAAGTACGCGTCGTGAACCGGCCAGAACAGACCCTGCTCCGCAGCGCACTCCGCGATCTCGGCCGCGGCCAGCGAATGCTGTCGCAGCCGTGGCAGCGGATTGTGCATGAACGCGATCTGCAGCCGACCGCTCCGCACGTACGTTTCGTTCAGGGTGGGTAGATCCGTCGTCGCGAACCGCGCGCAGTACTGGCAGTTGAAGTCGGCAAAGACGACGAGAACGGCCGGTGCGTCGGCACTGCCGACGACGTGGCCAGACTCGATGGACACGCTCGCGTCGGGACGTGCCGCGCCTCCACCCGACCGCTGCGAGGCGGAGGCCTCAAAGCGCGACGCGACAACGGCTGTGGTCGCCGCGAACACGAGATAGGCGATGGCGGTCAGATTGATGCGAGTCATGAAAGCCTCACCGTTGTCATCTCGCGTCCGTCGAGGTCATGCGCGAGTGAACGCGTTGGCGCCGCTCGGCCTCGAGCGACAGGATCGCCCTCATCGCGGTCTCCGTGGTTGGCACCCGCAGGCCATTGACGACGTAGGTGGGTGTACCGCCGACACCGAGTTGCCTGGCCGTCGCGATGTCCTCGGCGACAGCCCGCTTGAGGTCGCCATACGCGGCTCGAAAGCCGTCGAGGAGGCCGCGCCGCTCGAGATAACTGTGCACGAGACGCTGATCGAGCACCGTCGATCGCGCATAGAGCCACTCCTCGAAACGTGCGCTCTCCTCCTTGCCACGCTCGTTTCGGACGTGGCGGACGGCGTAGGCGGCCTCGCAGGCGCCGGGGCTGATGATTGTCATGCTCGCCATCTCCGGATTGCATGCGGGATCCAGCGGAAATGGCCGCGAGACGAACTCCACCTCGAGCCCTGCCTCCTGAAATTGCTGCACCAGCGCAAGCCGATCGAGCACGGTGTTGCGGAACGGCTGCCATCCGTAGCTGGTGAATGCCGCGACCTGCACGGCGCCGTCGATGGACAGCGCGTGTTTCGTCCCTTCCGTCACCCCCGCGACGCGACTCTCATACCAGCGCCGCACGTTGCGCTCTGTCGACAGACTGTCCGGCAGGCGCGTCGTCAGAATCCGGATCGACGACGCCGTGACGACGAAACACGCGAGCGCACCCGCGAGCGACATCCTCGCTGTCTCGGAGCGGAAGAGCGCACGCAGGGACATCGGATCGGCGGCGCGCCGCGACGTGGCGGCAGCGACGAACACCACCACTGCAGACACGCCGCTGATGAACATCGCCAGCGGCAGTACACGCGTCCACAGCCACCCGCACGTGCCGACCACGATGGCAGCGCTCAACGACGTGAGGGTCGCGACCGCTGGCATCGTCGCAGCGCGAGTGCGGTAGACACAGGCGACCGCGATGAACCACGCTCCGACAAAGAACGGCAGCGGGACCGACCAGAGCGTGACGTTGGTATCCCACAACCTCCGTGCCTCGAAGAGAGCCGGCGGGAGAAGACCGAGGGACTCCGACACACTTACGGCCGTTGCCACGATAGCTGTGACCGCACCCACGGTAGCGAACGGAACGACTGGAATGTTCATCGCTGGGTCCTCACGACATCGCAAGCCGTGTCGGCGCTCGGTCAATGACCGGCGGCACTATACGCGCAACACGGACGCAGCGAGTGCCGTACGTCGTTCGGATTGGCGAGTCGAAGGTCAGAGGCGCACCAGACCGACTCGTCGGCAGTGTTGGCATTCGACAGAAGAACCACCGACACGCTGACTGGATGGTGCACCGACCCGTCCTTGAGATATTCGTGGTAAGACATCCGCGTGAACGGTCTCGTTCCACCTGACTTCCAGCGCGGGCTGATCTACACCGTTCATCCGCGCATCCTCGCAGCCCTGGCCCCCGGCGAGGTGTACCGAATTCTGGCGAGCACCCGGATTCGGCTCGCCCGGCACGCGCAGTTGCCGTCCTACGAGCCGCTGTATCGGCGTGCCCGGCTGCTGGCGCGCCGGCGTGCGGACGAACTGACCTGTCAGGACGCGTCCCGTGCTCGCATCTGGATCGCGTCACACGGCTGGTTCCGTATGGACATACCTGACGCGGCACTGGCCGGTGCGGTCGTTGTCCTTGGCGCGGCGTGCGGAACGACGTCGCCGCCGGGCCGCGACGAGCCAACGGCAGAAGCGCTCTGTTCGCCACACATAGCGGAGATGGCCGGCCTGCGTGATGTCGAGTGGGATGAGTTCTACAACGATTTCGACATGCGGACGTCCGTCGACGAGGCATCGCAGCTTACGGTCTCGTACGGTGAATACGTCTCTACCCGCGACGGCCTCGATGTCGACGCGCTGGTGGCCCGCGCCTTGCGTCGAGCGCAGTGGTACTTCGACCTGACGGAGCCGAACGCTGTCATGACGCTCAGCCGTCAGGAGTGGGCATGCCTGGACACCGGCAAGACCGCGAAGCCGTTCCTTGCCCACGTCACTATGTACTTTTGATGCGTGCTCTGACGCGCCGGAATCGCACGGCAGAGTTTAGTGTTCCGCGGAGGTTGTCCCTTGGCTGCTCGACGCACGACTCCCATTCGATACGCCATCGTGGGGCTCGGTCACATTGCCCAGGTGGCGGTGCTGCCAGCCTTCGCGCATGCGCGCCGGAACTCGCGTCTCGCGGCATTGGTCAGCGACGATGCGACCAAGCGCCGGCTGCTGGCGAAGAGGTACCGTGTGCCGGCGGTGTTCTCGTACGCGGAGTATGAGAAATGCCTCGAACAGGTGGACGCCGTGTACATTGCGCTGCCGAATCATCTCCATGCCGAGTACACCATCAGGGCCGCGCGGGCCGGCGTCCACGTACTGTGCGAGAAGCCGATGGCGGTGACGGCGACTGAGTGCCGGCGCATGATCGACGCGTGCCACAGGAATCGCGTCAAGCTGATGGTTGCCTACCGCCTGCACTTCGAGGAGATCAATCTGAAGGCTGTCGATCTCGTACGGCGCGGCCGGATCGGCGAACCGAAGTTCTTCAATTCCTCGTTCGCGATGACTGTTCGCGCCAACGACATCAGGACGAAGAAGGACATGGGCGGCGGAACGCTGTATGACATCGGCGTGTATTGCATCAACGCCGCGCGGTATCTCTTCAGGGCCGAACCCACTGAAGTCGTCGCCATCACCGTCAACAGCGGAACCGCGAGGCTGCGCGAGATCGACGAATCGACCGGTGCGCTGATGCGCTTCGGCGGCGAGCGCGTCGCGGCGTTCGTGACGAGTTTCAACTCGTCGGACGTGGCCTCCTACCGGATCGTCGGCACCAAAGGCCAACTGGTCGTCGACCCCGCATACGAATACGCGGAAGGCCTCTCCTACGAGCTGACGGTCAACGGCAGGACGACCCGCAAACGCCTGGGGAAGCGCGACCAGTTTGCGCCGGAGCTGCTCTACTTCTCCGACTGTATCCAGCGGAATCGTGAGCCTGAGCCGTCCGGGCACGAGGGGCTGCAGGACGTCCGTGTGGTCGAGGCCCTGTATCGCTCGGCGCGAAGCGGCAAGGCGGTACGGCTCCCGCCGTTCGAGCGCACGAAGCGGCCGACAGGCAGGCAGCGCATCCGCAGGCCCGGCGTGCGGAAGCCTGCGCTCGTCAAAGTGCAGAGCGCGAGCGTCGACTGATTCGATCGCGATGGACGCTTCGGATTCCATCCTGATGGCCGATCGGCGGACCGCCTCGAAACGGCGGGGTCAGCCGGGGGAGCCATTTCCGCTCGGCGCGACACCCGACGCGCGCGGTACGAACTTTTCCATCTTCTCGGAGGTCGCCGAACGCGTGGAGCTGTGTCTGTTCGACGCCGACGGACACGAGACGCGCGTGGACCTGCCGGAACGGACGGCGTACTGCTGGCACGGGTACATCCGCGGGGTCGGGCCGGGCCAACGATACGGGTTCCGGGTCCACGGTCCCTGGGATCCGTCGCAAGGGCACCGCTGCAATCCGGCAAAGCTCCTCGTCGATCCCTATGCCCGCGCGATCGCTGGCGACATCACGTGGGACTCCTCGGTCTTTCCCTATCCGCCCGGCGCGGACGATCGCGAGCGTCACGACGCCGACAGTGGTCCGTTCATGCCGAAATCCGTCGTCGTCAACAACGAGTTCGACTGGGAAGGCGATCGACCGTTGCGCCGGAAGCTGCACGAGACCGTCGTGTACGAGGTGCACCTGAAAGGATTCACGATACGGCATCCGGCCGTACCCGAAGCGATCCGTGGCACCTACGCGGGCCTCGCCCATCCGGCGGCGCTCGAGTATCTGCTCGCGCTCGGGGTCACCGCCGTGGAGTTACTGCCGGTTCACCAGTTCATCCACGAGCAGCACCTGCTGGACAAAGGCCTGCGGAACTACTGGGGGTATCACTCCTACGGGTACTTCGCGCCGCACGGCGAGTACTCGTCCTCTGGTGACACGGGCGGTCAGGTGCGGGAGTTCAAGCAGATGGTCAAGGCCCTCCATGCCGCGGGGCTGGAGGTGATCCTCGACGTCGTCTACAACCACACCGGCGAAGGGAATCATCTCGGCCCGGTGCTCTGCCTGAAAGGGATCGACAACCGCGCGTACTACCGCACTGTCGAATCCGATCCGCGGTACTACATGGACTACACCGGCACCGGCAACAGCCTGAACATGCGGCACCCGCATGTACTGATGCTGGTGATGGATTCACTGCGCTACTGGGTCCAGGAGATGCACGTCGACGGCTTCCGTTTCGACCTCGCCTCGACGCTCGCGCGCGAGCTGTTCGACGTTGACCGGCTGTCGGCGTTCTTCGACATCATTCACCAGGATCCGACGCTGAGCGGCGTCAAGTTGATCGCCGAACCGTGGGACATCGGGCCGGGCGGCTACCAGGTGGGCAATTTTCCCGTCCGTTGGTGTGAATGGAACGGGCGCTATCGCGACACCGTACGCGACTACTGGCGTGGGGAGGGTGGCACGCTCGGCGAATTCGCCAGCCGCTTCACCGGCAGCTCGGATCTCTATGAAGACGACGGCCGGCGGCCGTACGCGAGCGTGAACTTCGTTACCGCGCACGACGGGTTCACCCTGCGCGATCTGGTGTCCTACAACGACAAGCACAACGACGCCAACGGCGAAGACAACAACGACGGCGAATCACACAATCGATCGTGGAACAGCGGGGCGGAGGGGCCGACGGACGACGAATTCGTGAATGCCATCCGCAGCCGCCAGCAGCGAAATGTCCTGGCGACGCTGTTTTTCTCGCAGGGCATTCCGATGCTGCTCGGCGGCGACGAAATCGGCCGCACGCAGCAGGGCAACAACAACGCGTACTGTCAGGACAACGAGATCTCGTGGTTCGACTGGCAGGCGATTGACGAGAACCTCCTGGCGTTCACCCGCCGCGTCATTGCGATCCACGCGGCGCATCCGGTCTTTCGCCGGCGCCGATGGTTCAAGGGACGTCCGGTGCGCGGCGCCGGCGTCACCGACATTGGCTGGTTCCGTCCCGACGGCGCGGAGATGAGCGACAGCGACTGGCAGCAGGATCATGCCCGGTCGTTTGCCGTCTTTCTGAACGGCGATGCACTCCGCGATGTCGACGACAGCGGCGATCCGGTTCGTGACGACAGTTTTCTGCTGTTCTTCAACGCCCATCATGAACCTGTGTCGTTTACGGCGCCGGCGGAGGAATATGGCGCCGCCTGGCATGCTCTGCTCGACACGTCGTCCGCTACCGGAGAGGGAGCGGGCGATCTGGTTGCCGCGCAAACCCTCAAGCTACCCGGGCGCACGGTCGTCGTCCTGACGCGTCCCAGTCACGGTGTGCCGGGTCGCTTCCGCTGACACCCCACCACCCTTCGAGGAACTGACCAGTCGCATGCCCGCTGCGGATCACCGCTTTACGGCACTCCTTGCATTGCGCAGCCCCATTGCACGGGCGCATTCTTCCGCCGCCCGACACGGCAAGGAGGCGTCTCATGAAACAGTCTTTCGTCATCGTCGTGTTGCTCACCGTATTCGTGGCTTCGAAGAGCACCTCGGCTCGTCAGGCGGACGGTGCCTCGCTGACCGACCGGTCGGCGCCGAACTTCAGCGGCACGTACGTCGATAGTGTGCGGCCGGCCTCCTGTGCGGTGGCATTGAAGATCAGCGCCGGTCGCGCTCTGGCGCTGTATGTCGCCCACGTGAGGAACAAGATATCGCTCCGCGTCGCGCCGAGCGGAGCGTTCCGCGTCGTACCGATTGAAAAACGCGATTCCGCTCTGCGTCATTCCACGAGACGGAACGGACTGGCGCGATGGGAAGGCGACGCGCTCGTTGTCGACACGTCCGCTCCATCGTTCCCGCTCTTGGGCCACCACGGCGAGGTCCACGGAGGCACACTGACCGAGTCATTCGCACGCACCGGTGACGGCTTGGTCTATCGCGCCGCGTACGTTTCCGCGGATGACGAGGGACCGCATGCACCGTTCGAGATTCGCCTGGCGAAATGCGACGGTCGCGCATCGTTGTAGGGGGCGCATCCTTCACCGGTTCGCCAGGTCTGCCGTATCGCGAGCCTCGGGCGGCGAACGAGCATTCTTGCTGACTCGAAAGGACTCCAACGACACGCACGGCACCGGCGGCTGCAGAAGTCGCGCTCAGCATTTACATCGCGAGCACGAATTGCCGTACCGTCGCCCGCGTGTTTTTCAGACCGCACTTTGCGCGCACAGCCGTTGAAAAACGAGGTTAGACTCACGCACCTTTTTGCAGCGCGGGGCCGGAAGGTGGTCTGTCACGAGAAAGGAGAGCGATTGTGGCGCGCATCCTGCTCATCGACGACGACGAGATTTGCCTCGACATCACAGGTCGGCTGTTGCAACTCCACGGATACGAATTCACCGGCGCCCGGACGGGGGGCGATGGTGTCCGCCTCGCGCGCGAATGGAAACCGGATGTCGCGCTGGTAGATCTTCGGCTGCCGGATCGATCTGGCATCGACGTCCTCGCACAGTTGAAGGCGGAGTGCCCTGACACGTCGCGCGTCATGTTCAGCGGCTTCGCCACGCTTGACGTCGCCGTCGATGCGATGCGCCTCGGCGTGTGCGACTGTCTGACGAAGCCGGCCTTCGAGGAGGACATCGTGGCGGCGGTGGAGCGTGCGCTCGCGCAGCACCCGCACGTGGACGACTGCGATCGGGCGGAATCGGCGCTGATCCCCTCCGAGGCCCACGCGGCGGCGCGGTGGGCGCAGCCGATCGTGCGCGTCATCGACGCGCGTCAGGATCCGCGCACGCTGCGCGAGTTCGGCCGGGCGGTGTTCGTCTCCGTCGGCTGCTTCAGGAACTGGTGCCGCACGACCCGAGTCAGCTCGCGCGCGTCGTTGTCGTTCGCCCGCGCCCTTCGCGCGGTCTACCGCTTCGAGCACGATCGCTCGACCAGGCCGGAGAACCTGCTCAGCATCGTCGACCAGCGGACGATAGCGAAGTTCGTGAAGAAATGCGGCGGCGCGGGAGACCACCTGCCGGATTCGGTCGCCGAGTTCTTCGAACGTCAGCAGTTCATCTCCAACCCCGAAGCCTTAGAGGCCGTACGCGCCGCGCTCCGCAGCCGCCAGGCGCGCGCGGTCAAGGGATTCACGGCGGCAGCGGCACGCACAGCGGCTGCGGATCGTTCCGGATCGACCCGCGACCAGCCGTGACGCAACCGTTCCTCGACTGATTTCTCTTCGCCACACCGTGCGCCGTTATTTACGGCAGTCTGTGCGTTGCACGACCGCTACGCGCCGGCGCATCCTTCCCGCGGCGTTGACGGGTGAGGAGGGCATCATGAAGTACGCGTGTGTTGCGGTCGTTCTGCTGTCGGCTCTGATCACACTTCCGAGCGCGCTGTCGGCCACGGCAGTCAATGACACCGACGCGGCGGCAGGCTGGCGGCCACCCGATCTCAGCGGAACCTACGTGCTCGCCCGTTCGGCCGCGCCGTGCTCGACAGCGTCGCGGGCTGCCAGCGCGCTGCAGGTCGTCCAGTCGAGCGCGAACCTGAAACTGCGTGTACTGGCCACGCAGTCGATCCGGGTGCTGCCGATCGAGCGGTTCGAGTCGGCGATCCGGAATCCGCACAAACGCAATGGCCTTGCCCGCTGGCAGGGTGAGGAGCTGGTGGTCGAAACGATCGCGCCGGCGTTCTCTCTGTGGGGCCGCCCGCACGCCGTGGTGCAGGGCAGCACGCTGACGGAATCGTTCTCTCGTACGCCGGACGACGTGCTGCTGTACCGCACGTGGTACAGGCTGCCCGGAAACGGCGTCGCGCAAGGCCCGCACGAGGTGCAGCTGACGAAATGCCGGAGCGGTCTGTAGCTGCGCTGCGGCCGATCGTTACGCGCGTCTACCAGAACCATTCGATCGACAGCACCCGTTGGGGGCAGTTTGACGTCCGCGAGGGTGACGTCGTCGTCGCCAGCGGCTACAAGGCCGGGACGACCTGGGTGCAGCTGATCGTGCTGCAGCTGCTGCTCCCGGCCGAACCGCTGCCGCCGATCGACCAGCGCTCGCCGTGGCTCGACTCGCCGTTGCTGCCGCTGGACGATGTGCTCGCCATGCTTGCGGCTCACCCGGGACGACGAGTCATCAAGACTCATCTCCCACTGGATGGACTGCCGTACGACGCAGACGCCCGCTACGTGGTCGTGTGCCGCGACGCTCGCGATGTCGCCATGTCGCTCTGGAACCATTATCAGAAGCTCGTGCGGTACCCCTTTCTGCGCGATCCGCAGCATGCCGGCAGAGTGGGCGGCCCGCTGCCGCGCTGCCCAAGCGATCTGCGCGAGTTCTGGCGGAGCTGGATCACACGCGGCTGGTTCCGGTGGGAGCGCGAAGGTTACCCGTTCTGGGCGAATTTGCGGCACACGCAGACGTGGTGGGCGTGGAAGCATCTGCCGAATCTGCTGTTCGTCCACTACGGCGACTTGCTTGCCGATCTCCCTGGCCAGGTGCGCCGCATCGCCTCACACATCGGCGTGAGGGTCACGCCGCCCGATATCGCGCGTGTCGCCGGCGCCGCCGCTTTCGACCGCATGCGCGCCAACGCCGACGTGCTGGTGCCGATGGCGCGAACGGCGTTTCGCGGGGGAGGCGGCAGCTTCATTCACGCCGGAACCAACGGACGTTGGCGCGGCGCGCTGACCGACGAGGACCTGGCCTTGTACGACGCGGCGGCCGGCCGCGAGCTGTCCATCGACTGCCGGCACTGGCTTGAAGGAGGTCGTTGATGCGCCGCGCACCATCTGCCGTACGTTGTGCGCAGCACCCATCTTGTCGTTGCGGCCGTCGATGGCTCGTGTAATCTCCCGTTCCGCTCGCGTCCGACGCGACGTGTGAACGCTTCGCACGTCGAGGAGATACCTCGATGACACCTGCATCGTCCTCCGAGCAGCTCGCCGATTCGATCGCCGCCAAAGTCAACCGCCGTGTGCTCCCGCTGCTGATGGCGGGGTGGTTCATGGCGTACATCGACCGGTTCAACGTGAGCTACGCCGCGCTGCAGATGAATCAGGCGCTGGGACTATCCGCAGCGGCCTTCGGACTCGGCGGCGGCCTGTTCTTTCTCGGTTATGCGCTGTTCGAAGTGCCCAGCAACATCGCGCTCGTCCGTGTCGGCGCGCGCCGCTGGCTGGGCCGCATCATGGTCACCTGGGGTCTGGTGACCGTCGCGACGATGTTCACGCAGGGACCAGCGAGCTTCTATGGTCTGCGGCTGCTGCTCGGGATTGCGGAAGCGGGCTGCTTTCCGGGGATGGCGTATTGCCTGAGCCGGTGGCTTGCGCCGCGCCATCGCGCCGCGGCCCTGGGCGCGCTCGCGGGTGTGGCGATGCTGTCCGGAATTGCCGCCGGGCCGCTCGCTGCAGGGCTCCTCGCCCTCGATGGCGTCTGGGGACTCGCCGGGTGGCAATGGCTGTTTCTCATCGAGGGAATTCCGGCGGTGCTGGTTGGCGTCTGCCTGTGGCGGTATCTCCCCGATGATCCCGCGTCGGTGCGATGGCTGACCTCCGACGAGCGCGCCTTCCTGCAGCGTGAGGTGGTCGCCGACGTTCGCTCGCACACGCGCGACAGTCTGCTCGTCGTGGTGCGCGACCGCCGCTACTGGACGTGGGGTCTCGCCTTCTTCTGCGCCGCTGCGGCCGGTTCCGCGATCGTCCTCTTCCGCCCGGTGATGATGCGTCAGATGGCCGGTCTGAGCGATACGGCGACGGCGTTGCTCACCGCCATTCCAGCCGTCGTCGGCGCGGCGGCCGCCATCTGGGTCGGGCGGCGTTCGACGCGGCGCGACGAGCGTCGCTGGCATTCCGCAGTGCCGATGCTCATCGGATCAATCGGCGTCGGCCTGGCCGGCGTCGTCTACGGAGTGACCGGTGTCCTGCTGGTTGCCGCGGTGACGGCGATCGCTGCCGCCGGACAGCCGGCGCTGTTTGCGTCGGTCAGCAGCGCCGCCAAGGGCGAGGTGAATGCGGTCGGCATCGCCTTCGTCAACTCCATCGCCTCGCTTGGCGGCTTCGCCGGTCCGTACGTCCTGGGGTCGATGATTGACGCCGGAGGCCTGGCAGTCGCATGCGCGGTGGCCGCAGCCGTCATCGTGCTCGGCGCGTGTCTGGTGCTCTCGGTCCGAACGAGGAGGGAAGCCGCTCCAATGACGGCAACGGTCGCGGCAGCCTATAGCCATGGTTCCAATTGATTACTTCGACGTCGCGGCCGAACGGGCCACCTCACGGATTGCCATCATCGATGGCGATCGTCAGGTCACCTACGGGGAACTGACGCGCATCAGCCATCACATCGGCGGGCTGGTGTCGTCGCTGGCGGAGGGCGGCGAGGCAGTACCCGCCGTGCTCTTTTCGCCGAACGACTGGCGTGTTCTTGCCGCGATGGTGGGCATCATGCGGGCGGGTGGAGCGATCGTTCCGCTTCACGCCGAGAGCAACGTCGAGACGGCCGTGGATTTTCTCAATCAGGTCGCCGCGCGGTGCCTGTTCTATCACGGCAGCTTGTCGCCGCAGGTTCGGAAGCTGCGGGATGCCGTGCCGACGCTGCGCACGTGCGTTCGACTCGATGGCGGTGCGCAAGACGAGCTCTCTCTCGACACCCTGCTCGACGGGCCTCCCGCCCCGATCGCCGACTGGATCGAGCCATCCGGGAATCGATCACGACCGGTGTTCTACTGGTCCACCAGCGGCAGCACCGGCCGGCCGAAAGTGGTCATCGAGGACTGTGGCTGCTTCGACGCGGTCCTGAAGGTGACACGCGGGATCGACGTCTCCGCGTCGAGCCACGTATCGCTCGGACTCGCGCCGCTGTCGCACGGTGCCGGCCCTGCCGCATTCGGGACCCTCACCTTCGGTGGCACCGTCGTCGTCATGCGCTCGTTCGATGCGCGCGACGTGCTGCAGAAGATCCAGCAACACCGTGTCTCGGAAGTCTGGTTGTCGCCCACCGCACTGTATCTCCTGCTCGATTGCCCGGACCGGGCCACATACGACGTCTCGAGCCTGCGGCGAGTCCGCCTGGGAATGGCGGGCGTGTCGGCGGAGCGTGTGAAGGAGGCGGTCGAGGCCTTCGGGCCGTGCCTGCATCACAGCTACGGCCAGATCGAGACCAGTTTCGTCACGATGCTCGACGCGCAGACGATTGCGGAGGCGGTTCGCGGGCAGCACCCCGAGCGGCTGTCCAGCAGCGGCGTGTCGGCCGGCGTCAACCGGTTCGCCGTAATGGACGAGAACGATGATCTCGTGCCGGTCGGCTCCCCGGGCGAGATTGTCGTCCGCGGTGCATGCGTCAAGAGGTACCTGGATCCCTCCTTGACGGCGGACGCCCAGCGCTCCGGCTGGCATCGCACCGGCGATGTCGGCTACGTCGACCGCGACGGCTTTCTCTATGTCACCGGCCGGGTCAAGGACGTCGTCAACATCAGCGGCTTCAAGGTCAGCGCGGCGGAGGTCGAACGCGTCATCCGCGAGCTCGAAGCCATTCACGATTGTGCGGTGGTGGCCGCGCCGGATCGCCTCCGCGGCGAGTCGGTGAAGGCGGTGGTCACGCTCCGTCCGGGCCGGACCATCACTGACGACGCGATTCTCACCCATTGCCGGGAGCGGCTGGGCAACCGGAAAGCGCCCACATCCGTCGAGCAATGGCCCGAGCTGCCACGTTCGCCGGCTGGGAAGATCGACAAAGTTCGGATTCGCGCGATGTTTTGGACGAGTGCGCCGGTTCATCCGCAGCCTGTTCCACACCCGTAGGAGCGTCTATGTCACCCACCGATCGCGTCACACGTCTGCGTGCGCTCTGGGCAGAGGTTCTGAACGTGAAGACCGTTCCGGACGGCAGCCACTTCCTCGAACTCGGCGGCGATTCGATCGCCGCGACGTTGTGCCTGAATGCTGTTGCCGACGAATTCGACATCGTCCTGCCGATGGGACTGCTCCTCGAGGACAACGTCAGCTTCGGGGCGTTTGCCGCCGCCGTCCACGAGGCGCTGCAGCCGGCTGAACCGGAAGCCTCGGCTGTGTAAGCGAAACGGAACGGGTGAAGATCGTATGGCACTGGCGCTTGCCTTCAATCAGGAACGGCATCTGGTCGCGGAAGAGGTGATGGCGCTCCACGGAGTCGTGCCGTCCGGTGCGAGGTCGCCCCTGGTGTTCCGGATCAACGCTCCGATTGCGCATGGTCCGATCGAGCGGGCGCTGAATGAGGTCATCCGGCGGCACAGTGCCCTCAGAACCGCCTACGGACCGAACGAACGCTACAGCCGCGACGATCGGTGGCTACAGCTCCAGGTCTTTGCCCGCAGTGGAGTCTTCGTTCCCGGCCTGTACGTGCAACGGGTGCTGTCCGATGTGCAGCTGACCGTCCCCGTGCGTACGGTGGCAGGCACGGACGAGCTCACCGAATTGCTCCGGCAGGAGCTGGCCACGCCGCTCGATACGACCAGTGGGCCTCCGATTCGCGCCACCCTTGTCGATACGGGGTCCGCCGGTACCTACCTCGTGCTCGTGCTGACGCATCACACGGTGGACGGCTGGTCGCTGGGCGTGCTCGCCCGCGAGTTTGCGGCGATCATCGAGGCCGGGGCCGACGGAACGGCGCTTCCGCGTGTTCCGATGCAGTATCACGACTTCGCGGCGTGGCAGCTCCAGCAGTTCCGGGACGGGCGTTTCGTCCGCGAAGAACGGTTCTGGCACGAACAGTGGGATCGACTGGGCGACGCACAGATCGCCTTCACGGACCTGCCGTTCCGCCGGCGAACCCCCGTGGCGACGGTCACGGCCGGCACGTCCTATGAGCGTCTCTTTTTTACGCCGCAGGAGAGCAGCCAAGTCTCTCTGCTCGTGTCGCAGCTGACGCTGACCCCGTATGCGTTGTTCCGAACGGCGATGACGATCGCGCTGCACTACTACACCGGCAAGCAGCGCCTGGCCGTCTGGGCGAATTTCGCCAACCGGCGGTATCCAGAGTTCATGCCGACGCTCGGCTGGTATTCGAACACGCATATCGTCTCCGTGGAGCTCGAGCCGGACATGTCGTGCGCGTCATTGTGCCGACGCGTCGCCGCCGGCGTCGCCCAGGCGCAGGCCCACGAGGCGCTGCCGCTGCCGGCGTTGTGGCAAAGGCTCGGGCGGTCGCTCGACAGGCACAACACACGAGTGAATTTCGATGTGCTGCCCAGGCGTCCACAGCGGACGAGTCCCCCCCCGGTCGAGGTCGTCGTCCTTCCCGTCGCTCCGCGAAACATGGACTTCGACATCCGGCTGCGGGAGGACGGCGGAGTGTTCGCCCTGGTCGCGACGTTCAGCGTCGGACGGTATGAGCCGGCGGCCGTTCAGGCGTTTCTCGCCAGCATGCGCCGCATCGTCACCGCGCTGGCCGAGACGCCGGATCTGCTGGTATCGGACTGCCGAGGGCTCGTGGCGCTGGAGGACGACCTGGCGTTCGCCGAATGCGGGTCGGGGTGCGCCACATGCGCGGATCCACCCGACGACTCCGCGGCGAATGTCGGCGCCACCTCGTTTGTCGAATAGCGTTGCGGATTGGGAACGCCGGCGTCTCGACCGAACCGCCAGTCGTAATCGGTGTACGGCGGTCTGTGGCTTTTCTTGATCACCTGCGCTCGCGTATACGCATTCGTCGGGGCGTTCCGATGTGGCGCCGCGATCGGGTCTCGCCGCAACGGTGAGGCTGAGAGTCTGGAGGTACGAAATGAGCATCACACGGGCTATTTCACCGCTGTTCGCATTGCTTGGCATCGTGCTCGGGATGCATCAGCGTCCAGTTGACGCGGACATTCGCTTTTGTAGTCAGGAAGGATGCAAGGGGAAGGACGGCTGTATCTTCTACGGAATGGACGGATGCACTATGTGGTGCATCGACGCCTCGAAGATCGAGTGTGCGACGTAACGCACCGGCATGGGATCGGCACGCGCACCGGCGATCCGGCGAGCCGATCCCACACTGCAACCGCGCGCGCGGAGCAGCCGCGCGCGCACGCCCCGCAGCCGGAGCCCGGCTGCCAGTTTGACGCCTCAGTGCTTTCGCAATCCGGTACGGCGCGCCAAAACTCTCTTGCCAGACGATCGATCGCGCGCGACGCACGCTGTGCTTGTTGTCAGAAACTACTTCGCGTAGCGAATTGTCGGGCCGCTCGGATCGTACGGCGACACGTGCATGGAATTGCCGTTGACGTCGCATTGCCTGCCGCCCTATAAGCGACTGACGCATCGGGTTGCGTCGTCTGCGTGCAGGAGCCAGTGAGATATGAGAATCAGAACCAAAGTCACTACCTCATTGCTGGGACTGCTCGGCCTGGTGATGGGTCTACGAACAAACCCATTGGCTGATGGCTATGTCCTCTGCGCCGAAATCAATGGCTGTGATGGCCTCGCCGCCTGCCATCAACTGGATCATGTGGAGGAATGCGTCATGTACTGCGTCAGTGGCTCGAAAGCGTACTGTTTGAGCTAGATGCAGTCAGACTTGGCGACGGGCCTTCGTGCTCGCCGTCATGACGGAACAAACGCCAGCCTTCACGTGGCTGGCGTTAATACCCGGAGCTCTGGAATGAAATCGCTTCGACAACTCCGCGGGCCATTGTGCGTGCTGATCGTGGCATTTCTCTTTTCGCGATCGTCTCTGTTCTTCGTCCGAGGACCGAGTATGGCCCCGACGATCGAAAATCCGAGCCTTGTCGTCGTGGTCCCGACCATTCTGCGTCAGCCGCGTAACGGGAGCGTCGCGGTATTCCGAGATCCCTGGCAACAGAATACCGTCGTTGTAAAGCGAATCAAAGGTGTGCCCGGAGACTGCATCCCCACGTTCGCGACGTTGCGGCCGGACACGGCGACGGACAGTCACTGCAAGCGTATACCAGAGGGATATGTCTTCATCGTTGGTGACAACGAACCCTTTTCCGCTGACAGCCGGACGCGGGGGCTGGTAAAAGCATCCGCCGCGATCGGGACGGTCCTGCTGGCCATCCCACTGCGAGCGCTCGTCAGCGCGTGAGGTCAAGACACAGTGTCTGGCAATAAAGCGTGGTCGGCGTTCGCCGTTGTGACGCTTGTGGTCTTAAACGTGACGTTGATTCGATCGGTGCTGTCGTTCGATGCGCCGACGGAACATCGGCACGCGGCGGAAGCGGCACTCATCGCCGAGTTGGTTCCCACAGCTGTCCTCACGCCTGACGGTGTCGTCGCGATTGCGATTGTCAACCCGTACGAACCGTTGATGTTGGCGCGGTTCGTTCGAGATATCGGCGACGCGGCGTTGAAAGGCCGCTTTCGGGCCGTCTCTATTGCCGCGACGGACCGTCCTGGCGGTGACGTCCCGGCCTTCGCGTGGCGTCATTTCGCTCTGGAACCGGCTGTGATCAGCGACGCACTACGGCGTACTGGCCTGGGGGCGAGTCGGTGGGCCGTCTTTCGCGACGGTCGCCTGATGGAAGCCGGCTTGGTTCGGAATGGTGGTATGCGGGCGGCGCTCGAGGAGATGTTATTTCCCGCACAGCCTTTGGACAGCCGACTCGCGAGAGAAATAGCGCCGCTCGTGCACGCCGGAGACATTCCCGTTCGACCCGCGGATGCGACGCAATTCGTGCTGCTGACGCGTCGCCTGAATGCGACGTGTCCCGCATCCAGGGTGGTGAAGGACATGGAGGCGCATCTGGTGAAGCTCCGAGGACGGCTACAGGTTGTAGTGACGTCGGACTGGACGATTGATGACGTCGCGGCGCTTCGCGACACGCTCAACCTGACGCTTCCGCTGGACCGTCTGTCCGACCGGGGGACGTCGGCGCTGCTCGATCTAGAAGGCAAATACGGCCGCTTCATGGGCGGCGGAATTCTCGTCGTGGTATCGCGCGGCTCGGTGGCAGTCGTTTCGGATCTCCCTGATATTACTTCGCGGCTGCGGGCGGAGGTTGGTGGGTGAACGGTGCTCAGGCTGGAGCCGTCGCGCTGACCGTCTCCCTGATCGGCGCGTGCGGTCCGTCATCGGTATCACCGCCGGTGTCGTTGGACGACGCGCGTGTGATGAATCTGGAACATTCGATTAAGGACAAAGGTGAGTGGCCCAAAGAGGTCACCGCCGTGCGCCCGCTGCGAGACGTGAAGTCGGTCATCGTGGGTGAACTGCAGACCGCAGGTGGAATTGCGCGCGCGGCAGATGGCTTTATTCGTCTTCTTGACAATTCGTCGGGTGCCTTGTTCACGCTTGACACGGGGCTCGCGCTGGGAGGGCCAGACGCAATTCATGAGACTGGTCTTGAACATCCCACCGTCATGCGAACCTTCGGTGGGATAACCTACGCGGCTGATGACATTGGCATCAGAACGTTGGCTCCTTCTGGTACTCCGACGGCGACAGTGCGTTCATACAATATCGTTCATGATTTCGCCGCGCTGGACGACGGTACGTTTCTCATCTCGGCCACGTCGCCTGCGGTACGGGCGCCTGTCGTCCAGCAGATCGACCGCACGGGGCGCGTACGTCGCGTCTGGGGCGTTGAAACCTCGCCGGGCGCCGCGGGGGCGTTCTTGTGGCGGGATGGTGCCCTCGCCGTTTGTCACGACAGAGTTTATGTCGCGCGCCGGCATCGACCTGTGATGAACGTCTTTTCTCTAACGGGCGAGCCCGACAAGGAACTGGCCCTGCCGATGCGCGGGCGAGACGAGCTACTACGGCTCTACGACTCGAGCGACGTCGTGAATCCCGAGCCGGGACGTTATCGATTGCCGCGATTTGCCGACGCCTGTAAGTGCGTTGGTGAAACGCCGTACGTGCTGCTCGCCTTCCAGACACGGCTGGCACTGGCACGAGTTCATCGCGATGGATCGTCGCAGGTGTACGAGTCGCCGCTCGGCGATGGCGTTCAGATGGTGTGGAGAGACATGCTGCTCGAAACCGATGACACGGCGCCCGGCCGGCTTCGTGTGCACGCGTTGGGACTTGACGCAAAAAGCTACCGCTGGAGAATTGTGCACGCGGTTGTCGAGAGTTGATCAAGGCGGCGATCTGAGGCCTCGTCAGACTGACCCAGACGTGTCGTAGAGTTATCAGCGCATGAGCGAGTGAACTGGAGGACAGGTATGCGCTCCATGTCGATTTCCGCGATCTTGGTCACCATCGGACTGTCGGCCACCGTGGCGCAGACCCCGAACCCACCGGCGTTCGAGGTCGTTTCGGTGAAGCCAAATACCTCAGTCGGTGAAAGTGGAATGATTTCGTCTCCGAATGCACCCGGCCAGCTCCGGGTGACCAACATTCCGCTGCGAGCGATTCTCGTGCACGCCTACCAACTGCGCGACTACCAGATCGTCGGTGCGCCGGACTGGACCCGTACCGCACGATTCGACATTACGGCGAAGTTCCCCGACGGGATCGATCAGGCGATGCATTACTTCCCCATGATGCAGCGACTGCTCGTTGATCGCTTTCAGCTGAAGGCGCGACGGGAGACTCGTGAGCAGCCGATTTACCGCCTGGTTCGTGCTCGCGGCGACGGCCGCCTGGGCGCTCAGCTGATCCCTTCGACCGTTGATTGTGAGAAGTGGCTTGCAGAAGGCCGTCCGCAACTCGGCGCCGGCGGCCCCAGCGCTGTTGCGCCGGACGGCAAGCGCCCTGCCTGCGCGTTCATCGCGCAGCGCAATTTCTTAACGGCCGGTACTCAGGCCATCGGCCGGCTTGCGCAGCTGCTCGAGAGCCGTGTCGGTCGGCCTGTTGTCGATGCGACCGAACTACAAGGAAAATTCGACATTGACTTGAAATGGGACGCCCTGACAAACGCGGATCTGCAGTCCGCTGGTCAGCCAGCGGGCGTTGCGCCGCCAGCTCTCGGTGTATCAATTTTTGCGGCACTCGAAGAACAGCTTGGGCTGAAGCTTGAATCGGCCCGCGGCCCCGTTGAAGTGCTGGCGATTGAATCGA
>JAICQE010000131.1 GCA_025938035.1 Vicinamibacteria bacterium
ATCGGAGCTCGCAATCAACAAGACGTTCGAGTCGTTCGAATCGTTCGGGACGTTCGAATCGTTAGGGACGTTCGAGTCGTTAGAATGGTTCGGGACGTTGGAGTCGTTGCTGAAGCGGCGGGTGGCGCGCGCCAGTGCGTCAGCGAGCTCGAATGCCGTCTCGCGCGTCTGGTCCCCCATCACCAGCGGCACGATGGGCACTCCCGGCAGCAGGCGTGCGATAAAGGGCAGTTGCATCTCCAGCGAATGTTCGCGCCCATGAGCGGCCGGCAGCTCGACGATCGCTTCGGATTCGGCGCGAATCGTCTCCGCGAGCTGGCGCTCCACGGCGATCGGACCGAGCGGCGTCTCCCACGCGCCGGAATTCCAGATCGACACGCCACGAAACGGGACGAAGTGCGACGGCCCCACCAGCACGACGGCGCCGTACGACCCGCCTTCTCGGTGCGTGTGCGGCAACCGGCTCCGGCGGGCAAGCAGCTTGTAGGCGAATGCCGCCACAGGGCCGGAGTACATCAGGCCGGCGTGGGGTGCGATGAGCGCGCGCGCCCGTCCGGTTGCGGATGGGACGTCCGCGCGATCGAGGTAGCGATCGATCTCGTCCGTCAGACGCGATGGATTGTCCGAGTACCAGGTCCCTGCCACCGCGGCGCGTCTGTTCACCGCCCGAGACCCGCCAGCTCCGTCGCAAAAACGAGCGCCATCGCACCACCGCGCGGATCGCGGCCGGTCAACGCCGCACGGCGCAGGTAATCGTCGAGCGTTCGCTGCTTGTTCGTCGATTCGCAGACGTCGAGCAGTACGCCGTCGGATGCCGTGCGCGTGTTGACAGCGCGCCACGCCCCGTCGACGAGCGGCTGATACGTCTTCGCGTCCAGCCAGCCATGCCGGATTCCAATCAGCATCGACGTGCCAATCATCGCCGTCGCCGAGAACTCGGCATACGAACCTGGATGATCGATGACCTGGTGCCACAAGCCGTCCGAATCCTGGAACCGGGCAAGTGCCGCCATGTGCCGTTGAAAGGACTGGAGAACGGGCGCAAATCCCGGGTGATCCTTCGGAAACGATTCCAGCGTCAGCGCCAGGCCGAGCGCGGGGAACCCATTCCCACGGCCCCACGCCGCGTCGGTCAGCGGTGAATGCCGGTAGAGCCCGTCTGGGCGGAACACCAGCTTCTGCATGAACGCGACGTGGCGGGCGGCCATGTCGAAGTAGCGGCGCTCTCCCGTCAACACGCCGGCCCGCGCCAGAATCGCCGTGGCCATGAACAGCGAGTCGCTCATCTCGTCGTGAAACGGCATCGACTCCTTCATCTCGCCGCTTTCGGTGAACCCGAGATCGACCGCCTTCCGCAGCGCCGCGAGATACGCAGGGTTCTCCGTCCGCGCCGCGAGTTCGGCCATCACCAGATGTCCGGCCAGCACGAGCGAGTTCGGCCGCTCGAGTGGATCCCGTACACCCGTGACGTACGGCGCAACGAGCCGTTCGACGTCCGCCGTCTGTCCCAGCCGCAGCCGGCCGATCAACGCCATGCCGGGGATGTAGGTGAACTGTTCGAAGTCCTGCCCGTAGATCTTCGCCAGCTGCCCGGCCACCTCACGAGGTGAACGCCGGCGGCGGCCGTTGATTTCACGGCGCGCCTCCGACTCGACGATCGTTTGTGGAATTGCCTGCAGCAGGCGCGCGTTCGCGTCGAGGCGGCGTGCCGGGATACGGCCGATGCCGGCAACCGGATGCTCGGACAGTGCCAGCGTCAGGCTGGCGGAGTCGGCGCCGGCAATAAGCACCAGATCCGGCGCGTGGATGCCGATCCACCGCCACAGGACGTGCGACTCCGTGCTGACCCGGTAGGCAGTGCCGGTCGGCGGAAACACGAGCACCGAGCCGTCAGGGTTCGCTGCCGCGATGCCAATGAGCGTGTATCGCCGCCTGGCCTGCGGCTGCTGGTCGAATTCGTCGATGGCGTCCAGCACGGCGCGGCTCGATGCGTCCTGCCCGGACAGTCCGCCGACGATCGCAACCACGGGCGCGGAATCCGAAGAACCGCGCACGATCGCCGCGCGAATCGTTCCGCCCTTGGCCGTGAGCCCGATGTCATGCGTCTCCGCGGCCGCGGCTGGAACTGAGACGAGCAATAACGCGCCAAGAAGTGTGCCGGCCCGCATGACGAGGAATTGTAGCGGACGCTTGTCGGACATAATCAACCAATGTCCTCCCTGACGATTGCCGACGTCGAGCGCATCGCCGCGCTGGCGCACCTCGAGCTGACCGACGACGAAAAGCCGCTCTTCACGCGGCAGCTCGCCGACATCCTCAACTACGCGGAGCAGCTCCAGGCCGTCGATACCACCGGCGTGCCGGCGACGGCGCACGTGACTGCGGCAACGGGTGCCGAACGCCCGGACGAGCCGAGGCCGTCGCTGCCTGTCGCGGACGCGCTCGCCAACGCACCCGACGCCGCGCACGACTCCGGCCTGTTCCGCGTGCCACGGGTGATCGGGTGACGCTCGTCGATCGCACGGCCCGCGACCTCCGCCAGGACATCGCCGCTGGCGCCATCTCGGCGGTCGAAGCCTGCCGCGCAACGCTCGACCGGATGTCGTCGGTGAACCCGGCGCTGAATGCATTCAATCACGTGGACGGTGAACGCGCGCTGGCGCGCGCGGCCGCGATCGATCGCCAGCGCGCGGCCGGCGAACGGCTCGGACCGCTCGCCGGGGTGCCGATCGCATTGAAGGACAACATGTGCGTGCGCGGCATGCGCACCACCGCCTCGTCCAAAATCCTCGACTCGTTCATTCCGCCCTATGACGCGACGGTTGTGAACCGCCTCGAATCCGCCGGCGCCGTCATCGTCGGCAAGACGAACTGCGACGAGTTCGCGATGGGATCGTCGAACGAGAACTCGGCATACGGCCCCGTCCACAATCCGTGGAATCTCGACGCGACGCCGGGCGGGTCGAGTGGCGGCTCGGCAGCGGCCGTCGCCGCCCGGTGTGTGCCGCTGGCGTTCGGCTCCGACACTGGTGGATCGATCCGGCAGCCGGCCTCGTTCTGCGGCGTGGTCGGGTTGAAGCCGACCTACGGACGCGTGTCGCGCTACGGATTGCTCGCCTTCGCCTCGTCGCTCGATCAGATCGGACCGTTTGCGCGGACCGTCGGCGACGCCGCCATCGCGCTGTCGATCATTGCCGGACACGATCCGAACGACGCAACGTCGGCAACGACGGACGTGATCGATTACGCCGCCGGGCTGAACGGCGACATCCGCGGGGTGCGCGTGGGTGTACCGCGGGCCTTCGTCTCCGAGGGTGTCGATCATCGCGTGCGCACCGCATTCGACGCGGCGCTGGCGACACTGCGCGATCGCGGGGCGACGCTGGTGGACATCGAGCTCCCGCATGCGAAGTTCGCGATTCCGGTCTATTACCTCATCGCCACGGCCGAGGCGAGCTCGAATCTCGCCCGCTACGACGGCGTGAAGTACGGCTATCGCTCCCCGGCGGCGAAGGACGGTCCGCTGAAGACGATGTACAGCCGGACGCGGGATGAGGGATTCGGCGCAGAGGTCAAGCGCCGGATCATGCTCGGCACCTACGTGCTGAGCGCCGGCTACTACGACGCGTTCTACCTCAAGGCGCAGCAGGTGCGCACGCTGGTACGGCGCGATTACGAGCAGGCCTTCGCCTCGGTGGACGTCGTCGCGATGCCGACCAGCCCGGTGCCGCCGTTCAAGCTTGGAGAGAAGACCGCCGATCCATTGCAGATGTATCTCGGCGACGTGTTCACGGTCAGCGTCAATCTGGCCGGATTGCCGGGCGTCAACATTCCCTGCGGATTGTCCGAGGGGCTGCCGATTGGATTCCAGTTGATCGGGCGGATGTTCGACGAAGCGACGATTCTGCGCGTTGCCGACGCCTTCGAGCGGGCCACCGATTGGCACACGGCGACGCCGCCGCTTGACTAGCCTGGGTGCCTGTGTGGCCTGCGGAGCCTAGGTCACAAGTAACCCAGGCAACCCACTAGTACCGGGAGCGCTTCTTCCCCAGGTCGTACTTGAACTTCGTCCACGGCACCTCGCCCATCCGCACGTCCGCCGTGCCGGTCATCTTCACACCGTCGTTGCGGAACACGAAGGCGATCCGCGTCGCGTTGTTGCCTCCACGGCCGCCACCTCGGCCAGCTGTCGGGCGCGGACGGCCGACAACAGCCGTCGCGCGCAGCTCGTCGCCGACGATCGTCGCCTCCGTAATCGTCGCGCCATCGTCGCCGCCCAGAAACGGGCGCATTGTTCCTGTGATCTTGCCGTCCACTGCCTGCAGTTCGAGCGTGACCGGCTGCTCGTTATTCGCGCCAGGCGGCGGATTCGGGATCGCCCACGCCTGCGTGCCGACCCAGGTGCCGACGAAACGGGCCGCAGGAACGGCGGCCGGCTGGACCTGCCCGCTCGCTACGCTCGCCAGCACCAGGAAACTCCCAACGCCCAACGCCCAACTTCCACGCTGTCCCCGTTTCATTGGTCCGCATCGTATCGCCAAACGCCTCGACGGGATGACCAAAAACGTGGCGCCTCTGACCTAGTCCGTGGTCACGCCAGCAGGCCGAAGAGAGAGCGTAAACTGACCAGCACATCGAGAGAGATGATGAACGAAGAAGAGGCGTTGATCCGGTCGTTTGTCGTGAAGCCGAAGCGTGACCGGCTGATCGAGTTTCTCTCCAGTCAGAAACAGCGAAGAAAGGCGACCGCAACTCTCGCTCACTTCCGCGATCTGGACCAGAGGTTTGTGGTGAGGCTGCCGCCCAATGAACAGAGTCCGGAATCGATGGCGAACTTGACCCGTGGGTCAAAAAGCGGTGATATCGGGATGCGGTGCGAGTCACAGGAATCGTCGGGCTGACGAGCGGACTATCGGTCTGCATGCTGCTGTTGCTGGCGGCCCTCATCGGGGCACAGCGCGCCGGAACTCCGTCGACGGACCTGACAAGGTCCCTTCCACGGTTATCGATGACATGTCCCATGCATCCGGACGTCGTCGAGGCGAAGCCCGGCTCGTGCCCCATCTGCAAGATGAGCCTGGTTCCTGTCCGGCTCGACACGTCGTGGCTGTGTCCGATACACACGAGGGAAATCTCCGAGAAAGAAGGGACGTGCCGCATCTGTGGGCGTGCACTCGTTGCGGCGCGGGTCGCCGTGACGTGGACCTGCGCATCGCAGCCGGGAATCGATCGGATCGAGCCAGGCACGTGCCCGGACGGCAGTCCGACCGTTCAGCGGCGCACGCTGCGGCCGCACGGCAATCACAATCCGCAGCACGGCGGACAGTTCTTCATGGCCGCGGACAACTGGCATCACGTCGAAGGGACTTATCCGCGCCCGGGCGTGTTCCGGCTGTATGTGTACGACGACTACGCGAGGCCGCTGGCACCGGCGGTGCTGCGGCGCGTTGCCGCGCGGGTCGTCACGAACGAGCGCTACGACGCGAAGACGCGGACATCCACCGATGTGACCGCCTTTCAGCTGCGGCCGTCGCGCGACGGTGCGTACCTCGAGGCACGCGTGACCGGGGTGGCATTCCCTGCGGCAATGACGGCGAAGATCAGGCTCAAGCCCGACGCGCCCGAATACCGCTTCGACTTCACGTTCGCGGCGATCACGAAAGAAGCCGCGGCAACACCGGTCCGCAGCGCCGCCGGAAACGCGCGCACAACACCTGCGCCGCGCGCGACGACACCCGCGGCTCCGGCGCCTGAAACGAAAAGCGCCGACACCGCGGCCGCGCCGCCGCTTCCACCGACCACCGAAATTCCGGAAACGATTCCGGAGATCCTTGCGCAGCTCAAGGCGCGCGACGCCGAGATTCGCGACCTGATTCGCCAGGGCAACTTCGCAGCAGTCTGGGTCCCCGCGTTTCAGGCCAAGGACCTCGCGATCGCCCTCGAACCGCACATCGGGCACCTTGCTCCTGCCGCGCGCGAGGCGGCCGAGCCTGCGCTCCAGCGCGTCGTGCGCTTTGCCTGGCTCCTCGACTCGTTCGGGGATCTCGGCAACCGGCAGCAGGTCGAAGACGGCTACACTGCGTTCGCGCAGGCTATGGCAGAGGTGTCGAAGGTGTTCGGGGCCGCGCCATGACCCCTTCGACTCGCGTGCGCTCGCTCCGGGCAGGGGGCATCGTCGCCGCCACATTTGCCGCGTGTGTGTGCTCGTCGACCAGGCTCATCGAAGCGCACAAGCCGATTACCTCGCCGTTCACCTTCAGCGACGACGTGCTGCCGATCGTGAAAGCACGATGCGCGTCGTGTCATGCACCGGGGGGCGTGGCACCGATGTCGCTGCTGACTCACGCGGATGCGGTGCCGTGGGGCGAATCGATCAGAGTCGAGCTGATGGCCGGTCACATGCCGCCGTGGGGCGTCGATGTCAGTGCCGGCCGCTTCCGAAACCTGCAGCACTTTTCGGCGCGCGAGATGAACGTCCTGCTGACGTGGGCCAGCGGCGGAACGCCTCCCGGACAGACCTCTCAGGATCCGGTCGCGGCGTTCCGGCCACACTGGGCGTTGGGCACGCCCGACCAGACGATTCCCCTGCGTGCCGTGCAGATCGGCAGCGACACCTCGGAGCACGTCGAGGAGATTGAGATTCCGGTTCCGAACCGGCCGCTGCGCGCTGTCGATCTGCTGCCGGGAACTCCGGCAATCGTCCGGCGCGCCACGATTTCCATCCGGGCGGGGTTCTCGGAGCGGGGCCTTCCTGGTCTTGCGCCGGAGCGGCTCGTCGCGCTCTGGCTGCCGGGCGATCATCCGGTCGCGCTGGACTCAGGCCTCGCGTTCGAAGCCGGCGGCCAACTCGCGGTGCGCATCCACTATCGGAAAACGTGGCAGCACGAGCGGCAGGCGATGACGGATCAGAGCACGATTGGACTGTATTTCGCGGACGCGGGCGCGGCGGACGTGCACGTGCTGCGCGCGCTCAGCCAGGCGAACGGCACGACCCCCGAAACCGTCACGACGACGGTCGGCGAAGACGTGCGCGCGGTTGCCGTCTATGCAGACCCGAATCTGTCCGGCGCGAGTCTCACTGCGGTGGCGCTGAGGCCCGACGGTTCGCGTGAAGAGTTGATTTCGTTTCGCCCGCGCGCAGACTGGGCGCGGCGCTACTGGTTCCGAGAGCCGATAAGTCTGCCGCGCGGGACGCGGATCCAGGTGACGGCGAAACTCGATGACGCACTGCTCCCGCCGGCCGCGGCCAGGCCGCCTCAGCCTGCGGCGCGCGCCCCTTTCTCCATCGCGCTGAACGTCGTTCGCGCGAAATAGCCGCACGACAAACCGGTCGCGCACGGGGTATATTCCGCGCCATGGATAGAAGAGATTTCCTGGCAGGTGTGGCCGCGGCTCCGCTGGCGCTGGCCCTTGGCGAATCCTCCTCCGTTGCGGCGGCACAGACGAAACCGGCGACGGCGAAGCGGATGCCGATCCGTCAGAGCGTCATGGCGTCGGTCTGGACCGGTACGAAGTACTCGTTCGAAGAGCGGTGCCAGATTCTGTCGAAGATTGGATTCAAGGGCGTCGATCTGCCGACGCGCGAACAGGTCCCCACCCTCAGGAAATACGGGTTGGCGCCGACGATGATGACCGGCACGGGCACCAGCTTCCAGGATGGCCTGATTCGCAAGGAGCTCCACGCCAAGTTCGAACCGGCCATTCGCGCCGGCATCGACATGTGCGTCGACGTCGGCTGTCCGAATCTGATTGCGCTGCCCGGCGAGCGCCGCGGCATGTCCAGGGAGGAAGGCGCCGAGAACGCCGCCGCGATCCTGAGCAAGGTGAAGGGCTACGCGGAGGAGAAAGGCGTCAACCTGTGCATGGAGATCACCAACTCCAAGGTCGTGGCCGACCAGCGGACGGATCAGGTTTTCGATCGCCTCGAGTGGGGCTGGGACGTCTGTAAGCGGGTGAATTCACCACGCATGAAGATCGTGTACGACATCTATCACGTGCAGATCATGAACGGCGACATCGTGCGGAACATGCGCGACAACCTTCAGTACATCTGCCACATCCACGTCGCCGGCGTCCCCACCCGTCAGGAAATCGACGACACGCAGGAGCTCAATCACCGGTTCATCGCGAACGCCATTGCCGAGTCGGGCTACGACGGCTTCGTCGCGCACGAGTGGAGGCCGGGGCCCGGCCGCGATGCGGTCAAGAGCCTCGAGCAGTGCTTCGCGATTCTGAACGTCTAGGGATTCAGATCGTGGATCGGCCAAAGCCGGGCTCCACAGTGTAAAATTCACCCCTTATGAAAAACACGCTTGTCGGCTCTCTTCTCTTGATTGCGGGCGTCGCGGTGTTCGCGCAGGCGCCGTACCTCGATCCGCGGCCCGCCAAGGCGCCGCACCAGAAGCCGGCAGTCGCCGGCCAGTACCAGGCACCGGAACGCAAGTCGAACGTGGCGTTCGACCAGACCGCCATCGTCTCGAACCTGCAGAGCCCATGGGCTCTGGCGTTCCTGCCGGGCGGAAAAATGCTGGTCACCGAGAAAACGCCTGGCCTCCTGCGCGTCGTGAACGCGAACGGCTCGCTGGTCGCCGCACCGGTTGCCGGCGTGCCGAAAGTGGATGGCCGCGGGCAGGGCGGGCTGCTCGGCCTGGCGCTCGATCCGAACTTCGCCACCAACCGGCTGCTCTACTTCAGCTTCAGCGAACTGCAGGCTGACGGGACGAACAACACAGCCGTCGCACGCGGACGGTTCGTCGACGACGCCACCGCGCCGCGGCTGGAAAACGTGGAGGTGATCTTCCACCAGGCGCCGTCCCTGCAGTCGAACGCGCACTTCGGCGGCCGTCTGGTGTTCGGTCGCGACGGCACCCTGTTCATCACCATGGGGGATCGCTCGGCCATTCCCGGACGCATGCAGGCGCAGAAGATGGACAGCCTGATTGGCAAGATTGCGCGGGTCAATGCGGACGGCTCCATTCCCAAGGACAACCCGTTCGTCGGAAAAGCCGGGGTACGGCCCGAGATCTGGTCCTATGGCCACCGCAACGTTCAGGCGGCAACGCTGCATCCAACGACTGGCGAACTGTGGGAAGTCGAGCACGGGACGAACGGCGGTGACGAGGTCAACATCGCGCGCAAGGGCAGGGACTACGGCTGGCCGACCATCGCCTACGGTATCGAGTATCAGGGCGGCCGCATCACCGGCGACGAGCAGGTGAAAGCGGGGATGGAGCAGCCGGTCTACTACTGGGATCCGAACATCGCGCCGAGCGGCATGACGTTCTATACGGGCTCCGCGTTCCCCGCGTGGAAAGGAAGTCTCTTCATCGGCGGGCTCGGCAGCAATGCGCTGGTGAGGCTCGCCGTCGAAGGCGACAAAGTGGTGGGCGAGGAGCGCTTCCTGATGGAGAACAAGGAGCGCATCCGCGACGTGGTGCAGGGACCGGACGGTTACCTCTATGTGCTGACGGATCCGCAGGGAGGCCGTGGCGCCCCGCCGCCGTCGACGGGCCGGCTGATCCGAATCTCGCCGAAGAAATAATCGCTCGAAACATTCGAGTCGTTCGAGTCGTTCGCAAAGAACGATTCGAACGATCCGAACGATCCGAACGTTCCGAACGTTCCGAACGATCCGAACGATCCGAACGATTTATTTCCCCGCAAAAAGCCGCTTCGCTGGAATCTGGATCGGCTCGTTGTCGTCGCGGTTCCTGTCGTTGACCGCGGTCCACGTCATATACACCGAGTGCATCTCGTCCCAGACCTGCTGTCCCCACGGCACGGGCCGCGTCGGATCGGGGTTGAGTGGATTCGCCGGCGAGTTGTCATAGCTGGCCAGGTATTCGAGGATCGTTCCCTGCGCCACGCGCTCAGGCTTCGACAGGACGTAATAGTTCTGCCAGGAATCGTCCCAGCGCGGGATGTGCAGCAGGACGGAGCGCGCGCCATCAGGTCGAATCACCGAGGCGGTTCCCAGCTGCGCGCGCAGGTGCATGTGCGGGCGCAGCCCGTGAATCCGCGCCTCGCTCGGGAACTGAAACGCGCCAATGACCTCGTGCTTCTGCACCATCGGCGGCACGACGATCGCGCTGTTGAGCACGATCGTCGTATTCACCGGCGTGTGGACGGGCGTGCGCGCGAACCGGAAGCCCACCTTGCTCTGATCGGTCGTCTCGGTGCCGATGGCGTTGTAGTGCATCTGGAACGAGATGCGCGTCCCCTTCGGAAAGAACTTGCCGTAGCCGTCGCGCCACACCATCGCTTCGAGTCCGGGCGAATACAGATGGACGTTCTGACCGCCGCCCGGTCCGTTGTCGCTCGGCACCGACGCCGAGGCGACGGCATGGTGCACGACACGTCGGTTGCCGGGGCGGACTTCGATCGCCTGAATCCACGTGTCCTCGGGGAACTCGTAGTTCGTCGGCACGGTGATGTACGGAATCGTTCCGCTCGCCGGAATCTTCACCGGCTCGGTCATCGTCAGCACGAGGTCGGGCTCGCCGATCTGCCAGCCGTCTGCATACTGCGGCGGCGCCGGCGTCTCAGCGGGGTTGCCTTCCTTCGCTCCACCGTCCACCCACGCGGTGATGGTGGCGATCTCCGCGTCCGTCAGACGGCGAGGATCGCGGAAGCTCCCGAAGTGCGGGTCGGCATTCCACGGCGGCATCTGGCGCGAGGACACGGCTTTCCTGATCGACGCCGCCCACGGCCGCGCCTCGTTGTAGGACAGGAGCGAGAAGGGCGCGACCTCGCCGGGACGATGGCAGTAGGCGCAGTTGGCGAAGAGGATCGGCGCGACGTCGCGCGCGAACGTGACCTCGCCCCTCGACTCGCTTCGCTCGTTCGGGGCAAGCGCGCGCGGCGCGTTCTGCCCCGTGATGCCGGATGGGTAGGCCGCGACAGCGATGAGCGCGATTCCACAGCAGATGATCAGTCGTCGCATGTTTCACTCCGTTGTGGGGCGCGCCTTGTCAGGCGCGCCTCGCGGACCTGACAAGGTCCGCGCCACGGTCTGCGCGAAGTTTACTTGAACCAGCCCTTCAGCGTGTTGATCTGCGACTCGTCCGTCTCGCCCACCTTCATCGGGGTAACGGACACATACCCGTTGGCGACCGCCCACACGTCCGTTCCCTGCGGCGCGCCCGCTGACGCACCCTCTTTATAGACGTTCCAGTAGACCGTGCGCCCGTTGCCCGGGTGCTTCGTCTCGCCGTAGCTCTCCTCGCCGCCATGCTGCGCGGCCAGGGTCGTCACCACATAGCCCTTGTAGCCGTCTTTCGGCATCTGGGGAATGCTGACGTTGAGGAACGTGCGCGGCGGCAGACCGTACATCTTGAGCCGCCTCGCCACACCCAGCACTTCTTCCGCCGCGTACGGCAGATCGCGCGGAACGCCGACGGCGGCCAGCGATGCGGCGATCGCCGGCACGCCGAGCATCACCGCCTGACGCGCGGCGCCCAGCGTTCCCGAAACATACGCCGAGTACCCGAGGTTGTAGCCGCGATTGATGCCGGTGACAACCAGGTCGGGACGCGGCTTCAGGATGTTGCGTATCGCGACGTTGACCGTGCTCGCCGGTGTGGCGGTGAGCCCGATTGCCTTGAGGCCGTTGGGCAGCGTCAGGTCCTCACGGATGATCGCGTCGTTGGCCGTGGAGATCGAATGCCCGGCGCCGCTCGAGTTCTCGGCCGGCGCGACGATCGACACGTCGCCGATCGCCTGAAGAATTTGCGCCAGCGCGGCGATGCCGGGAGCGTTCACCCCGTCGTCGTTGCTCACCAGGATCCGGTATGGAGGCGGCTGCCGCCGCTGCTGCGCAGACACCGGCGCGAGCAAGACAGCCGCAACGAAGAGCGCGAGGAGAACCCTGGTTCGCTGCATGAACGAGGAGATTAGCAGGAACGCGGGCGGTCCGCCTACCAGAGGGACGCGACGTGCGTGTGCGGCCCGGCGACGTGCTGTCAGGCAGTGGCTGGCTTGATCGGCGGAACTTCGTAGAGCACGAGGCCGTGCTTGACCTCTTCCATCGCCAGGCGTTCAGCCTTGTAGACCGTCGGCCGGTTGGGATCCCAGCCGTCCTCCTCGTTCAGCCGCAGACGGGCGCCGCGCCGCAACTGCTTCGCGCGCATGGCGGCGACGTCGACGAACAGGAATCGGCTCTCGATGGGCG
The DNA here is from genome assembly GCA_025938035.1 of Vicinamibacteria bacterium. Next base: position 12,170 of record JAICQE010000131.1, read on the forward strand.
GCGCCTGCGGCCGCTCGACGGGCTGTTCGACTTCTGGATCTGCCTGGATCTCCGGTGCGTCGTCGGTGGGTTCCATTGAGGAGAACAGTAGCACTGGGGAGGCCTCAGGCCCAAGGGCTCGGGCCCCAGAGTGCTGGGGCCCGAGGCCTGAACCCTGAAGCCATCCGGCGTCGCCGACGCTTACACGACGGCGACGTTTACTGTCCGCGGCTTCGCTTCCTCCTTGAACGGCAGCGTGATCGTCAGCACGCCATTCTTGTACTCGGCGGTCACCTTCCCCGCGTCCACCGTGGTCGGCAGCGTGAACGAACGATGGAACGTGCCGTACGCGCGCTCGATCCGCCGATAGTGCTCTTCCTTCACCTCGGGGTCGAACTTCTTCTCGCCCTTGATGATGATGGTGCCGTTCTCGACGGTGACTTCGATGTCCTGCTGCGTCATGCCCGGCAGTTCGGCGCGGAGCACCAGATCGTGCTTCTCGGTTTCGTAAATGTCGACCGAGGGGACCCAGTTGCCGCGGAAGCCGGTGTCCTCGTCACGCAGATAGACGTTGCCGAACAGGCGGTTCAGACGGTCCTGCATGACAGCAAATTCCCGAAGCGGATCGACTTTGATAATCGCCATGTTGTTCTTCCTCCCTCAAGATTTCGTGGGGCGGACCCGGCAGGGTCCGCCCCACGATCACGTCGAACTCGTTACGCGTCGACGACTTCGCCTTCCTTGACGTCTTCGTTCTCCGAGGCCTGAGGCCCGTGGCCTGAGCCCTGCTGTTGCTGCTTGTAGAGCTGCTCGGCAATCGCGTGCGACACCTTCTGCAGCTCCTCGCTCGCCGCGCGAATGGTCTGCAGGTCCTCGCCCTTCACCGCTTCGCGAACGGCGGCAATCGCACTCTCGACGCGGCTCACATCGGTCGCCGGCAGTCGATCGCGGTTCTCCGCAATCGTCTTCTCGACCGAGTAGGCCAGCGAGTCGGCCTGGTTGCGGGCGTCGATCACCTCGCGCCGCGCCTTGTCGTCGGCGGCGTGCGCCTCGGCGTCCTTCACCATCCGCTCGACTTCGTCCTTGTTCAAGCCGGACGACCCGCTGATGGTGATCTTCTGTTCCTTGCCGGTCGCCACATCCTTCGCCGTGACGTTGACGATCCCGTTGGCGTCGATGTCGACCGCGACCTCGATCTGCGGCACACCCCGCGGCGCCGGCGGCAGGCCCACGAGCTGGAAGCGGCCGAGCGTGCGGTTGTCGCGCGCCATCGGACGCTCGCCCTGGAGCACGTGGACTTCGACGTTTGTCTGGCTGTCGGTCGCCGTCGAGAAGATCTCGCTCTTGCGCGTCGGAATCGTCGTGTTGCGGTTAATCAACGTCGTCATCACGCCGCCCAGCGTTTCGATGCCGAGCGAGAGCGG
>JAICQE010000179.1 GCA_025938035.1 Vicinamibacteria bacterium
CCTGAAGGCGGACACTACGTTACCTGCGGGCGGACACTACGACTAAAAGACGCGGCCGAAGTCCAAACCGAACTGTGGTTTCGAGCGAGTCCCCGAGATGCGAATAGGCAGTTGCGTCCCGCCGCCCTTCCGACGGAAGAGCGGCTGCGCGAGCCGTGCCAGGAATGACTTGACGCCGCTGGTCATGTCCGCGAGCGTCGCGTCCGTCAGCAGATCGCCCTCGAAGTTCATCACCTGGCTGTTCAAGTCGTACGACCCGTGCAGTCGGACCGTCGAGCCCGGTACCGCAAACGTCAGCTCCGAGAAGGTCAATGCGCCGTTCGCCAGCTTGAACCGTCCACGCAGGTTCGAGACGACGCGTTCCTGTTCGGCGCCTTCATCGCTTTCTTCACCGCGGCCGCGGCGGCTCAGCGTCGTAATCCGCCGCTGCACGTTCAAGTTGGTGAAGCGCGCCTGTGCCAGCTCGAACCGGCCATCGAGCTGCAGCCGATCCACCACATCCTCGGGTCCGGCGGGCAGCACCATATGCGTCGTCAGGTTGACCTGCCCGACGAGCGGCGGTTTCGCCGCCTTCACCGCCAGCTGCATCAGATCCTCGAGGCGTGCCTTGTCCAGGATCACGTCGAGCTCGACGTGCCGTCCCTTGACGTCCTGCGCGCGGACGACTGCGCCTTTGGCGACAATCGCGGACTCGTTCAGTTTCGCGTCAACGCGTTCGAGGATCGTGTCGCCGTTCGTGCCGTCGACGATGGCCTTGAAGCGCGTGTTCAGGATCACTGTCTGCCCGGCGAGGTCGAGCGAGAAGTCGGGCATCTCGGTCGTGCCCTCGACTTCGATCCGCTCGAGTACGCCTCGGTATGTTCCAGACGAGGACAGGGTTCCGCCAAGCCCCTTGATCACGTTCATGTCGGCGTTCTGGAACAGGTAATTCCCGCTCACCGGTGTGAGGCCCGGCTCATCAGCGTGCCACGGGCCGAACGCGCCGGTGGTGTCGATGACGCCCCGCGGCACCGGGTTGATGAGGCCGGCGGTGAATGGCGAGCCCGATGCGGCACCGAAGTCACGCATCACGAGGTTCTGGATGTCCCACGTGCGCGGGAGGCGGTCCGGCCTGCGGGAGTGGATCTCGACGCGCGCGGACCGAGCTTCGATCCGATCGATGAGGATCGGCGACGGGCGCTCCGCATGGGGCACGTGCGGCGTCTTCTCGTCCCGCTTGCCGGGATTGAGGCCTCCCGGCGGCATACGGACCGCAAGCCCCTGGATAGCGACTTTGTCCAGCCGCACGGGCGTGCGCGTCAAGTCGAGCAGCGCCGCCGACGTCTCGAACGAGTCGATCGTGATGAGCGGCGGAACGTCAGTCCGGCCGTTGTGCCGCAGGGTCAGGTTCGTTCCCGCGGCCCGCGGTTTCGGGAACACATCGGTGTCGAGCGAGCCCAGGGCGAGCTGACTCTCGAAGCGCGCGTTCAGCGCGTCAACGACACGGCCGCGAAGTTGAGGCGCGGAGCGCACCGCCCACGTGGCCAGGCCGGCGATCGCGAGGGCGATGATTGCGCAGGAGATCAGGAGGATGCGTCGCACGAAGTCGTCTGCTTTCCAACAGCAAGGGCGGTGCCGTCGGCGAAGAGCGGTCGAGCTGGCTTCTAATTGCCGACCAGGACCTCGATGCCCGTGACGCGTTCACCACCCATCACGGTGATGCGGTGGTCCGCAAGGGTCACGCCTCCGCGGGTAACGCGTCGCACGCGCCATCCGGGTGGCAGTCCGTTCACGGCGATCGTGAACGTACCCAGCAGGTGCGGCATCGTGAAGCGGCCCGTGCTGTCCGGGGTCGCGTCGGCGACAGGATACAGCGGAGAGAGCATTAAAAGCGCCTGGACTGGCGTCAGACGCAGGGTGGATGGATCGGGGCCGGCCGTTCCTTCGACAACCAGCCGACCCTCGACCTGTCCTGGCTTCCGCAGCGTCAGCCGGACGTCGTGCACCGAATCGTTGACGACGTTCGTGGCCGCGATCCCCATCAACGGGCCGGTGGATGAGTCGGCGCGCGCGAGCAGCACATACGTGCCGCGCGACGCACCGTCGATCGTAAAGAGCCCGCCGGGATCGTCCACGTACCAGATGCCCTGATGGACTCCCGACCCGCCGTATTCGATCACCACGCGTTCGACTCCCGCGCCTTCGGGCCAGAGCGCGCGGCCGCTGATCGAGTAGCGCTGTGCGGCTGGTTCGAGCCACACGTCGATCCCTTCTGTAGCGGTGCCGTCGAAAACCTCGATCGGCTCGGCTTTCAAGCGGTCAGTGGTACCGGGGTAGAGCGTCTCCATTGGTGGCGACGTCAGGCGCCTCGAATCGCCGCCGAAGCCGCGCACGCGTTGCGGCGTGACCCCGACGGCGAATTCACCGGCAGGCAGATTGTTGACCTGGTAGCGTCCGTCATACGCGCTGGTGGCTGTCGCAACGATCCCGGCTGGAGCGCCTTCGCGCATGGCATACACCGCGACGCGTGCCCCTTCGGCCGCCACGCCGTCGGCGTGGATGACCCGGCCGGCAATGCTGCCGTTCTTGCGCGCAGCCCGGGCGCTCTGAGCCGCCGCCGCGTCGCGGCGTTGGGCCACGGCGGCGGGCTCCAGGCCGGCGGCGATCAGCACCGCCGCCGCCACCGCACGAACGACCATCGGCATCTCCTTCATAATCTCTGCGTGAGCCGGATCCTGCAGGCGCTCATCGTCTTATCGGCGTGTGCGGCGGCAATCATTCCGATCGACGCCGTGGCGATCGAGCGCAGGTATTCGACGTCGATATACCCGGAAATCCAGCGGGTTGTCACGCCTCTCTCGAACCTGATTCCCTTTGCGGTATTCGACGTGCTGACCGTCGCGGCGGTTGTCCTGCTGATTGCCGCCGTCGCGCTCGCGATCTCCCGCGCCAGGGCGGAACGCCGGCTGCGGCCGCTCGGGACGCTGGCGCGGTCCGTCATCACCATCGCCGCCCTCGTCTATCTGGCGTTCCTCGGGCTGTGGGGCCTCAATTACCGGCGCGTTTCGATGTCGGAGCGTCTCGTCCTCGCACCCCAGGCGCCAACGACAGAGCAGGTCGTCAAGCTGGGCTTCGAGGCGATCAGGCACATGAACTCCCTGTACGCGAAGGCGCACTCCACCGGATGGGAGGCAGACCCGCGCCGCGATCGGATGCTTGTCGATGCCTATGCGTTCGTACAGGCGCGGTTGGGAGGAAAGGCGTCGGCCGTGCCCGGCCGCTTGAAGTCAACGATCTACGGGCCGTACTTCCGGTGGACCACCGTTGACGGCATGGTCGATCCGTTTGCGCTGGAGGCGCTGGCCAATCCGGATCTGCTGCCGTTCGAGCGCACGTTCGTGGCGGCGCACGAATGGGCGCACCTGGCGGGTTTTGCCGACGAGTCGGAGGCCAACTTCGTGGCGTGGCTGACATGTGTCCGCGCGGGCGTGCCGGCGCAGTACAGCGGGTGGCTCGGTCTGTATTGGCAGATCGGCGGGGAAGTGGATCCCGAAAACCGGAAGCGTCTGTGGGACGCTGTGGCCGAAGGCCCGCGCCGCGACGTGCAGGCGATCACCGATCGCCTGCGGCGCGGCCAGCTCCCGTTCCTCCGCGACGCCAGCTGGCGCATCTACGATCGGTATCTGCGCGCGAACCGCGTCGAGGAAGGCATCAGGAGCTATGGGCAGGTCATCAATCTCGTTCTTCGGGCACGCTTCGAGGACGGCTGGGTGCCCGTCCGGCGGACGCCCGACCCTTCTCCGCCACGTTCCCCTTCGCGCGGCCCGTAATCCGGTCCTGGTTCATCCGCTCGCGCGCCATGTCGTCCGGCGTCAGCCGGCCGCGCTGCGTGTAGTTCGTCTTGTTCGTCTTGTTCTGTCTGCTCATGCTTTGCTCCCATCGGAGATAGCGAAGCGGTGCGGAGAGAACGGTTTCACAGGAGAAACGAAGGAACGGAGACCAACGGAGATAAGGCCGTTCGTGGGCTTCGTGTTCTCGTGGTTAAATCCAAAAACCTCCATTCGTCTTCGTTCCTCCTGTGAAATCGTTTCCTCCGTCCCCTCCGTGCCCTCAGATGCGGAATCGCAATAACGCGCCGACGCCGCCGACATCCGCCAGCAGCTTTGGATCCTCGATGAATCGCACGCGCGCGCCGGACGTGTGCGCGTGGACGACAAAGTGATCGGCCAGCCGGTGGCGGTCGGATTCGTCATGGTTATTGGGTGCGGTCGTGTCGATGTCCACGGGCGCCGGCGTCATGTCGCTCGTCACTTCCACAGGGCGGCGCAGGTCCGTCGGCGACGCGGTGATCAGCAGCTCCTCGACCTGTCCCATCTGCAGCGCGCGTAGCGTGTCCTCGGGTCCCACGACCGCAAGGCCGTTAGCATTCCAGGCGTCGATCATCCGCTGCACCTGGGTTGAGTCCGTGCCGGCGTCCCGCTCGCGCAGGATCTCGAGCGTCTCGCTGAGGACGTCATGTTCCGGCGTCTTGATGTCCAATGCCGTCACGTCGATTACTTTCGCCGCCAGGTGCTTCGGCATCTGCGCCATCAGCAGCGGCTTGGTGACGGCGTCGCAGGCGATGACGATCTGGTTCAGCGATTCTGCGCGGACGATGCGATCGAGCACGTCGATGACTTCCTTGATGTGCTGCAGATGGAAGTTCTCGATGTGCCGCTGGTATCGCGGCTGCGACCAGCCGCCCATCGTGGTCCGGCGCGTCTTGACGTTCCGCACTTCGCGTTCGGCCTCGCGCGCCCCGAGTCCGAACACGTACAGCCGGGCGGAGTTGGTGTCGGCCACCAGCGCGGCGTAGCGGGGAAACTGGTCGTTGAGACGCATCAACGGGTAGAGATGAGGAACGGATCCGACGAACAACCAGTGCGCGTCGAGCGGCACGTCCAGCTGAACCGCCTCGAAATACCCGCCGGCGGCGGAGCAGGCGAACAAGGCGAGCCCATTCGCCGACTTGCGGACGTCCGCGTCGAGGTATTCACGGATGCGGTGTGCGTCATGCTCGAAGCTCTTGCGCGCCTCTCCTTTCAGCGCGTGCGCGCGCTCGGTGAAGACCTTGCGCAGAAACACGTCCCACGTGCGGCGGCCGTTTTCGTTCGGGCGCATGTCGAGGTAAAGGCTGAGTACCGGCGAGTCGGTCGGTTCGAAGGAGGCCAGCCGGTCGAGCTGCTGGCGCAGAGGTGTCTCCAGCGCGGTTGTCGATTTCGTCATGCTGACGAAGTCGCAATCAGCATGCCCGCCGTCGCGGCTGGCGCTACGCGGGCAACCCCACTTTCGCCGATGCGCGCCTGGCTGAAGCCGGACTCCACTAGCCGACGCGAACGATTCGGCCTGCGGCTGCGCGGCGAAGACGATCGTGGATGGCGGCCGCCAGGCCTGACTCGTCCGCAAACGTCCGGGTGAGGATGACGTCAATCCCCTCGGCGTCCAGGCTGCGTAGCGTGTTGTAGAGGTTCGCGGCCAGCGCCTGGTGGTTGCGCTCGGGGCCGAGCCGGGCGATTCGGAGGACGGATGACGCCGGTCCCAGATCGTCCTCATCAGCAGCGATGACACCTGGACGCTGGCCGCGGGCGATGGCGGTCGTGGCATCGGCGATGATTCGCTCGAGCACAGGCCGTGTCGGACCTTCGTACAGCGTGAGCTCGGCGCGAGGGGAGTAGTGCCGCGATAAGAGACCAGGCGACTTCATGCCGGCACCCGGAACGCGAGCGGATGCGTGCGAGAGTCCAACGCCTGGCAGTACTTCTCGGATCATTTCCACCGTGACCGCCCCGGGCCGGAGGATCGTAGGGACGGGCGCGGTGAGGTCGATGACAGTGCTCTCGACACCGACGGTCGTGGATCCTCCGTCGATCACCAGATCGATGCGGCCATCGAGATCCTCGAGCACATGCCCGGCCCGCGTCGGACTTGGCCGTGAGAACAGGTTTGCGCTCGGCGCGGCAACCGGAATCGCTGCCGCCGATATGAGCGCGAACGCGATCGGATGCGCGGGGATCCGAACGGCAACCGTCCCCAGTCCGGCGGTCACCTCCGGTGGCACACCGCTCGAACGCCTCAGGACCATCGTCAGCGGCCCTGGCCAGAAGCGCGAGGCAAGCGCTTCGACGGTGTCGGGACGATCGTCGGTGAGCGCGCTCAGCGCGTCGATGTCATGGACGTGCACGATCAGCGGGTCTTCAGCGGGGCGGCCTTTCGCCTCGAAAATCCGCCGCACGGCGGCCACATTCAGCGCATCCGCGCCGAGCCCGTACACCGTCTCCGTCGGGAACGCGACGAGACCGCCGCGCCGGAGGATATCGGCGGCCCGCGCGATCCCGCCGGGAGCCGGGTGCTCGGGGTCGAGCACGAGAACGTCGGTCACGATCGGCCATCGTACTGTGGCTTGAGTTCACAGCGCTGCGTGCCCTGTCGCGCTCTTTCGTCAATTACCGTCCGGATTGCCCATAAAGACGGCTTTTAGGGCGGCCGATAGGAAAAATCGTGCTGCCGAGCGAATCGACCCCTGCCGCGCGGCGGAGCCGCGTGCTGATTGCCGACGATCGAGAAAGCATTCGCTCGCTCTTTCATCGCCTGCTGAGCGCCGACGGCCATGACGTCGTGCTCGCGCCGGACGGGGCGTCGGCTCTTGCCGCGGTTCACCGGCACAGGCCAGACGTCGTGCTGCTCGACGTCGCGATGCCGCTCGTCGACGGCCTGGAGGTCTGCCGGCAGCTGAAAGCCGATCCCGCAACGCGATTGACGCCGGTCGTTCTCGTCTCGGGCCAGACGGAGTTGACCGACCGGATCAACGGCATCGAAGCGGGTGCTGATGACTACCTGTCGAAGCCGGTCCATCCGCACGAGCTGCGTGCGCGCGTGCGTTCGCTGTCGCGCGTCAAGCAGCTGATCGACGCGCTCGATTCAGCTGAGGCGGCGTTCGTCGCGCTCGCGCTGACGATCGAGGCCCGCGACCCGTACACGATGGGCCACTGCGAGCGGCTCTCGCGCACGGCGGTCGGCCTCGGACGTGCCCTCGGGCTGGGGACCGACGACCTGTCTGCGCTGCACCGCGGCGGGTATCTGCACGACATCGGCAAGGTCGGCGTGCCCGATTCCGTGCTGCTGAAGCCTGCGCCCCTCACCGCGGAAGAATCGGCGCTGATGCGGCGGCACCCGGAGATCGGCGACTCGCTCTGCGCGCCGCTGCAGTCGCTGCGGTCGGTGCGCCCCATCATCCTCGGCCATCACGAGCGGCTGGACGGAAGCGGATATCCCAATGGCCTTCGCGGCGACGAGGTGCCGCTGCTGGCGCAGATCGTCGGCATCGTGGATGTCTACGACGCGCTGACGTCGCGGCGGCCGTATCGCGATGCGCTCAGCCATGATGCAGCCGTGACGTTCATGATGGAGGAGACCCACGCGGGCCGTTTCAATCCGCGATACGTTCAGGCGTTCCTCGAGACGCTGGTTCCGGCGGCGTCCGCTCTGCCATAGTCGTCCGACCGCGGATCGTGGGGCGGACGTTGTCACGTCCGCCTGGCGCGCCTGGCAAGGCGCGCCCCACGATCGAAACTTGCAACCGGACGTCCGCTACAATCAGCGGATGCCGTACCCCGAACCTTTTATCGCCCCAATGCGGGCAGAGCTGACGCGTCTTGGCGTCAGGGAACTGCGCACTCCTGAACAGGTTGACGAAGCCGTCCGCAGCACCGGCACGGTGATGATCGTCGTGAACTCGGTCTGCGGCTGCGCCGCGGGCAAGGCGAGACCTGGAATCGCGCTGGCTCTGCAGAACGCGCGCAGGCCCGATCTCGCCGCGACGGTGTTTGCCGGAGGTGACGTCGAAGCAACCGACCGGGCGCGTCAGTACTTCGCGCCGTATCCGCCCTCGTCGCCGTCGATCGGGCTGCTGCAGGACGGCAAGCTCGTGTTCATGATGGAACGCCGGGACATCGAGAACCGCGACGCGGCGTCCATCGCGGCACGACTGACCGCCGCGTTCGACCAACATTGCGGCTAATGTGTGGGGCGGACGGTGTCACGTCCGCCTGGCGCGCCTGACAAGGCGCGCCCCACGTGACAGTCGCTGTTTCGCCCGACTAACCGCCGCGCGTGTGCATCTCGAGATGCGGATCGCGTTTCAGCCGGTCGACCGGAATGAGCGGTGAACGATCCCGCGCCGCCAGCCGCTCTTCGGCACCGCGGTCGCTGCGCACCTCCCACGTCGCGCGAATCAGCTGCGCCAGCTGCTCGTCGGTCGCGCCGCCGCGAAGCGGCCGCCGCAGGTCCGTTCCGTGCGCGGCATAGAGACAGAGGTACCAGAGCCCGTCCGCCGTCAGCCGGCTGCGATCGCACGAGTGACAGAACGGCTCGGTCGTCGATGAGATGATGCCGAAGACGGTGCCATCGGGGAGCGTGTACCGATCGGCGGGCGCGGACGAGGCTTCGAAGATCGGCGTCACCTCGCCGTAGTGAGCCTCGAGGCGCGCGATCATCTCGCTGCGCGGCAGCACCCGTGACATCGACCAGTGCGTCGCGCCACCGACATCCATGTATTCGATGAACCGGACTTCCGCTCCGTAGCGCTTCGCGAACTCGATCAACTCCACGA
>JAICQE010000102.1 GCA_025938035.1 Vicinamibacteria bacterium
CAGCCGCAGCTCTCGGTGGTCGGTGATGCGTCGAATGGCATCGAGGCGATCGAGAACGCGCATATGCTGCGGCCCGAGGTCATCCTCATGGACATCGGGATGCCGCATATGGACGGTATCGAAGCGACGGTGCGCATTCGCGCCGAGCTGCCCGAGATCCGGATTCTCGGTCTGTCGATGCAGCCTCGCAGCGCGGCCGCCCAGGCGATCGAGCAGGCAGGGGCGGAGGCCTTTTTCGTCAAGGGCGTCGATACGCAGCGGCTGATCGAGCATCTGTTGGTCGTCCACGCGTCACGCGCTGCCGGGCAGCATTCATAACTCTTCCGCAGAGTGAAAAGCCGACCTTAAGGTCGGCCTCTACCGCTTCCGGCACGGGACATGCGAGCACAGCCGGCGCTGCCTCTACGGGAGGCGAGCCTGACAAGGCTCCCCACGATCACGTGACTCGCGTGACCTACGCATCCCGGATGAACGTGCAGTGAGGAGAGAACGATGAAGGCATTGATCCTTGCGGTCGCGCTGGTTGCTGTTCCGCATGCAGCAAGCGCCGCGGACCCGTTTGTCGGGACCTATAAACTCAACCCCGCAAAATCAGCGACGACAGGTGGACAGACGCCGCCTGACCTGACGCTGACGATCTCCGAGGACGGAAACAACCTGCGGATTGCGACGTCGGGGAAGACCGCGACTGGAACGCCGATCACGGCCGATGTTCTCGTGCTTCCCAAAGCCGGTGGAACGATAAAGGCGCCTGCCGGAGAGGCGGACTACGACTCGACAGTCGTCAGCAGAAAGGACCCGAACACGATCGACATGCTGGCGTCGCTCAAAGGCAAGGAACGGACGCGTGTAAAGTTGTCGCTCAGCCGCGACGGGAAGACACTAACTCGCTCGTTCACCTCAACGAACGCCCAGGGCCGCCCTGTCTCCGGAACGACGATGTTCGACCGCCAATGACTTTCTAACGGGTTCGTACTTAAATTCCACGCCCGCTCAGGTGTTCGCTGAGAGCGACACCTCGAGCGGCGTTCTCCACTGAAAAATCCCTATATTTCCCCATCTCCGGGACGGCATGGAATCTGCCGTTCACCTCAGTCGGCTCCACGCAATCAAAAAAGAACCAGCTGATGGTCCCACGCGGGAGAAGGCTGAATGTTTGACGGGCGCCTCGATTTGCCTCCTGGCGTCTGCGGCTGACGGCCTTCTCTCGCGTGGGCTCATTTCAGAAGTTCTGAGACACTACAGGAAACCTGCCAGGACCGGTTTGTTTCCGCGCGTCTCCTGGCGCGGCGGCGCCACGCAACTACACGCCATGGCGCATCGCGTCACTGCCCGCATCCGGCGCTGACGGGAGACCGGATTCCTCCCGGCAGAGGTATGAATTCTGCACCTCGCCCGTCACCGTGTCCGTGTCTTCTCCGGCGACGACGGCTCCGCGCCAAGCGCTGTCCCGCGAGTTAAACGCGTTTCTCGTGGAGTTTTCTGTCGCGCTGCACAAACACACGATGTATCCGAGCGGCCACCCGTCGCTCGCGCCGGCAGCCGTTCGCGTGACGGAGCGCGCGCTGCGGCTGCTCGAGGACCGGCCGATGCTCGCCTTCGGCGTGGCGCGGCATCAGCTGATCATCGACGGCGTAGCAACGGACCCCGGCCAGCCGGTTCTGCGCCGGCTCGCCGAAGTGCTGCATCAGCACCGGCTCGGCGCGCTGAGCATCCTGCCCGGCGTCGAGAGCAGCGAGATCGGCAGCGCCATTCACCTGCTCGCCGTCGAAGCGGGGGACGGCGTGCGTCCGCTCGGACTCGAACCGGCCGGACGCCTGAATCAGTGGCTTCACGTTCGGCTGCACCCGCTGACGCTCGAACGGCTCGAGCTGGTCGAGGAGGACCCGTCCGCGGCTGTCGATGCGGGCGAGCAGCTGCAGCATCACGCGGCGCAACTCTGGATCGGTCTTGCCAACGCGGCGATGGCCGCCGACGCGAGTCTCGGGGATGGCGCGCCGGCCACCGATCCGGTCGCCGTCGCCAAGGCCATCGACGATCGCGCCGGGGCCGAGGCCTACGATCAGGTGATCGTCGGCTACCTGCTGCAGATCGCCGACGAGCTGAAGGGCCGGGCAGACGACGAGCAAGGTCCGCTGCGGCGGCGCACGGCGCGCCTCATCGACGCCCTGCAGCCGGAAACGCTGAAGCGCCTGCTCGCCATGGGCGGCGACGTCGCACAACGGCGCGCGTTCGTGCAAGGGGCCACGAGCGGCATGGCGATCGATTCGATCGTCAAGATCGTCAAGGCCGCAGCCGAGGCGAGCCAGCAGACGATCTCTCATGGCCTGCTCCGGATGCTGTCGAAGCTGGCCACGCATGCCGAAGCGGCGGACGAGCACGCCCGGTCGGAGGCCGACACGGAGCTGCGCGAGCAGGTCGATCGCCTGCTGTCGGGATGGGACCTGGAGGATCCGAATCCCAACGACTATTCGAAGACCCTGCAGCGTCTGGCGAGCAGTGCGGGGCCCAAGCGCCGCGGTGAGTATGCCGGCAATTCCGAACACGAAGCGGACCCGCTGCGCCTCATTCAAACGGGGCTCGAGGTCGGAGGCTCCGGACCGCTCGTCGAGCGCGCCATCGATCGCGCCATCGACGCGGCCATGATCCGCGAGCTGCGGGCGCTGACGTCCACGCCGCCCTCGACGGGAAGCGGGATCGCGGAGCTGATCGAGAGCAAGCTCGGCGGCCCGCGGACGATGGCGGCGCTCGTGAAACGTACTCCGGTCGATTTCGACCTCCTCGACATCCTGCTGCCGGTCATCTCGCCGGATGGCTACGAGGTGCTTCTGGACGCGCTGATCGACTCGAGCAGCCGGGCCACGCGCCGACGGTTGATCGATCGGCTGGCGCGGACGACCGTGGAGGCAACGCCGCTCATCGCGGCCAGGCTCGACGACGAACGGTGGTATGTGCAGCGCAACCTTCTGCTGCTCCTCGAACGCCTCCGGACACTGCCGCCCGACTTCTCGCTGACGCCGTGGATCCAGCATGCCGATGCCCGCGTGCGTTATCAGGCGCTCTCGCTGCAACTGCAGTTGCCGGCGGAGCGTGAAGCCGCGGTGCGGGCGGCACTCGAGGATCACGAGCCCTCGATCATCCGGCTCGGGCTCGTTGCCGCGCTCGAGCGGTGCCCCCCCGCGCTCATCCCGCTGCTGGCGCGGCTGGCCGCGGATGCGAACCTGGCGGAGGAGCTGCGCATCCACGCGGTGCGGGCGCTGGGCAAGTCGCGTCACCCGCACGCCCTGCAGGCGCTGCTGGGCCTCGTCGACGGCGGCAAGTCGATCTTCGGCGGACCGAAGCTGGCGGCGCCCGGCCCGGTCGTTCTCGCCGCACTGCGCACGCTTGCGGACGTCTGGGCCACGCACAAGGAGGCGCAACGCTTCCTGGCGCTGGCGCGGCGATCGTTTACCAAGGAACTGCGAAACGCGGTGCGCGTATGACCGGCGATCCATCCATCTTTCTCCATTCGTTTGCGCAGGCCATCGCCGTGATGGCGCTGTACCCGTCCGGTCACCCGTCGCGCGAACGGACGATCGACGGCGCCTACCAGGCGCTGGCCGCGCTGCCCGTGGGCACCGTCCGCTCGTTTACCTTCCTCGACGGCGAAGTCATCTACGGCCGGGAACCGCTGCGGGAGTTCAAGGACTGGGACTGGGGCGATCGCCTGGCCGCGGTCGGCATCCAGCGGCTCGAGTTCGAGCGCGACGTCAGCCGCGACGAGTTCGAGGGGTTCCTGCAGGAGATCCTCGCGCGCGTGACGCCGTCGGCCACGACGGCCGAGAACAGGCAGATGCGCGCGCTGGGCGTGCGGTTCGGGGCCGTCGGCGTGCAGGGGCAGTCGCACCTGCGAGCCGCGGCATCTCCGGCGGCGCCGCCCGACACGTCGCTGCGGGAGGAGGCGGAAACGCTGCGCTGGATGCAGCAGGAGGTGCAGCTGCACGGGACCATTCCGCTGCTCGAGGCCGAAGCGGTGGTGCGATCGCTGGCGGTGGCGATGCACGGCGATCGCCGGATGGTGTTTCCGCTGCTGCAGCTCAAGGAGTTCGACCAGTACACGACGACCCATTCGCTCAACGTGGCGGTGCTGGCGATGGGGCTGGCCGAGAAGATCGGCTGCAACAAGAAGGAAATCCGCGCCTTCGGCGTCGCCGGGCTGCTGCACGACATCGGCAAGATCCGCATCCCGATCGGCGTGCTGACCAAGCCCGGGAAGCTGACGGAAGAGGAGCGCCGGATGTTCAAGCATCATCCGGCGGACGGCGCGCGGCTGATCCTGGAAAGCGATGAAGCGCTCGACGTCGCCGCTGTCGTCGCCTACGAGCACCACATGATGCTCGACGGTGGCGGCTACCCGACGCCGTACTACGCGCGGCCGACGGCGCTCGCCAGCCGCCTGGTGCACGTGTGCGACGTGTTCGACGCGCTGCGGACACGGCGGCCGTACCGCGACGCGTGGGAGGCGGAGACCGTGCTGGCGTATCTCAAGGAGCGCGCGGGCACGGAATTCGATCCGTCGCTGGTCGAGCCGTTCGTGGAGATGATGCGGCAGAACGAAACGCAGATATGCGCGCTTCCCGAGACCGAACCGGCAGCGCCTCCTCGGCGTGATGACGTAGAAGTGGGACGCTAGACGCGGGTCTATTTTGTGTTTTCGTGGGGCGAGCCTTTCCGGCTCGCCTCGCGAACCCGAAGGGTTCGCGCCACAGCCGCGGCGACAGCTCCCGCGGCCCTGGCGTTCGGATGCCGATCCCACGGCAGCCGCCAGTCCGGATCCAGCGGCACGACGAGCGACGGCAGATCGGCCGTCACGATCCGTTCGCGCAGCGCGCGGAGCGCGTCGTCCTCAGGGCCGAACTGCGGGACGACCACCAGCGGCGTCGCTCCGCGATCGCGTGCGAGCCGCACGATGGCGTGGAGCGCCTCGCGCGTCACGCCGATTCCGCGTTCCACGGTCGTCTCGCGGCGGAACGGAACCAGCCAGCCGGCCATGGCCGCCAGGCGCGCTTTCCGCACCGCCGGCCGCCAGACCAGCCCGGGCGCCAGGTGCGGGCGATCGGCGTCCAGATTGCGGCCGAACAGTTCGGTCATGAAGATCGTCACCACCGCCGCCGGCCGGCGAAAACGCGGCAGCTCGCGCGTCAGGCGCAAATAGATCTGATCGGTGCTGTAGCCGTGAACGGCAAGATTCGCGCTCTGGATTCCGGTCAGCGATTCCACCTGCGCGGGGATGGACTCCTCCCACGTGAGCCCTTCGCCGAACATCACTGATTCGCCGCCGAAGACGATCGCCGGGCGCGCGGCGTCGACCGATTCGCCGGCGCGCCTCACGCGGTACCCGTTGGAGTCGACGGCGTACTCGATCGAGCGGCCGCCGATGGACACATGGCCGACCCGGCCCGGAACGAGCACCCACCCGAGCTGCGCATCCTCCTGCCGGCGCGGTTCTTCGTCACGCAGCTGCCACTCGGCCGGCTGCTGGTGAATGCGCCGAACGGCGAATTCAGCAGCGACAACGGCGAGCAGCGCGGCGGCGAGGACCTGCACCGTCAGGCCCGGTGAATGCGTCAACACGCGCGTCACGCGCCCGCGCGCGAGGACGAGCAGCAGACCGATTGCCGCGATCCCGATTCGGACCGCCGATTCAATCCAGACGTACCAGCGGCGCGGGACGAAGAAGGACGGCAGGAAATGGCGATCGAGCCAGGACTGATTCACCATCAGCGCCGCGCAGACGAGCGCCAGGCCGAGGGCCAGCACGAGGCGGGGAAACCACGATCGCACGGGGACGAATGTATGCTAATCCCCGGCGGCGGGGGCCTCCAGTGCTGATATGTCTGCCAAACGCGCCGCTCCCGTCGATCGTCTGATGCGGCCCCTGCACCGCTGGGTGTGGTCCGACGGCGATCGGCGGCTCCGCAAGCTCCTGACGTTCGCCGAGGTCGAAACCGACGGCGGCCGCGACATCCTCCGTGCCGCCGAAGTCACGCCCGATCCGCTGCTGCGGCGGCTCTATCTCGAACATGCCATCGACGAACTGCGCCACGGCGAGATGTTTCGCGATCGCGGAGCCGCGCTCGTGCGGGCGCGTCGAACGACGCGGCCGGTCCTGCTGGACGGCAATCCGCTGCCGGGCGGCCATGGCCTCGACGACCTGGCGATCGAGGGCGAACCGGACCACCGGCTGCTGGCGTTTCTCCACGTCGCGGAGAAGTCCGCTGCGGGCCGCTTCGCCGTGTATCGCGAGCTCGTCGGCGACGATCCGCCGACGCAGGAAATCTTCGAGAAAATCCTGCGAGACGAGGTGTTTCACATGAACTACACCTACACGCAGCTGACGCGTGTGTCGCCCGAGGCGTACCGCCGCCATGTCTGGCACGCGCGCGCGAAGCGGCTGTGGCACCGCTATCTCCGTGCCGCCGCGGCAATCGCCGGCGTGTTCGGCAACACGCTGCTGCGGGTGATCTATTTCGTGGCGCTGCCCCCGTTCGTGTGGTTCGCCCGGCGGGCGGAACGGCACGAACCGGCTGGTTTCATTCCGATTGAGCCGACGCGCGGCGAGCGCTCACCGCGGTCCCAATACTGACCATGAAGATCCTCGGCATCTCGGCCCACTATCACGACTCCGCGGCCGCCCTGGTCATCGATGGCGTGCCCGTCTGCGCCGTTCAGGAGGAACGGCTGTCGCGCCGCAAGAACGACGCGGGCTTCCCGCTGCGTGCGATCGAGTGGTGCCTCGCCGCCGCGGGGACCGAGCCAGCCGGCCTGGACGCCGTGGTGTTCTACGAACGGCCCATGCTGAAGTTCGATCGCATCCTGACCTCCACCCTGCGCGCGTTTCCACGCTCGTGGCGCTCGTTTCCGCACGCGATGAAGAACACGCTGGGCGAGAAGGTCTGGGTGCGCGGAATCATTTCCGGGCAGCTCGGCATCCCACCGCAGAAGATCCTGTTCACCGATCATCACGCGTCGCATGCGGCCGCGGCCTTCCTCACGGCGCCGACGCGGCGCGCGGCGATTCTCACCGCTGATGGCGTCGGCGAATGGGCGACCCTCACGGTCGGTGACGGCGAACGCCGTGCCGACGGCACCACGCATATCACGCTGCGGCGCGAGGTGCGGTTTCCGCATTCGCTGGGCCTCCTGTACTCAACGTTCACCGCCTGGCTCGGGTTCAAGGTCAACGAGGACGAGTACAAGGTGATGGGCCTGGCGGCCTACGGGTCGCCGACCATGCTGGACGAGGTCCGCCGGCTGATCCGGCCGCTGCCCGACGGCGCGTTCGCGCTGGCACCCGAGTTCTTCGAGTTTCAGACCACCGCCGAACGCTCGTATTCGGCGAAGTTCGTCGATCTCTTCGGACCGGCCCGTCATCCGTACGACGCGATCGATCTCGACAGCGCGCAAGGACGGCGTTTCGCCGACTGCGCGGCAAGCGTCCAGCGCGTCCTCGAAGACACGCTGGTCGGCATCGCCGCCAGGCTGCGCCGCGAAACTGGTCTGGACGACCTGTGCTTTGGCGGCGGCGTTGCCCTGAACGGCGTGGCCAACGCCAGGCTTCTCGCCGACTCGGGGTTCGAGCGCGTCTTCGTTCCGCCGTCGCCGGGCGACGCCGGATGCGCGATCGGCGCGGCCCTGTATGCCGACCGTATCTACTTCGGCAATCCGGATCGTGACGTCCCGGACCATCCGTTCTGGGGCCCGGTCGTTGACGCGGCGCACCTGGCGCGGGCCGCGCGTGAGGACGGTCAACACGTCGAAGAGCTCCCCAACGCGGTCCTCATCGACCGTGTGGCGGCGGATCTTTCGGCCGGCCGGATCGTCGGCTGGATGGAGGGGGCCTGCGAATTCGGTCCGCGCGCGCTCGGCCATCGCAGCCTGCTTGCGGCGCCGCACGACGCCGCCATCCGCGACCGCCTCAATCGCGACATCAAGCGGCGGGAGGAATTCCGTCCCTTCGCGCCGGTCGTGCCGGCAGAGTCGGCGGATCGGTTTTTCGATCTGCCATCCGGCGCCGCCCGGCTCGGGCGCTACATGTCCGGCGTCTTTCCGGTCCGGCCCGAGTGGCGGTCGCGACTTGCTGCCGTGACGCACGTGGACGGCAGCGCGCGGGTCCAGGTGCTCGAGCGCGGGATGGCGCCGCGGCTGCACGAGCTGCTCGAGGCCTACGGGCGCCGCACCGGCGTGCCCGTTCTGCTCAACACGTCGTTCAACGTTGCCGGTGAGCCGATCGTCACGCAGGCGCTGGAGGGATACCTGACGTTCCGGCGCTGCGGCATCGACGTGCTCGTTGCCGGTCCGACCGTCGTGACCAAGCGCGCGGCGTCGGCCTCACTGAAGGAGTCTCGCGAATGGTCCTCAAGCAGCGTGGCGGCTTCCACCGTCGCCTAGTCATGGTCGCCAGCGCGGGCGGCTCCATTGCCGATCTGGTGCGGGGACTGTGGCGCCGCGAGTCCGGCAAACGCTGGATGATCCCCCTCGCCGTGTTTCTCTGCATGTTCGGCGTGATCCTGATCTTCGCCACCGCCGTCGAGGCGCTCGCGCCGTTCATCTACGCGATCTTCTGAGCCGTGGCGGCCGAGTCGCGTACTGAGGTCGTCCGGCGTTTCTATGACGAGGCGCCGTTTCCGGGCTATCCGCCGCACGATACGCTGGCGGCACTTCGTGCCCGCGCCGAGCGAAGCCGTTTTGCGCAGCTGCTCGACGACGCCATTCCCGCCGATGCCCGGGTCGTCGAGATCGGGTGCGGCACCGGGCAGATGTCCTTGTATCTGGCCCACGCCGATCGCGTGGTCGTCGGCGCGGACATCTCGCGCGCCGCGCTGCGGCTTGGCCGCGCGGCGGCGCGGCGGTTCGACATCACCGGCGTCCGCTTCGTCGAAACCGATCTGCACCATGCCGGCCTCAGACCGGACTCGTTCGACGTTGTCTATTCGGCCGGCGTGATTCATCACACCGCCGATCCCGCTGCGGCGTTCGCCTCCCTCGTCCGGTTGGCGCGGCCCGGCGGAATGGTGGTTGTTGGCGTCTACAACGCGGTCGCGCGCCTGCCGCTCCGGTTTCGCCGCGGCATCGCGCGGCTCACCGGCTTCCGGATCGTCCCCTTCGATCCGATCCTGCGCGAGCGGCGCGAGGAGCCCGCCCGACGGCTGGCGTGGTTACGCGACCAATACCAGCACCCCGAGGAACACCGGCACACGCTCGCCGAGGTCAAGCGCTGGTTTGCCGACAACCACGTCGAGTACCTGCGCGCGTTTCCCAGCACGGTCTTCGGCGATGACGGGCGCGAGCTCTTCGCGCCGGCGGCCGACGACTGGAATGTCGAGAGCTGGATCGCGCAAATCGGGTGGATGCGGACGCTCGGCCGCGAAGGCGGACTGTTCTTCGCGGTCGGCCGGCGGTCGGTGGCGAGGTGACGAGTCGAATCAGTCGGTGGGGCCGAGCAGCTTTTCGCCGCCGGCCGCCGCGAATGCGTCGGCAGCATCGCGATACCCCGACTCTGCCAGACGGACGATGGCGTTGAATTCGCTGCTGCCGCGCAGCGGGTCGAGCCACGGGTCGCGGGTGATGAAGGGGTAGATGTAATAGCCTCCCTCGACCGCACGCCTCAGAATCGTCAGCGCGCTGGGGTGCTCGATTCGTGCGAGCGCACGCGCCAGATAGAACGTTCCGCACGGATCGCGGAGCCGCCACCGGGCCAGCACGTCGTCCGCCACCGCTCGTGCATCCGTTCCGCCGCCTTCGAGGGCGGCGATCAACAGGTCGAAAAAGCGTCTGAAGAGCGCGGGCAGGCCGGGAACGAGCTGCTGGCGGGTGTGTGCGATCGCCCGATCGCGCTGCCCCATCAGATCCATCGCCAGCGCCATCACGAGCGGCGGTTCTTCGTGGTCGTGCGCGGTGGCCTTCTCGTACTCGCCGGCGGAGAGATATGCGTGCGCGACCGCGGTCCTGATTCGTGGCTCGAGGCGGATCGCATGTTCGTGCGCGACGATCGCCGGCCGCTGAAGCCCGACATATCGGCACGCCTGAACCAGGCCGGCGAAGAGCTCGGGATCCGCGGAGCGCTGGCGCGTGCGATCGAGCAGCCGCAGCATCGCCTGCCGTGCGCGGCCGGTTTCCAGTTCGACGGGCGTGAACAGGTTGTGGGCAATCGACAGATCCGGATTGATCGACAGCGCGCGCTGAAAGGCCCCTTCGGCGAGCGCATAGGGATCGCCCGCGGCGTCTCCGGAATACATCCCGATCAACCGGTGGAGCCGCGCGAGGCGCGCCCACGCCGGCGCGTAGTTCGCGTCCTCGGCGAGGCACTGCTGGTACAGCTCACGCGCGACCGTCCAGTTTTGCGCCTGATAGGCGACCTGGTTCGCCCGCAGGTAGAACTCGTAGGCCTTGGCGCTGGCGGGAACGTCGCGCACCAGCGTCTGTTTGTCCCGCGCCGTCAACGGCACGGAGAGCGATTCGACGATCCGGCTGGTGAGCGCGTCCTGCAGCTGGAAGATGTCGCCGAGCCGCCCCGGCAGCGTCTGCGACCATCGCACCGTGCCGCTCGGCACGTCGGCAAGCTGCGCCGTCACGCGCAGCTCGTCGCCGGCGCGGAGAATCGTGCCGGTCAGCACTGCGTCCACGTCCGCTTTTGCCAGCGCCTCGAGATCGATGGGGTCGGTGGCAAACCGCGTCGCGACGAGGCTCGATCGCACGAGGAGCGACTCGAGCCCCGACAGCGACGTCGCCAGCGCGTCCGAAAGGCTGAACGACAGGAAATCGATCTCCTGGTCGGGACGCAGCATTCGAAACGGGAGGACGATGAGGCGCGTGATTGGACGGGGTGCCGTGCTCGTGGCGCCGGAATCCACGAGCAGCATCGCCGCGCGCAGTTCGTCGGCCATCGCCCCCGCGGTGGCGTAGCGATCCTGCGGTCTTTTCGCCAGCGCTTTGTGAATGACGCGGTCAACGGCGACAACCGCCGGCGGCCCATCCAATCCCGGGGGGTTCTCGTAGACCACCGCGTGCACGACCTTCGGGATTGTCTGTCCCTCGAACGCAGGCCGGCCCGTAATCATCTCGTAGAGCACTGCGCCGGCGGCGAACAGGTCGGCTCTGTGATCGGCCGCCTCTCCCATCAACTGCTCCGGTGAGAGATACCGGGGCGAGCCGATGATCGTGCCGGGCATCGTCAGGCGCAGGTCCTGCTCGGCGACGTCGAGCGGCAGCGCCAGGCCGAAGTCGAGCAACTTGACGCCATGCGGGGTGAGAAAGATGTTCGACGGCTTCAGATCGCGGTGGATCAAGCCGTGGGTGTGCAGGGCCTCGAGAGCAGAGAGCGCGGATACCGCGATCGAGACCGCTTCGTTGAGCGGGATCGCGCGGTCTTCGAGCCGCGACGCCAGCGACTCGCCCTCGAGCAGCTCCATGGCGATGTAGAACTGTCCGTCCTCGGATCCGATGTCGTAGAGCTGGCAGATGTTCGGGTGGTTTACCCGGGCCCCCGCCCTCGCTTCGCGGCGCAGCCGCTCGGTCGCGGCCGGGTCGGTCTCGTTCGCGCGAATGGTCTTGAGCGCGACCGCACGCTTGAGCCGGTCATCCCATGCCGAATAGACGATGCCCATGCCGCCCTGGCCCAGCGTGCCCGTAATTTCATATGGACCGATTGTCTTCATCGAGTCAGCAGGCTCACAGAGTACGTCAATAGTCGGAAGTCAGGGTGGAGCTACGGGTATGGATGGCTGGGGCCGATACGCGGATCGGGTTCGATCCATGGACCAGACCCGGCTCATCCGCCGCCTTGTCGCCACTGCCGCATCCGCGCTGTTCGTCCTGCTGGTGGCCGTTGCGGCGGGCGCCTGGTTCATCTCGCGCGAGGACCAGGCGTTCGAGGAGATCACACAGGCGTACTACGATGGCGAGAACCAGCGCGTCATCGACGCGGTCGATCGGTTCCTCGAGAAGTATCCGATCTCCAGCGAGAACGCACCGGTTCTGCTGTGGAAGGCGGAGGCGCAGTATCAGCTGGGCCTGACAGACGCGGCGCTCGCAACCTACAGAGGTGCTCTCACACGGCTCGAGAGCCTCACCAACAACGTTTCACTGCGCGAATACTCCGGCACCTATCTGCGATTCGCGGAGATTCTTGGAGAGGCGGGACATTTCGACCACGCGCTGGACGCCGTCGATGCGTCTCTTCGTCTCGAGCCGCAGAACGTCGCGGCGCAGATTCTGATCGGCGAGCTCCTGACCGGGAGCGGCCAGAAGAGCCGCGCCCTCGCGCACTATCAGAAGCAGCTGGCGTCACGGCTGCCGGTCTCCGAGGAACGGGCCGTCCTGATGATGAAGATCGCGCGGCTCTCCCCGAGTGGGTCGCCGACACCGATCGATGCCACGCTGGAGTCCGTGCCGTTCTACACCGGTCTGTCGGTTGGTCTCGTGCCGATGTACCGGAGCCCGGAGGGCGTTGTGCTCGAGGACGTCTGCGCCATTCTCGAGGGGAGCTGGCGCGTGCGATGCGATGTGCTCCCGGCGCTCGACATCGACTCAGAGGGCCTGTGGGCGGCGGAACGAAACCAGTTCGACGCGCGTGCCCTGCTCGATGAAGTCGCGCGCCGGCTGCCATGGCCCGAGCGGCGGCACTCCCACGTCGTCGCCCTGAGCGAGTACGACATCTTCGGTCCACAGACCAACTTCGTCTACTCGTGGCAGCGAATCAACGAGGAGCACGGCGAAGCCGTCCTGTCGACGTACCGTCTGGCGGGCGACATACCCTCGTACTACGAGCCGGCGGTGATGGGGACGCGTCGGGTCGCGATTCAGGCGCTATCGACGACCGGCCGGATGTTCCGGTTCGAGCGCCCAACGGATCCCGACTGTCCCGGGGCGTATCCCCAGGACCTGCGCGAGTTTCAGATGAAGCGGCTGCGGCTCTGTCCGTCGGAAGAAGCGCAGCGGGATGGGCTCCTGCGCCGGCGGGGCGGCGCTTCGGGACCGATGGGGAAGTCCAGGGCAGAGGCCATCGCCCGCGTGATGACGCGGTACTTCATCGAATAATCGAACGCGCGCCGCTTCGCACCGACCGAGGTCCACCGGCGAACGTAGCTCCGGCGGCTCAGCCTTATTCCACTCAGCAGGACGCGGGCAGCAAACGAAGGAGCTCTCCACAGTGTTCTGTCGCGATTGGCCCAAACACGGCTGGCATCGTCCTTGACCCACCTCGTTGCAGATGCCACGTCTCGCCGAGCGCGATAGACCATCGCGCAGGAGTGGGGCCATGTTTCGGAGAACAGCGCACGTCTTGATGATCGTCACTCTGGGAGCGGCCGGCACGTTGGGCGTGCCCGATGCCGCGGTCGCGCAGAGCAAGGGCAGATACGTCACCGAATGCGTGGACGGACGCACCCAGGCGCGGCCCGCGGCGTATCGGACGTCTCGCCAGGTCGCGCGACGGACCGACGCGGATTATGAGCGCGAACCGGAGCGCTCGAAGACGAAAACGGCCCTGATGATCGGCGGGTCGGCGGCAGCCGGAGCAGGCGTCGGCGGGGCGATGGGCGGTGCGAAAGGCGCGCTGATCGGCGCGGCCGTCGGCGGCGGCGCCGCAAGCATCTACGAAGCGGTCAAGAGGCGGTAAGACCGCCGGAATGATGAGAAGCGGCGGTGGGCATGGGTAGAGCCAGCCCGCCGCCACCTGTTTGCTGTGCGCCGTAAACCGCTATTTCGCTGGCGGCGCCGCGATGGTCCGGCGCAGTGCGTCGATCAGCTGACGCTCGTCCGGTGAAGTGGCGGCACCCGTCGCCTTTTCAAGGGCCTGATCGACTCCGCTCTGATTGACCTGCCGGAAGTAGCGGAGATTCGACATGAACGCGCGGAATTCCCTGTTCACGATGCGCTCCATGTCCGGAACATTCGTTGTCCGTTTGACCAGCGGCACGGGCGTGGGAATCACCGGCTCGCTGCCGGTGTTCGGCACCGACCGGTCAACGCGCGGTGTATATGCGTTCGCACAGTAAACAGCGTCGTACGCAGGCGGAGTCTTCTCGAGCGTAAGGATAAAGTTACCCGTCGACTGGTTCGAGTTCGTCTGGTTCAGCGGCTTTCCGAATGTCGGGCAGTCCCCCCCTTTGTCCTGCGGTGTGCCGGGAGTGTAGGCCGACACCCTGGCGAACACGGCAGTCTTATCGTCAGCGTCGTGCACCTGACCGTTGTGTTGGTTGCCGCCTTGCCCGTACGCCGTGCCGAGCACTACAGCAAATAGAGCCAGACCAGCAATCCCAACCCGATGAGAAGCCATACGATTCCTCCCGAAATCCAGAACCGGCGACTGAGCGCCGTGCGCTCCTCGGTTCGCAACTTCCCGACGTTGACTTCCGCCACGGACAGCTCCAGCGAGCCAGTCTTGACCGGTGGTCTGCAGCGCAAACCGAATGTCTGCGGGTCAGCAAACCCGGACACCTGCAGGGCGGGCACAGGCCCGTCCGGATCGTCCGCGTAGTAGCTGGCCTTTTGATTCACATTCCGGTCGAACCCACGGCAGTTTGCCCTCTGCGGGTACGCCACCCTCACCGTCGTCGACGCACCCGACTGCGGAGCCGAGGCGGTCAATTCGGTGCGGTCTGACATCACGGCGACTTCGTACAGAACACTGTGAAAGGACGCCGTCACGTTCAGCAACACGACTGCGGCCGCCACCACCGCTCCGACCGCAACCACGCTGATCGCCACTTTCACCTTCGACACTCGTTTTCCGTCGAATCCGAGCTGCCATTCGGGGCGGCACCACCGCGCGACGAGCGTCGTCACGCCGGCGATGACGATCAGCGCGGCCGCTCCGACGATGAACAGCCGGACGTTTCGCGGAACCTGGCCGAGATTGACGAACGCCATCACTCCGGCGCTGATGGAGCTGATGAGCGTGACGATGGCCGTGACGCGGTCGCTCATGTGACACGCCTCGGGTACACCCGGATCGGACCGTCCGGGGTTGCAGCGGTATTGATTTGGTTGAGCCGCGGGTATTGCCGCATAGGAAAACGGCCGTGTCAAGCACCGTGCTCACCCGCGCCAGACAAGCTAACTATTTCGCTATCGGACCAAGGGTCTTCTTCGCCTTCGCCATATCTGCACGATCCTCGTCCCACGTCACCGTGACCACCGCCTTCTGCGGCGAGAGCGCTGCCTGCAGGTCGACAATATCGAAGGCACAGCCCGTTTCCCCCTTCGCGCACGGATTGTGGGTCAAATGAAACGCGATCGACACGACCCGCTTCTTCCATTCCGGCGGCCGGTTATTGAACCACGAGATGAACTGCTTCTCGGCGTGAGAGAGGTTGTGGCGGGGCACCTTGTTTCCCGTGTTCCAGGCCACCACTTCCAGAGTTGACTCACCGGGCGGTGGCTTGATGATGAGGCCCGCGGAGGGCTGGAACGATTTCATCGGGAAACCCCTGCCATACTGGCCCTCGAGCTCAGGCAACAACGCCGCTTCCTGACTGCCTTCCAGTGCGGCCGCTCGTTTGGCTCCGAGCGTCTTCTGCGTGTATTCGAACTTCGTCTTCGCCGCCTCCTCGGGTGTCATGAGACCCTCCATCACGTCGCCTGTCACCGTCACCTTCGCGGAGACACCGACCATGATTTCCTTCGCGGCGATGGTCTCGATCCGTTCCTTAAGACTGGCTTCTGCCAGAATCGCGCGTTCCCCGGCGTCGTTGGCCGGACCCAGTTCGAGTGCCTTCAGTCCGCGCGGCGCAAGCGTATTGCGAATGCCCGAAAGCGCGGTCTCGGCCTCCGAATCGCTGAATTCGCCCGTCAGCTTCTGTCGCACGAGGACGAGCGCCTCGCCTTTGACGCCATCGAGTGCAGGGGCTGGCTCGCCGTCCTTCCCCTCCTTGTCCCTATCCTTCTTGCCGAAGAGGCCGCCAACGAGCTTGCCTAGACCCTTCGCCAGCTTCACCGCCTGGTGAATCACCCAGTCCATGGCGCTATTGATCGGAGACTGTGCCTTCTGAATCGTCGAGCGGATGGTGCCGCTGATGTCGCCGAGCCCGAGCAGCGACGCCAGGAAGCCGATGGCCACCGGAATCGCGCGCGCCAGGGCGTTTTCGACCCACGTCGCGGCCACGCCGATGGCGCCGTTCGCAATCGCCGCGATTGAATCGACCACCGCGTTGACCAGCGCGATGATCTGGCTGCCGCGATTCACGAAGAACATGACGATGTCGTAAATCGCCTTGCAGGCCTTGATGAACGCCGACGCCGGGTTGAGCAGACCGATCAGCCAGGTGATGCCGGCGATGATGATGCGATCGCGG